>JANYII010000293.1 GCA_025358705.1 Betaproteobacteria bacterium | reverse complement strand
CGTTCGCCGGCAGCTTGAGGTGCAGCGCCATCACGTCGTCGGCCAGCCGTTCCATTTTCTGCACGCGGCAGGGAAGTTTCTTGATCTGGATGTCTTTCGCCGCGCCGATGGTGCGCGCCTCGAGCACCAGGTCGCCAAGCGGCTTCGCCTGGCAGAAAAGCGCCTTGCCCTGCGCTTTTTCCTCGTCGGTCAGCGCTTTCTGCTGGTAGACGCCGTAGTCCACGGCACCGGAAAGGATCTTTCCCTTGCAGCTGCCGCAGGCGCCGTTCTTGCAGCCGTAGGGCAGGATGAAACCCTGCCGCAGCGCCGCGGCAAGCACGGCCTCTCCGTCCTCGACCTGGAACTGGTGACCGCTGGGCTGCAGAGTGACTGTATGCATGTGGCTACAATTGCACCGATGAAACGTCTGTTGATCGCCGGCTACGGCGATATCGCGCGCCGCGCCGCTCCATTGCTTGCATCCCGTTTCGAATTGCGCTTTGCTTCGCGCTCGAACGGGTTGGACTTCGACCGGCCCGAAAGCCTGGCCTCGCTCGAGCCCGCGGATGCCGTGCTGCACTGTGTGCCGCCGCCGCAAACGGGCGATGGCGACAGCCGCACCGCAAACCTCCTTGCGGCGCTCGAGAGGAAGCGAATTCTACCAACCCGCTTCGTCTACATCAGTACCACCGGTGTATATGGCGATTGCGGTGGGGCGCTGGTAAACGAGTTGCGCGCCCCAAACCCGCAAAGCGCGCGCGCGAAAAGGCGCGCCCATGCCGAGGAACAGCTTGCACTTTGGTGCACGCGGCACGGCGTCGCGCTGGTCATGCTGCGCGCACCGGGAATCTATGCGGCGGACCGGCTACCGCTGGAGCGCCTGCGCGCCGGGACGCCGACGCTGCGCGCGCAGGACGATGTTCATACGAGCCACATCCACGCCGAGGATCTCGCCGGCATCTGCGCGCGCGCCCTGGAAGACGACGCTCCGCCGGGCACCTACAACGCCTCAGATGATACGCAGCTCAAGATGGGCGAATGGTTCGATCTGGTCGCCGATCGTGCCGGGTTGCCGCGCCCTCCACGCATCGCGCGGAGCGAGGCGGCGGCACGCATTCCGCCGGGGCAGCTGTCCTTCTGGAATGAATCCCGCAGGCTGGACAACGGTCGTTTGAAAAGTGTCCTTGGCGCGCGGCTACGCTACCCGACTGTACAGGAGGGATTGGCACATGAGCACACTGTTGGTGTTGACTAACCTGCCGGATCGGGCGGCCGCGGAAAGGCTCGCCGGATCGTTGATTGAAAAACGCCTCGCGGCGTGCGTCAATATCCTGGCGCCCTGCCATTCCGTGTATCGGTGGAAGGACGCGGTCCAGCATGATGAAGAGCATCCGCTGCTGATCAAATCCACGGCCGAGGGTTATCCCGACCTGGAAGCTGCGATCCGTGCCGGCCATCCCTATGAACTTCCCGAGATCATCGCGGTCCCAATCGAACGCGGCCTTCCGGCATACCTGGACTGGGTTGCCGCCGAGACAAATCCCTCCCGTGACTAGAATTCTTTCCTTGCTGTGGTGTCTTCTCGCCGCCGGCGCCGCTCCGGCGGCGAACATCGACAATCTGCTCGAACCTGAAAAGGCGTTTTCAATTTCAGTGAGCGCGCTGGATGCGGCCACCGTGGAGGTGCAATTCGCGATTGCCGAGGGCTATTACATGTACCGGGAGCGGTTCCGCTTTGCCCTGGATCCCGGATCCAAGGCAAAGCTCGGCGCGCCGCAGTTTCCGCCGGGGATCCGCAAGAAGGATGAATTCTTCGGCGAGGTGGAGACCTATCGCAAGAACGTCGTCATCCGTTTGCCGGTGGAGAGCGCGGAAGGTCCGCTCCATTTGACCGTCACTTCGCAAGGCTGCGCGGACGCGGGTGTTTGCTATATCCCGATGGACAGTAAGGTGACGGTCCAGCTCGTCGCATTCTCGGCGGTTCCGGCCCGCGAGCCGGTGCCGCCGGCACCCGGATTCACCGTGCAGATCAGCGATCTCGAGGTCGCGCACTTGTTTCAGGCCGGCGGGCCGCTACTGGTGCTCGCTAGTTTCCTCGGGTTCGGCCTGCTGCTCGCATTCACGCCCTGTGTGCTGCCGATGATTCCGATCCTTTCGGGAATCATCGCTGGGGAAGGCCGGGATCTCGGCAAGGTGCGCGCGTTGTTGCTGTCCACGGCATATGTTCTCGGCATGGCTGTCACCTATGCCATCGCGGGCGTGGCCGCCGCATGGTCTGGCACGTTGCTCGTGGCCGCATTGCAGAACGCATGGGTGCTGGGCGCATTCGCGGCGATTTTTGTTGTCCTTGCGCTTTCAATGTTCGGCTTGTATGAACTCCAGCTGCCCGGGTTCATTCATCACCATCTGCATGCGACGCACGGCCGGCTCCGAGGTGGTCGTGTCGCATCGGTCGCCGCCATGGGCGCGTTGTCGGCGATCATCGTCAGTCCTTGCGTTGCGGCGCCACTCGCCGGCGCGCTGCTGTACATCAGCCAGACGCGGGACGTGGTGCTCGGTGGAACGGCGCTTTTTGCGATGGCCATCGGCATGGGTATTCCGCTGCTCGTGGTCGGCGTATCGGAAGGCGCGTTGCTGCCGAAATCCGGGCCGTGGATGATCCGGGTGAAGCAGGTTTTCGGCGTGCTGCTGCTCGCGGTGGCCTTGTGGATCGTCTGGCCGGTGCTCAGGCCGGCCGGCAGCAGTACCGATTTCCTGCGTGTTTCTTCGATCGCGGAACTCGAGGAAAAGCTGAAATCGCCAGGCAAGCCGGTGATGCTCGATTTCTATGCCGACTGGTGCGTATCGTGCAAGGAGATGGAGGCGCTGACTTTCAGCGACGCCCGCGTGAAGCCGAGGCTGGGTGCGATGCTACTGCTGCAGGCTGACGTCACTGCCAATACCGCGGAACATAAGGCGCTGCTGAAGCGTTTTTCGCTGTTCGGCCCGCCAGGAATTATTTTCTTCGACGATGGGGGCCGCGAGCTCAAGGGGCTGCGCGTCATCGGCTATCAGAACGCCGAGCGCTTCCTCAGGACGCTGGACCTCGCGGGCGCGCCCTGATGTTTCCGCACGTCGTAGGACTGGACCACGCGGTGATCCTCGTGCGGGACCTGGATCGCGCACACGAGACCTACGAGCGGCTCGGATTCACGCTTACGCCGCGCGGCCATCACTCCCTCGGCTCGCAGAACCACTGCGTCATGTTCGGGCGCGACTATCTGGAACTCATGTCTCTGCCTGCCGCGCCGCCGGCGGCCTTCCAGTATTTCGCAGAATTCCTGTCGGACGGCGAAGGCGTTGGCGCGCTGGCGCTGGCAACCGACGATGCGGCGGCCGTGCATGCCGAGCTGACGAAGGCCGGCATTCCTGCGGAGGCGCCGCTGGCGCTGTCGCGCCCGGTCAAAGATTTGGGCGAAGCGCGATTCACCCTCGTCCAGCTGCCGCCAGCCGAGACGCCGGGCTTCCGCACATTTTTCTGCGAGCACCACACAAGAGAAATCGTCTGGCGCCCGGAATATCAGCGTCATGCGAACGGGGTTGCGGGAATCAAATCCGTAACGATCGCGACCCCCGATCCCGTACGCTATGCTCGTCTCTTTGACGGACTGCCCGTGGCGTACGCCGGCGCAAGCGAACCGGCGGTCGCGGCTATCCGCCTCCATATCAACGACAAGAACGCCGCGGCAGACAAATTGAAGCATGGCGGTTTTTCATTTGTCGCGCTCAAGGGCGGCGCGCTCGCCGTGGGCGCCAATCAGGCGCACGGCATACTGCTGGTATTTGACTAGCGGCGCAGCTGCGCCGCGGCTTCGAGCGCGAAGTAGGTGAGGATTCCGTCCGCGCCCGCGCGCTTGAATGCAGTGAGCGACTCCATGATGCATGACTCGGGTAGCCAGCCATTGGCGATCGCCGCGCGCAGCATCGCGTATTCGCCCGACACCTGGTAGACGAAGGTGGGCGCCTTGAATTCATCCTTCACCCGCCGCAGGATATCGAGGTACGGCATGCCGGGCTTCACCATCACCATGTCGGCACCTTCGGCCAGATCGAGGCCGACTTCCCACAGCGCCTCGTCGGAGTTCGCCGGATCCATCTGGTAGGTTTTCTTGTCGCTCTTGCCGAGGTTCTTCGCTGAACCGACGGCATCGCGGAAGGGGCCGTAGAAGCCCGACGCGTATTTTGCCGAGTACGCCATGATTTTCGTATGGATGTGGCCTGCTTTTTCGAGCGCCTGGCGGATGCGGCCGATGCGGCCGTCCATCATGTCCGAGGGTGCGACGATGTCCACGCCCGCGTGTGCCTGCGCGAGCGCCTGCTTCTCGAGGATCGCGAGCGTGACGTCGTTGATGATGTAGCCACTCTTGTCAATGACGCCGTCCTGGCCATGCGAGGTGTACGGATCAAGGGCGACGTCGGTCATGATGCCAAGTTCGGGGAAGCGTTTTTTCAATGCGCCGACTGCGCGAGGGATCAGGCCTTTCGGATTGAACGCCTCGCGACCGTCCAGCGTTTTCAGCTTTTGATCGATTACCGGGAACAGTGCCATCGCCGGAACGCGCAGCTTCATGCAGCGATCGGCCACTGGCAGCAAGCGGTCCACGGTCATGCGTTCGACGCCCGGCATCGAAGCCACTTTCTCAGTGCGGTTTTTCCCTTCCTGGATGAAGACCGGGTAGATCAGGTCATCAGCCGTCAGGACGGTTTCACGCATCAGGCGGCGCGAGAAATCGTTGCGCCGCATGCGGCGCATCCGTACCGCTGGAAAGGATCCGTAGATATTCATCTGATTATTAGGCAGGTTTTCGGTGCGTGACACGGCTGGAACTTTTTCCAGCGTCGGCAATCTTACCTTCAGACGATGCAAGTCGTCTCCCGCTTCTCCTCCCTGAGCGGGTTGCCCCGGCCCCAAGCCGGGGCGTTTTCCGCCCCCGGTTTAGTTCCCCTTTTCCGGGGGCTTTTTATTTTCGCAACCAGCCTTCCAGCAGTCGACGCGCTTCCTCGACGCCTTCGGCGCTCTTGCTGGAGAACAGCATGACCTCGGACGTCATCGCGGCCTTATCGAGCGTCACGCGGGTGGTGGCAAGTGTCTTGGCCCGCTCGACCCGTGTCAGCTTGTCCGATTTCGACAGCAATACCAGGCGCAGGGCCGGGACCGGCCGCAACCATTCCAGGAAATGGCGATCGTTGGGCGTAAGCGGATGGCGCGCATCCATCAGTACGACTACGGCGGCGAGGCTGGGTCGCCCCATCAGGTAGCCGCCGATCAGGGCATCCCAGCTGGCGCGCATCGATTTCGAGGCCGTGGCATAGCCGTACCCCGGGAGATCCGCCAGCCTCGCCTGGTCGCCAAGGTCGTAGAAATTGATCGTCTGGGTACGGCCAGGTGTTTTGCTGAAAAAGGCCAGCCGCTTGCGGCCCGCAAGGGCGTTGATCGCACTGGATTTGCCCACGTTCGAGCGCCCGGCGAAGGCGAGTTCGGGCCCGGCCTCCGGCGGGAAATCCTGAGGTTTGGCGGCCGATGTGAGGAAACGCGCTTGCGGGAATGCGGACAAGAGGCCGATGGTATGCCCAAACGGGGGAGGGGCCCTGTTTTCCCTCCTGGGCGGAAATTCTAATAAAATCGTGGCTTTCCACCGCAATACTCAGGGAGCTGCCGCATGATTCGACAGTTGGCTCGTGTCGCGAGCGTCGCCGCGCTGTTGTGCGCGGGAACCACTGCCGCCCAAGCCCCCGCCAAGCCCGATGCCGCAAAAGGCCAGACCATCGCCTCCCAGGTCTGCGCTGCTTGCCATGCCGCAGATGGCAACAGCGTGGCGGCGGCAAATCCGAAACTCGCGGGCCAGTTCTACGAATATCTCCACAAGCAACTCGTCAATTTCAAGCCGGAGGCCGGCAGGAAAGCGGCGCGCGACAATGCCGTGATGGCGGGCATGATTGCGAATCTTTCGGCCGCTGACATGCAGAACGTCTCGGCCCATTACGCTGCGCAAAAACTAAAGCCTGCGACGGCGAAGGACAAGGAACTCGCTGCCCTGGGGCAGAAGATCTATCGTGGCGGCAACGCTGCCACCGCAGTGGCGGCTTGCGCCGGCTGCCACGGCCCGTCCGGCGCCGGCATCCCCGCGCAGTATCCGCGCATTTCCGGGCAGTTCTCCGAGTACGTCGAAGCGCAACTCAAGGCGTTTCGCTCCGGCACGCGCTCGAACGATCCGAACGGCATGATGCGTGGCGTTGCCGCGCGCATGACCGACCGGGAGATCCAGGCCGTAGCCGAGTACGTCGCCGGGCTGCGGTAACGGCCGCCGGGGAATAAACCCCCGTCGCGCCTGTTAGGAAGGGTATGCATGGAAACCCGGGAAGCGCACGTCAAGGTCTGGGATATGCCGGTGAGGCTGTTTCACTGGCTGCTGGTGCTGCTGTTCGCGTTCATGTTCTTCAGCGGCAAGTCAGGCAGCGACTGGATGGATTGGCATATGCGAAGCGGCTACGCGATTCTCGCGCTCCTGCTGTTTCGTATCGTCTGGGGTTTCGCCGGCAGTACTTACGCCCGCTTCTCGAATTTTCTGGCAGGACCTTCGGCTTGCCTTCGCTTCGCGAGGAAACTTCTTGCGCGCGCGCCTGCGGCCCATGCCGGACACAACCCTCTTGGCGGCTGGATGGTGCTGGCACTGCTCCTGGCGCTGCTGTTCCAGGCGGGAACGGGTCTGTTCGCCAACGACGACCTGTTGTCCGAGGGGCCGCTTGCCACATTGGTCAGCAAAGCGACGTCGGACCAGCTGTCGGTGTTTCATTCCTGGAATTTCAACCTGCTGCTTCTGCTCGCGGCAGTGCACATAGTCGCGGTGCTGTACCACGCGGTGTTCATGAAAGAGAATCTTGTCGGCGCGATGTTCACCGGCGTGAAGCGCTTGCCGGCGGATGTGGCCGGGAGCGTGGTGGCGCGTTTCGCCAGCCCGTGGTCCGCGCTCGTACTGTTTGCCGTGGCGGCGTTTGCCGTCTATCTGATCGTAAAACGACCATTCTGAGGAGGTACGGATGAGAACCAAATTGTTGGCTACAGCGGTGATGGTTGCCGCGTTGGGTGGTGCATCGCTCGAGGCAATGGCGCAGGCGAAGCCCGATGTCCTGGTGAAACAGCGCCAGGCCGTGATGACATTGCAGGGCAAGTACCTCGGCCCGATTGGCGGCATGCTGAAAGGCAACATTCCGTACAACGCAGATGTTGTAGCCCTAAACGCGACGTTCCTGGAGAATCTTGCACGCATGCCCTGGGATGGCTTCGACGCGAGCACCAAGGGCGAGAAGAGCAAGGCCAAGGCAGAAACGTTCACCGACACGGCCAAGTTCAAGGCCGCAGCCGAGACACTCGAAGCCGAGACCGCCAAGCTCGGTGCAGTAGCCCGAGCGAAGAACGAAGCCGGCGTCAGGGCGGCGTTCGGCGGCGTGGCCAAGGCCTGCGGCGCCTGTCACGACGCCTACCGCGAGAAATAGCCTATCCCGTTGCCCAGCGAAGCCCCGCGCCAGCGGGGCTTTTGCTTTTCTTGACGGAATAGCGGCGCGGGTAGACTGTTAGTCACAGTGAACGACGCCGAGAGCATCGTCGAGTTGATCCCGCGCCTGCGGCGCTACGCGCGGGCGCTCGCCGGAGACCGGCCTGCGGCCGATGACCTAGTGCAGGACACGCTCGAGCGCGCCTGGTCGAAGCTGCATCTGTATCGGCGCGGTACCGATCTCAGGGCGTGGCTGTTTACGGTTATGCACAACGTATATGTCAATCAGCGGCGGGCGGCGCGGCCCAGTTCGCCGCTGGACGAAGAGATGCCGGAACTCGCGCAGCCGGGGCGCGAGATCGACGCGCTGGTGCTGCGCGACCTGGATGCCGCAATCCGGCGCTTGCCGCCAGACCAGCGCGAGGTCCTGCTGCTGGTGGCGCTGGAAGACATGAGTTACTCGGAGGCGGCGGACGCACTGGAGATCCCGATCGGCACCGTGATGTCGCGCCTGGCGCGGGCCAGGGAAAAGCTGCGCGCCATGCTCTCCGGATTGCCGGCGGGTAGTGGCACGCAATTGAAGATTGTGAAGTGAACGATGGATAACACGCCGCAGGATGACGCAGAGTTGAAATCGCTGTCGCAGGCGCTGCACCAGCTCTACGACCCGGTACTCGACGAACCGGTGCCGGCGCGCATTGCCGCCCGCATTCATGCGCAGCCGCGACACGGGCGCGCGGCCGCGATCGCGGCGGGCTGGGTCATGGTCGGAGTGTGCGTTGGTGTGTTCGCCGGATGGCAGTTGCGCGCATCGCGCTCCGCAGCCACCGTGCAGGCGGAAGTGCCTGGCTTCGTCAAACGCGCTGCGGTCGCACACGCCACCTATTCGCCGGAAGTGCGCCATCCGGTAGAGGTGGGTGCCGACCAGGAGCAGCATCTGGTGGCCTGGCTCTCCAAACGCCTCGGCGCCCAGGTGCGCGCACCCAAGCTGGATGCAATCGGCTACAACCTGATCGGCGGCAGGCTGCTGCCGGGCGACAACGGGCCCGTGGCGCATTTCATGTACCAGACCGAGAAAGGCCGCCGCATCACGTTGTACGTGAGAACCGAAGCCACTGAGAACCGCGAGACGGCGTTTAGATACGCGTCCGAGGGGAACGTGAACGTGTTTTACTGGATCGACCGCAAACTCGGCTACGCGCTGTCCTCGGCGGACCTGGGCCGGGAAGACCTGATCAAAGTCGCCAACGCGGTCTACCAGCAGCTGAATCCCTAACCGCATCAAAACGGTGCGCGACTCGGGCGCTCGCACCAACGGAATGCCTGTAGGGGTTTCGAACGATGCAAACCGCGACGATTTGGCGTGGCACGGTTGATGCAACTCCCGGATTGTCCCATTGCTCCGAAGAAGCTTGCGACCAACCAATGAAACGCGAAGACGTGACCGACCTGATCGCATTCCGCAAGGTGACCATGGGTATCCGCTGGGCCGATGTGGCCAAGAAGGTGGGCCAGTCCAAGGAGTGGACGACGGCCGCCTGCCTGGGACAGATGCAGATGACAAAGAAGCAGGCCCAGGTCGTAGGCAAGATTTTCGGCCTGCCGACGGATGCGGTGCTGCTGTTGCAGATCGTGCCCTACAAGGGCTCACTGCCGACCGCGGTGCCGACCGATCCGCTGATCTACCGCTGGTACGAGATCGTTAGTGTCTACGGCACCACCATCAAGGAGCTGATCCACGAGGAATTTGGCGACGGCATCATGAGCGCGATCGACTTCTCGATGGACATTTCGCGCGAGCCGCATTAAAAAGGCGATCGCGTGCGCGTGGAACTCTCCGGCAAGTTCCTGCCGTACAAGACCTACTGAACTAGGCCGGACGGATCAGGTAGCCGCCCGACTTGTCGTCGTGTTCCAGCTTCACGAGCTTTCTTTTTTCTGCTTCTTCGAGCAGATCTGAGAAAGCTTTGAAGCCGTAATAGGACTCGTTAAAGCCCGGATTGCGGCGCTTCAATGCCTGCTTGATCATCGAGCCCCAGATGCGTTCGCCTTCGCCGCGTTCGGCGATCAGCGCCTGCAGCGTCTCAGTGACCAGGTCGAAGGCTTCCTGCTGCCTGTCGCCGCCGGCGGCCGTGGCAGGGGCGGACTCTTTGCGCTTCTTCGCCGCCTTGCGTTTGGTGTCCTCTTCGCGCACCAGGTCGTCGTAGAAGATGAACTCGTCGCAGTTGGCGATGAGCAGGTCGGAGGTCGAGTTCTTCACTCCCACGCCGATCACCACTTTCGCGTTCTCTCGCAATTTAGACACCAGCGGCGAGAAATCGGAATCCCCGCTGATGATGACGAAAGTATCGACGTGGCCCTTGGTGTAGCAGAGGTCGAGCGCGTCCACCACCATGCGGATGTCCGCCGAGTTTTTTCCAGACTGGCGCACGTGCGGGATCTCGATCAGTTCGAACGACGCGCCGTGCATGCCGATCTTGAATTCCTTGTAGCGCTGCCAGTCGCAGTACGCCTTCTTTACGACGATCGAGCCCTTCAGCAGGAGGCGCTCGAGCACGCGGTTGATGTCGAATTTCTCGTACTTCGCGTCCTGCACGCCGAGGGCGACGTTCTCGAAGTCGCAGAACAGCGCCATATTTCGCGTTTCGTGGGCAGCGGCCATATTTCCTTCTCCAGTTCGCAGCGATGCTAGCATTCGGCGGATGAAAATCGGCATGAACGGAGCCGAAAGCCTCGCCCGCACGCTTGTTGCCTGCGGCGTCGACACCTGCTTTGCCAATCCCGGCACTTCCGAGATGCATTTCGTCTCGGCGCTGGATCGCGTCGCGGGCTTGCGTTGCGTGCTGGGGCTCGCGGAAACCGCGGTCGCCGGATTTGCCGACGGCTACGCACGCATGGCGGGCAAGCCCGCGGCGACCCTGTTCCACTGCGGTCCCGGCCTCGGCAATGCCATTGCCAACCTGCACAACGCCAAGCGCGCGCATACGCCGATCGTGAATATCGTCGGTGATCACGCCACTTATCACCGCCAGTACGACGCGCCGCTGGCCGCCGACACCGAGGCACTCGCACGCACCGTCTCCACTTGGGTGCGCACCAGCGCGGACTCGAAGAGCGTCGGCGCCGTCGCGGCGGCGGCCGTGCAGGCGGCGCGCACGCCTCCCGGGGGAACCGCGACCCTGATCCTGCCTGCGGATTGCGCGTGGAATGAGGGCGGGGAACTGGGCAAGCCGCTTGCGCCCGCGCCGCGTACCACCGTAGCGCCGGAAACGATCAAAAAGATCGCCAAGGCACTACGCTCGGGCCAGCCTTCCGTACTCGTCTTGTCCGGCGCCGCGCTCGGAGAGACTGGCCTGAAAGCGGCGAACCGCATTGCACACGCGACCGGTGCCCAGTTGCGCACGCCCACGCAGGTACCGTTCATGGCACGTGGCCAGGGACGTGTTCCGGTGGATCGCATTCCGTATGTCGTCGATGCGGCCCTGAAAGTACTCGGCGGCACGAAACACCTCGTACTTGCGGGCGCGAAGGCCCCGGTGAGCTTTTTTGCCTACCCGGGCAAGCCTTCCGAGCTCTGGCCCGAGGACTGCGCCGTGCACCGTCTGGCCGAAGTCGGCGAGGACATCATCGGCGCGCTGCAGGCGTTGGCCGATGAACTGGGGGCGGTAAAAGACGCCCCGGTGCGCAGCGATGTCGCCAAGCCGGAGTTGCACAGTGGTCCGTTCAAGCCCGAGGCGTTCGGACTGACGCTGGCGGCGCTGCTGCCGGATAACTCGATTGTCGCGGAGGATGCCGTCACTTCGGGCCGTGCGCTGTTTCCACTCACCTGGGGCGCCGCGCCGCATGACTGGATCCAGATCACCGGCGGTGCAATCGGCCATGCATTCCCGGCAGCTACTGGCGCCGCGGTTGCCTGTCCCGGCCGCAAGGTTGTCTGCCTGCAGGCTGACGGCGCGGGTATGTACTCGCTACAGGCGCTCTGGACTCAGGCGCGCGAGAAGCTCGACGTGGTCAACGTGGTGTTCGCCAACCGGCGCTACGCCATCCTGCAGGGAGAATTGACCGCAGTCGGCGCACAACCCGGGCCGGCCTCACGGGATTTGTTCGATCTTTCCCGGCCGGAGATTCGCTGGACAAAACTGGCCGAGGGGATGGGCGTGGAAGCCGTGAGGGTGGAAACGCTGGAGGCGTTTGCCGACGTGTTTTCGTCAGCCTGCGCCCGCCGCGGGCCATTCCTGATCGAATTCTCGATCTAGCTAGAGCGCCTTGTTCGGCGCGTGCGGGCCGGCCGGGACGGGAACGCCGCCGAGTCCTGTTTCCGCGCCGGTGCGAGGCGCAACCTGTACGCGCGCGCCGCGGCGCTCGGCAATCCATTGTTGCAACCGCTCGAAGTACAGGTAGACCACGGGCGTGATGTAGAGCGTTAGGATTTGCGACAGCAGCAAGCCGCCGACCACCGCGAGGCCGAGCGGTGCGCGCGCGCTGCCGCCGGCGCCGAAGCCGATCGCGATCGGCAGGCTGCCCATCAGCGCTGCAGCGGTGGTCATCATGATCGGCCGGAAGCGCACGATGCCCGCCTGGTAGATCGCTGCCTCTGGCGCCTTGCCTTCGTTGCGCTGCGCTTCGATCGCGAAGTCGATCATCAGGATCGCATTTTTCTTGACGATGCCGACCAGCATGATGATGCCGACGAAGGCGTACATGTTGAGTTCGATGCCAAAGACCATGAGCGTAAGCAGCGCGCCCAGGCCGGCGGTCGGCAGGCCCGACAGAATGGTGAGCGGGTGGATGAAACTTTCGTAAAGGATGCCGAGCACCAGGTAGATCACGAATACCGCGAACAGAAGCAACAGCCCCATGCCTTGCAGCGAGGCCTGGAAGGCCTGAGCGGTGCCTTGGAAGGAGGCGTTGATGGTCGCCGGGATTCCCATGGTCGCAACTTCGCGCCTGACTTCGTCGATCGCCTGCGACAAGGCCACGCCGGGGCGCAGGTCGAAGGAGATGGTCACCGAGGGAAGCTGGCCCAGGTGGGTGATCGCCAGCGGGCCCACGCTGTAGCTTAGCTTGGCGACCGAATTCAGCGGCACCAGCGCGCCAGTCGAGGAGCGCACGTAGAGCATGGCGAGCGCCGAGGGGTCCTGCTGGTAGCGGGGTTCGAGTTCGAGGATGACCCAGAACTGGTTCGTCGCCGTGTAGATCGTCGATACCTGCGAGGAGCCAAACGCGAAGTTGAGCGTGTTTTCGATCGCCTGCGGCGAAATGCCGAGCGCGGCGGCTTTCTCCCGGTCGATTTCGACGTTTACCTGCGGCCGGGCGATCTGCAGATCGCTCGAGACGTCGACAATGCCCGGCAGCGTGCGCAGCTTCTGCTCGATCCGCGGGGCCCACTGATAGAGCTGCTCGGTGCTCGGCCCCTGGATCACGTATTGGTAAGGGCTCTTGGTGAGCGAACCGCCGACGCGAATCGTCGGTACGTTCTGCACGAACGATTTCATGCCGACGATCTGGGCGAGCTTGGGACGCAGGCCGCGCACCACTTCATCGGCGGGCTTGCGCTTGCCGTAGGGCTTGAGCGCGATGGTGATGCGGCCGCTGTTCATCGCCGGGTTGAAGTTGCTCGCCCCGACGAAGGACATGATGGCTTCGACGTTCGGATCCTGGCGCACGATGTCGGCGACCTGGCGCTGAAGGTCGACCATGCCCTGGAAGGAAACGTCCTGCGGGCCCTCGGTGAACACGAACAGCTGCCCGGAATCCTCGCTCGGCAGGAAGCCCTTGGGCGCGCGCGCGAACAGCACGCCGGTCAACACGCAGATTCCGAGGAAAACGATCAGCGTGGCGCGCTGATGCGCGAGCACCCAGCGCAGCGTCGCGCCGTAGAGGTCACGCCAGGCGTCGAATCCCCGCTCGAAGGCCATGTACAGGCGCCCGTGCTTCCGGTCCGGGTCATGCGGCTTGAGGATGCGGCTGCACATCATCGGCGTCAGCGTGAGCGAGACGAAGCCCGAAATCAGCACGGCGACGATAATGACCACCGCGAACTCGTGCAGCAGGCGCCCGAGGATGCCGCCCATGAAGAACACCGGGATGAACACCGCGGCAAGCGAAATGGTCATCGACACGATGGTGAAGGCGATTTCCTTCGAGCCGTCCAGCGTCGCCTGCATCACGCTCTTGCCCATCTCGATGTGGCGGCTTATGTTCTCGAGCATGACAATGGCGTCATCCACCACGAATCCGACGCAAAGCGTGAGCGCCATCAACGAAATGTTGTCGATGCTGTGGCCGAAAACGTACATGATGGAAAACGTGCCGACGATCGACATCGGCAGCGCGATGCTCGGGATGATCGTCGCCGGGACGTTGCGCAGGAAAATGAAGATCACCATTACCACCAGCGCAAGCGCCAGCAGCAGCGTGAATTCGACCTCGGCCACCGAGGCACGAATCATGGTGGTCCTGTCATAGAGGATATCGATGCCGATGCTCGGCGGCACTTCGGCGCGGAACGTGGGCAACAGCTTCTTGATTGCGTCGACCACCTCGATGGTGTTGGTGCCCGGCTGGCGCTGGATGGCGAGCACGATGCCGCGCTTGTCCTTGAACCAGGCGGCCACCTTGTCGCTCTGCACGCTGTCGATGACGCGGCCGACCTCGCCCAGGCGCACCGGGTTGCCGTTGCGGTAGGTGACGATCACCGACTGGAACGCTTTCGCGTCGTAGAGCTGGCCGGTCGCCTGTACCGCGAACATGCGGTCCTTGCCGTAGAGGGTGCCGGTAGGCAGGTTGACGTTGGAGCTGGCGATCGCCTGCTGCACCTCGCTCATGCTGACCCCGCGCGCGGCGAGTGCGCTCGGGTCGATTTGCACCCGCACCGCGTACTTCTGCTGCCCGAATACCTGCACCTGGGCGACGCCGCTGATGGTCGATATGCGCTGCGCGAGGTAAGTCTCGGCATACTCGTTCACCGTCGAGATCGGCATCACGTCCGAAGTCAGCGCGAGGAAGAACACCGGGAAATCCGCTGGATTCACCTTGCGGAACGATGGCGGTGTCGGCATGGCTGGTGGCAGCAGCCTGGCGGTGGCGGCAATCGCGGAGTTCACGTCCTGCGCGGCGGCATCGATGTCGCGGTCCAGGCTGAACTGGATCGTGACCGAGGAGGTGCCCTGGCCGCTAATCGAGGTCATCGAGTCGATGCCCGCGATGGTGGAAAACTGTTTTTCCAGCACTGTCGCAACGGCCGAGGCCATCGTGTCCGGGGAGGCGCCGGGCAGCTCGGCGGTCACCTGTATGGTCGGGTAGTCGACGTTTGGCAGCTGGCTCACCGGCAACAGGCGGAAAGCGACGATGCCGAAGATCAGGATGCCGATCATCACCAGGATCGTCATGACCGGCCGGCGGACGAAGATCTCCGAAAGGTTCATGGGAGACGGTTCACGAAGCTGCCGCGCTGTCCAGGATGTTGACCTTTATTCCCGGCGCGAGGCGCAGTGCGCCGCGCACCACGACCTGTTCGCCCGCGACGACGTTGCCTTCGCCTAGGATCGCCATGTCGCCTTCCGTGCGCGCAACGACGACCTTGCGCAACTCAGCCGTCATGTCCGCTTTCACGACGTAGACGAACTGGCCGTTGGGTCCGGTCTGCAGCGCGCGCGAGGGCACGAGGATCGCGTTTTCCTGGTCGTAGAGTTTGACGCGCACGGTGTAGAACTGGCCGGGCCAGAGCGTCGAGTCGGCATTGTCGAACACCGCCCGCACCTTGATCGTGCCCGTGGTCTGGTCCACCGCGTTGTCGAGGAACGCGATGCGCCCGGTGGCGATCGTCTTGTCATTGCCCGGCGCCGAGACTTCCACGGACAGTGGGTTCTTGCGCAGCAGGTCGCGCACCGTCGCCAGCTGCTGTTCCGGGATGGCGAAGCTGACGTACACCGGCTTCACCTGGTTGATGATCACCAGCGAGATCGTGTCGTTCGCCTTCACCATGTTGCCGCCTTGCAGCAGCGCGCGGCCGACATAGCCGTCGATCGGCGAGCGGATTACGGTGTATTCAAGGTTCAGCTTGGCGTTCTCCAGCGCCGCCTCAGTTGCCTTTGCGGTGGCTTGCGCGGTCTGCGCATTGGTTCGGTATTGCGCGTAGGCATCCTTGGAGACGAAGTTCTTGTCCAGCAGCTCCTGGTAGCGCCTTTCCTGCGAGGCAGCCTGGTCGCGGTTGGCGGCGTCCCGCAGTGCCTGCGCCTCGGACTGCTTGAACGCGGCTTCGAAGGGGCGCGGGTCGATCCGGAACAGCACTTCGCCCTTTTTCACTTCCTGGCCCTCGCGAAAGTGAACTTCCAGAATCTGGCCATCGACGCGGGATTTCACCGCGACCGAGGCGAAGGCTTCGACATTGCCGATTGCCTGCAGGCGCACCGGAATGCTCTGCTGCAACGCAGCAACCACCGCCACCGGCGCCGCGCTAGGGCCCTTGGCTGCGGGCTTTTCCTTAGCCCGGGAGTCGCTGCTGACATAGGCGACCAGCCCCCCTGCAGCGAGAATCGCCACCAGGCCGACCAAGACTGCGTATCGTTTTCCGAGACTCATGAAGGCGTGCAGCCTAAGGCAACAGCCGCTCTGCGGCAAAGAGTTGATTCACTGTTTCGCGCTCGCGAACCAGTACAGCCCGGGTACCCGAAACCATGACTTCTGCGGGACGCGGGCGCGTATTGTAATTTGAACTCATGACCATGCCGTAAGCTCCAGCGGACATTACCGCAAGCAAGCTGCCCGGCCGGACTGCCAGATTGCGCTCCCGGGCGAGAAAGTCGGCGCTCTCGCAGATCGGCCCGACTACATCGTAAACACCAGCCACGGCACCTGATTCCGCTTCGCGAACCTGGCGCAGCTCGTGCCAGGCACCGTACAGCGCCGGTCGGATGAGGTCGTTCATGGCTGCATCCACGACCACAAAATTTTTCGATTCGCCCGGCTTGAGGTATTCGACGCGCGTCAGCAGCACGCCTGCGTCGCCGACGATCGAGCGGCCTGGATCGACGATCAGCGTCTCGCTGCGCCCAGCGAGCACGCCCAGTGCGCCATCCACGAATTGGCTGACCGGTGCCGGCGTTTCGTCCCGGTAGCGGATGCCGAAACCCCCGCCAAGGTCGATGTGGGACAACACAATGCCGCTTTGCGCCAGCTTTTCGGTGAGCGCCAGGATGCGCGCTGCAGCGTCGATGAACGGCGCCGCGCTGGTCAGTTGCGATCCGATATGACACCCGATGCCGACCAATTCGAGGTTTTTGTGCCGCGCGGCATCCCGGTAGACGCGTTCCGCATCTGCATAGGCCACGCCAAACTTGTTGTCCTTGAGGCCGGTCGAAATGTACGGATGGGTTTTCGCGTCGACATCGGGATTGACGCGGAAGGCGACGGGCGCCCGGACCCCGAGCCGTGCCGCGGTCGCGGACACGCGCTCGAGCTCCGCCTCGGATTCAAGGTTCAGGCACAGGATCCCGGCGCGCAGCGCCTGCTCGATCTCGGCTTGCGTCTTGCCGACGCCCGAAAACACCACCTTGCGCGGATCGCCGCCTGCAGCGAGGACGCGCGCAAGCTCGCCACCCGAGACAATGTCAAAGCCCGCGCCCAGTCGCGCCATCAGACCGAGCACCGCCAGATTGGAGTTTGCTTTCACTGAATAGGCGATCAACGATTTGCGCCCGGCGAGCGCATTCGCGAAGCGCTCGAAATTGCCTTCGATTGCCGCTCGCGAATAGACGTAGCAGGGCGTGCCGAACTGGCGCGCGATTTCCTCGAGCGACACCTGTTCGGCGCACAGCGCGCCGGCACGGTAAGCGAAAGCCATCGGGGCTTACTTCTTGGCGCCGCCGGCGCTCTCGTCCTCGCCGGCTTCCTTCGGATACGGCAGAGGCGTGTAAACCTCTGGCTTTGGCGGCTTCACCCCGGGCGGCGGATTTTCGCGCAGGTACAGTGCCCCCCTCTGGCCACACCCGGTGGCAAGCAGGAGAAGCGACAAGGCAAGTATGGCCGGACGCATGACGACAATGAACCACGACTAAAATGGGGATGTTAGCAGGATCGAACGCGATGACCGAGAGCGAATTCGAGACCCTTGCAGGCACGGCGCTGGCGGCGCTGGAGAGCGCATTCGAGACGAGTGCGCCGGACGCCGACGTTCAGAGCAAGGGCGAAGGCCTGATCGAGATCGAATTCGAGGATGGATCGAAAATGGTGATTAACCGGCACACTGCGGCGCGCGAGATCTGGGTCGCCGCAAAGGAAGGCGGGTTCCACTACCGGTATGACGGTACCGTGTGGCGAGACACACGCAATGGAACGGAGCTCTTTGCCGAGGTCTCCCGGCTTGCCTCGCAGCAGGCGGGCACGCCGCTGGTGCTGCGCTAGAAGGCCGGCCGTTCAGGCCGTTCCGCCGGCATCGCCGCCGGCGCGGCATCGTTCTTCGAAGGCGCGAATTCACGGTAGAAATACTCCTGCGTACCCCGTGTCTCGGGCGCCGCCGCAGGGTCGGCGTCAGTTTTCGCGGACACCACGCCCTCGGGCACGCCGCGCTGCGCTTCGGGGACGCCTTTCAGGGCCCGGCCCATGTAATCGATCCAGATCGGCAGCGCGATGCGGCCGCCGGTCTGGTTCTTGCCCAGCGTCTTGGGCTGGTCAAATCCCACCCAGGCGACGCCGACCAGTTCGGGCTGATAGCCGCAGAACCAGCCGTCCACGAAATCGTTGGTCGTGCCGGTCTTGCCCGCCAGGTCGCGCCGCCCGAGCTTGCTGGCGCTCGCCGCAGTGCCGTAGCGCGTCACATCCTGCATCATCGAATCCATCGTGAATGCATTGCGCGCGTCAATGACGCGCAAGGCTTCGTCCCCCGCGTGCGGCGGATTGGCGGCGCCGAGTTCGTTGCCGCGATCGTCGACGATCTTCTGGATGAAATGCGGCTGGATCAGGAAGCCGCCGTTGGCGAAGACCGCATAGCCGCGCGCCAGCTGCAGGGGCGTCACCGACCCGGCACCCAGCGCCATGGTGAGATAGGGTGGGTGCTTGTCCGCGTCGAAGCCAAAGCGCGTGATGTAGTCCTGCGCGTATTTCGGGTCGATGCTCTGCAGGATCCGGATCGACACCATGTTCTTGGATTTCGCGAGCGCGGTGCGCAGGCGCAACGGGCCTTCGAACTTGCCGTCGTAGTTTTTGGGTTCCCAGCGCTGGCTGCCGGTGACTTCCGCTTCGATCACGATCGGCTCGTCGGCGATCACGGTCGCTGGCGTAAAGCCTTTCTCCAGCGCCGCGGAATAGATGAACGGCTTGAACGAAGATCCCGGCTGGCGCCAGGCCTGCGTGATGTGGTTGAACTTGCTGCGGTTGAAATCGAAGCCGCCGACCAGGGCGCGGATCGCGCCGTTGCCCGGGTCAAGCGATACGAATGCCGCCTCCGCCTCCGGCAGCTGGACGATTTGCCAGTTCTTTTTCTCGTCTTTCTGCAACCGGATCAGGGCGCCACGCCGGATGCGCCGTTGCTGCGTCGCCTTGTCCTCCAGCGCGCGCGCCGCAAAGCGCAGACCCTCGCCCGAAACGGTCGCCATCTCGCCGTTTCTGAGAACCGCCTGAATTTCCTTTGCGCTGGCTGTCAGCACCAGCGCCGCCCTGAGATCATCGACGTCCGCGTGCTCGGCCAGGGCTTCGTCGTAGTCGTCTTCGCTCGCGCTTGCTGCCAGTTCAACGAAGGCCTCCGGGCCCCGGTAGCCCTGGCTGCGGTCGTAGCTCAAAAGCCCGCGCCGGACGGCCTCGTAGGCCGCTTCCTGATCGGCTTGACGAATCGTGGTGTAGACGCGAAATCCTTTTGTATAAGCCTCGTCGGGATATTGGTCATAGACCGCCTGACGCACCATTTCCGCGAGGAATTCGCCATGGATCCCGGCAAAATTGTCGACCTCGCGGCGCACATGGATCGGAGCCTTGGCCGCATCTGCCTGCTGCTGGTCGTTGATGTGCCCCAATTCCCTCATGCGGCGCAGCACGTATTGCTGTCGCTGGCGCGCGCGTTGCGGATTTGCAACAGGGTTATAGGCGGAGGGCGCTTTGGGCAGGCCGGCAAGCACTGCCGACTCCCCCAGGCTCAGCTTGTCGAGCGACTTGCCAAAGTAAATTTGCGATGCTGCGGCAAAGCCGTATGCCCGCTGGCCGAGATATATCTGGTTGACGTAAAGCTCGAGGATCTGATCCTTCTCCAGATTGTTCTCTATCTTGAAAGCGAGCAATGCCTCGTAGAGCTTGCGCGTAAGCGTCTTCTCGGAGGACAAGAAGAAGTTCCGAGCTACCTGCATCGTGATCGTGCTTGCGCCTTGCCGGCGCCCCCCCTGCGTGAGGTTGGCATAGGCAGCGCGGGCGACGCCGAGGTAGTCGATTCCCGTATGCTGGTAAAAGCGCTCGTCCTCCGCGGCAAGGATCGCGTGCTTGAGTTGATCCGGGACCTCTTTGATTGAAATCAGCGAGCGACGTTCCTCGCCGAACTCACCGATCAGCGCACCCTCCACGGTGTAGACCCGCATGGGTATTTTGGGCTGATAGTCCGTAAGTACTTCAAGCGAAGGCAGATTCGGGTAGGCGAGCGCAACGACCAGGCCGGCCAGAAAGGCACCGGCTGCTGCAAGGCCCCCGAAAAGTATCAACGGGAACGCCAAAAAACGAAGCCAAATCAAAGGGGTTACGCCAGCTTTAGGAGGGTGTTGCACGCGGCCGGGGACACGGCGCATTATAGACTTCCCCTTTCGTGGAAGATTCACTAGACACTAGGGATAGTTGTTGCTAGCATCTCACGCAAATTCTACGTATCGCGCCTAACAGGCCGATGCGAAAAGGAAAAAAGCAATGAACCTCGACTTCCTCAAGGCGAAAGCGCCGCCGTTGTTCGGGCTGGATATCAGCTCGTCGTCGGTGAAGATGCTTGAGATTGTGGAAGCCGGCAAAGGTGCCTACCGGGTTGAGCGCTACATCATCGAAGCGCTGCCCAAGGACGCGGTCGTCGACGGCAATATCAACATACTCGAGGCGGTCGCCGACGCGGTCGCGCGCGGTTACAAGCGCCTTGCCACGCGTACCAAACACGTCGCCATGGCGGTGCCGTCGGGTGCCGTGATTACCAAGAAAATCATCGTTCAGGCCGGCCTGCGCGAGGAAGAACTGGAACAGCACGTCGAAGGCGAGGCCAACCAGTACATCCCGTTTGCGCTCGAAGAGGTGAACCTGGACTTCCAGATCGTCGGGCCTGCGCCCTCGAACCCGGAAGAGGTGGAAGTTCTTATCGCGGCCACGCGCAAGGAAAAGGTTTCCGATCGTTTCGCGGTGGCGGAAAACGCGGGCCTCAAGCCGCTGGTCATCGATGTCGAGTCGTTTGCGCAGATGTCGGCTCTGGGGCTGGTCATCAATCAGCTGCCGGGCGGCGGCAAGGAACAGAACGTTGCTATCGTCGACGTTGGCGCGAACGTGATGCAGATCACCGTGGTGCGCAACGATCAGTCGGTGTACACGCGCGAGCAGGCATTCGGCGGCAACCAGCTGACCGCGGACATCGTCGCGCGCTACGGCATGAGCCCGGAGGAGGCGGAGAACGCGAAACGCTCCGGCGGCCTGCCCGACGATTTCGAGGCCGAGGTCCTGCGGCCATTCATGGAGAACCTCTCGCAGGAAGTGCAGAGGGCGCTGCAGTTCTTCTTTACCTCGACTTCCTATAACACCGTCGACCATATCCTGCTTGCGGGCGGATCGGCCGTGATCCCTGGCCTGGAGGAAATCGTGCATACGCGCACCCAGGTGCCGACGCTGGTCGCTAACCCATTCGGCGCGATGCAGACCTCGCCGCGTATCCAGCTCAAGCGCCTGATGCAGGACGCGCCGTCGCTGATCGTGGCCTGCGGCCTGGCGATGCGGAGGTTTGACCCGGTATGAGCGGCAAGATCAATCTACTCCCGCACCGCGAGGAGCGGCGCAAGCGCGCACGCACGCATTTCGCCGTCCTGGGCGGGATGACCGCGGCGCTCGGGCTGGTGATCGTCGCTGGCGGGTGGTTCGTCTACCAGCAGCGCATCAGCTCGCAGGACGATCGCAACAAGTTCTTGAAATCCGAGATCGCCAAGCTGGACAAGGAGATCGACGAGATCAAGGAAGTGAAGGACAAGATTTCGGCGCTGCTCGCCCGCAAGCAGGTGATCGAGACTTTGCAGGCTGATCGCGTGCAGACCGTGTATCTGCTTGACGAGCTGGTGCGGCAGATGCCCGAAGGCGTGTTCCTGAAGTCCCTCAGGCAGAAGGGCCCGGCTGTCGAACTGTTTGGCTATGCGCAGTCGAACGCGCGCGTCTCGACGCTGATGCGCAATATCGAGTCTTCGCCCTGGCTGTCAAATCCCAACCTGGTCGAGATCAAGGCGACCACCCTGGGCAAGATGCGGATTTCCGAATTCAACATGAAGCTCGCGTTGAAGCGGCCGACGGTTGGCGGGTCGAAGGACGGCGCCAAGGATGCGGCCAAAGACGCGCCGGCGAAGAAGGGATAGCCATGGCGATCAACTTCAAGCAGATCGCGGATGATTTCAAGCACACCAACTGGAAAGATCCGGGGACCTGGACGTTCGCGCCGAAGCTGCTCGTGCTCGTCGTCGTTCTGGTGGCAATTCCGGTGGCCGGCTTTTTCGGCATCTGGCAGGGGCAGATCGAGGAGCTGGAAAAGGGTTTGCAGCAGGAGGAAACCCTGAAGAAGGACTACCTCGCCAAGAAGACCCAGGCCATCAACCTTGACCTGCACCGTCAGCAGTTGCGCGAGATTGACACGCAGTTCGGCGCGTTGCTGAAGCAGTTGCCGAACAAATCGCAGATGGATGCCCTGCTGGTGGATATCAACCAGTCGGGTTTGTCGCGCGGCCTGCAATTCGAGCTGTTCAGGCCGGCGACCACGGAGTCTGCGCGCGAGTTCTACTCGGAGCTGCCGATCACGGTGAAGGTGACCGGCACATACCATGACATGGGCGCGTTTGCCGCCGATGTCGGACAGCTGCCCCGCATTGTGACGCTGAACGACATCTCGATAGAAGCCGGCAAGGACGGCAACCTCTCGATGGACGCGACCGCGCGAACCTTTCGCTATCTCGATGAAGGCGAAGTCGCGGCGCAGCGCAAGGCGACCAAGGGACCGGCGAAGAAATGAGACCCCTCACCACCGTAAGGATGGCTGCGGCGCTGGCGAGCGCGGTATTGCTCGGCGCCTGCGGCGGCGAAGAGCAAAGCGAACTCCGGCAGGAGCTCGCCGCGATGACCAAGGACCTGCGTGGCAAGGTGGATCCGTTGCCACAGGTAAAGTCGTTCGAGCCCGTGCCTTACAAGGGCGAAAGCATGGTCGATCCGTTCGTTCCCGGCCGGATCGTCGTGACCCAGGCAGCTGCCGGCGGCGGCGGCGGGGGCGGTGTGCAGCCCGATCTCAACCGGCCCAAGGAACCACTCGAGGCATTTCCCATGGAGTCCATACAAATGGTGGGCACGCTTAGCCAGAACCAGGACGTGTTTGCGCTGGTCAGGGCCGGTGCCAGCCTGTTTCGCGTGAAAAAGGGCAATTACGTCGGCCCGAACTTCGGCGTAATCACCGGCATCGACGAGAGCCAGATCAGCGTCAAGGAAGTGGTCCAGGACAGCGGCGGGGATTGGGTAGAGCGCAGCACTTCACTGCAGATGCAGGGAGGCGGTAAATGAACATGTTCAAACGATTGGGAAAATTGTACGTCGTGCTTGCTGCTGGATTCGCCTGGACCGGGTTCGCGCTCGCTCAGGCAAACAGCATCGAATCCTTCGACGTGGCCCAGCAAGGCGGCAACGTCGTGGTGAGGATCACCACCAAGGAACCGCTCAAGGCTGCGCCCCCCAGCTTCACGGTCGCGAACCCGGCGCGGATCGTGTTCGATTTCGCGGGTACGAGCAATGCGCTCGGCCGCAATGCGCAGGAAGTCAGCCAGGGCGAGTTGCGCAGCATGAACCTGGTGCAGGGCACCGACCGCACGCGCCTCGTGCTCAACCTGCGCCGTTCGGTCACCCATGAAGTCGCACTCGATGGCAAGAATATCGTGGTGACGCTGTCCTCGGCTGCGGCCGCGGCAGCCGCAACCACTGGCCAGGTGGCAAACTTTGCCGAAGGCAAGGCGGACACCAAGCACGCGATTCGCGAAGTGGACTTCCGGCGCGGCCCTGCAGGCGAGGGTCGGATCCTGATCGACCTTACCGACAGTTCCACCGGCATTGATATCCGGCAGCAGGGTCAGAACATCGTTGTCGAATTGCTCAAGACTTCTCTGCCCGAGAACATGCGGCGCAGGCTGGACGTGGTGGACTTTGCCACGCCGGTGCAGACCGTCAGCGCGTTTCAGCAGGGCGAGAACGTGCGTATGGTGATCGAGGCCAAGGGGCAGTGGGAACACAATGCCTACCAGTCCGATACCCAGTTCGTGATCGAGGTGAAGGCCGTGGCGCAGGATTCCAAGAGCGCGCAACGCGGCCGTTTCGTAGGCGAAAAGCTGTCGCTCAACTTCCAGAACGTCGAGGTGAGGGCGGTGCTGAACGTGATCGCCGATTTCACCGATCTGAACGTCATCACCAGCGACACGGTCGCCGGAAACATTACCCTGCGGCTGAAGGACGTTCCCTGGGACCAGGCGCTCGACATCATCCTGCAGACGCGCGGGCTCGACATGCGAAAGTCTGGCAACGTGATCTGGATCGCGCCACGCGACGAACTGGCGACGCGCGAAAAGCTTGCGCTGGAGGCCCAATCGCAGATCAGCGAGCTTGAGCAGACGCGCACCGAATCCTTCCAGATCAATTATCAGAAGGCAATCGACGTGCAGAAGCTGCTTTCCGACGCAACGCAGCGCATTCTGTCGAAGCGCGGCAGCGCGGTGGTGGACACGCGCACCAATCAACTGTTCGTGCAGGACACGCCGAGCCGCCTCGAGGAAGTGCGCAAACTGATCGCGAAGATCGACGTGCCGGTGCGCCAGGTCATGATCGAGGCGCGTATCGTCGAGGCTAGTGACAACTTCAGCCGCAACCTGGGAGCCCGGCTCGGATACAACGAGGTCATGGGCGCCAGCGCAAGAGGCTACGGAATTGGCAATACCAATAACCGTTTCGCGATTGGCACGGGTCAGGCCGGCGGCGCTCTCGAAAATACCGCTACCGGAAGCGTCGGCGGCGCGCAGACCCTTGGCGCTGGAACAACCGGCGGGACGTTCGTCAACATGCCGGCGGCTGGCGCGGGCGGATTCAATGCCGGTGCAATATCGCTCATCCTCTTCAATGCCGGCTTGACCAAGTTCATAAACATGGAGATCTCGGCGTCGGAGGCCGACCAGAAATTGAAAACCATCTCCAGCCCCCGGGTGCTTACCGCGGACCAGGTCGAGGCGCTTGTCGAGCAGGGGATTGAAATCCCGTACCAGCAGGCGACGTCTTCAGGCGCAACCAGTGTCTCGTTCCGCAAGGCTAACCTGTCGCTCAAGGTGAAGCCGCAGATCACGCCCGACGGCAACGTCATCATGACGCTGGACGTCAACAAGGACATCCCGGGAGCGGTCACCGCGGCCGGCGTGCAGATCAGCACCAAGCACGTGAAGACCGAGGTGCTGGTGGAGAATGGCGGCACGGTCGTGATCGGCGGCATCTACGAGGAGATCGATAACGTCACGGCGGCGCGAACGCCGTTTTTCGGCGATCTGCCCTATATCGGGTTCCTGTTCCGCAATACGGCGACGGTCAGGAACAAGACCGAATTGCTCGTTTTCATAACCCCGCGGATCATGAACGAGCGCCTCACCGGCCGCTGACGCGTCTTCGCAGACCATCGTACGGCCGGGCCCTCCCGGCCGTTTTGTTTTCAGCCTTCACATATTTCGACCTGCGTAGAATGACGCCGTGAAACCCTGCCATGAAACCCGGTAGCAGACTCATCCTTGTCGGCATGATGGGCGCGGGCAAGACCACGGTGGGGCGGCTGCTCGCGCGCCGCCTTAAGCGCAGCTTCTACGATACCGACGAGGAGATCGAGCGCCGCTGCGGCGTGCGCGTTCCCGTGATCTTCGAGATCGAGGGCGAGGCGGGCTTCCGCGCGAGGGAATCGCAGATGATCGAAGAACTCTGCACGCTGGACAACGCCGTGCTTGCCACCGGCGGCGGTGCGGTACTCGCCGAGACGAATCGCCGCGTTCTCGCCGGCTGCGGCATCGTCATATATCTTCATGCGCGCCCACCGCAGCTCTGGCAACGCGTGCGCCATGATCGCAATCGCCCCTTGCTTGCGACGGCAGATCCCCAGCAGAGGCTGGAGGAGCTCTATGCGGTGCGCGATCCCTTCTACCGCGAAGTGGCGGACCTGGTGATCGATACCGGCAAGCAGAGCGTGCAGACGCTGGCGAAGGATCTGCTCGCGCGGCTGGAGGGCAAGTGCAGCCTCTCAGCGTAACCCTGGGTGACCGGTCCTACCCGATCCACATCGGCGCCGGCCTGCTGGGCGATGAGAAGCTGTATGCGCAATACGTCACGTCGAAATATGTCGCTGTAGTCTCCAACAGGACAGTCGCGCCGCTCTATCTCGAGATCGTACGGCGTGCGATCGAGCGCGCTGGCGGCCGCGTGGTACCGATACTGATCGATGACGGGGAGCAGGCGAAGGCCTGGGCCACGCTCGACCAGGTGGTCGATGCGATGCTTGCCGCTCGTTGTGGCCGCGATTCAGTCGTTGTTGCTTTGGGTGGCGGCGTGGTCGGCGACATCGCAGGGTTCGCGGCGGCGGTATACCAGCGCGGCATCCCGTACATACAGTTGCCGACGACGTTGCTTGCGCAGGTCGATTCGTCGGTGGGGGGAAAGACCGCGATCAACCACTCCCGTGGCAAGAACATGGTCGGCGCCTTCCACCAGCCAATGGCCGTGATCGCCGACGTCGGCGTTCTGGACTCGCTGCCGGACCGGGAATTGCGCGCCGGCATAGCGGAAGTGATCAAGCACGGATTCATCCTGGATCTGCAATTCGTCGCCTGGCTTGAAGCCAATATGGGCAAGCTGCTCGCCCGCGACCGTGCCGCCTTGAGCCATGCGGTGCGGCGTTCCTGCGAGTTGAAGGCGCAGGTGGTTGCCGCCGACGAACGCGAAACCGGCCTGCGCGCGATCCTGAATTTCGGCCACACCTTTGGCCATGCCATCGAGGCGGGCATGGGCTACGGGGAGTGGCTGCACGGCGAAGCGGTGGCGATCGGGATGGTGATGGCCGCTGAACTTTCGGCGCGCGCCGGATCGCTGCGCAGGCAGGACGCGGACCGGGTAAAGGCGTTGATAGCGCAGGCCGGCCTGCCCGTTCAAGGCCCGAAGCTCTCGATGGATCGCTATCTGGAACTGATGCAGGTGGACAAGAAGGCCGCAGGCGGGAAAGTTCGCTTCATTCTGCTCGATGGGCTTGGCCACGCCATGCAACGAGGCGATCTTGACGCGCGCCTGATACGGGAAAGTATCGCCGCTGCAGCGCAGTAGGACCTACGCAATCGCCGAACCCTTGTAAGCCTGTGGTTCCACGGGTATATTTCAAAGTTCGCCCTCAATTTTTGTGCGGCGCGGCGAAATTCGCCGATACACATTTAATATCAGGTTCTTACGCATGACCTCGCGATTTCACCCGATGGCACAGGGTCTCTACGATCCAGCATACGAACATGACGGTTGTGGTGTCGGTTTCGTCGCGCACATCAAGGGCAAGAAATCGCATTCGATCGTCGAGCAGGGTCTCACGATCCTGAAGAACCTGAACCATCGCGGCGCTGTGGGTTGGGACCCGAAACTTTCCGATGGCGCCGGCCTGATGATCCAGATGCCGGACCGGTTCCTGCGCGAGGAGATGACTAAGCGCGACGTGAGCCTGCCGCCCTTCGGGCAATACGGTGTCGGCATGGTGTTCCTGCCGCGCGATCCGGCGAGTCGTTTTGCCTGCGAATACGAAATCGAGCGCGCCATCAAGGACGAGGGACAGGTGCTTCTCGGCTGGCGCGACGTCCCGGTGGACAATTCGGACCTCGCCGAGCCGGCGAAAAAACTTGAGCCGGTGATCCGCCAGGTATTCGTCGGTCGCGGTGCTGGCGTGACGGTGACTGACGCGCTGGAGCGCAAGCTTTACATCATCCGCAAGAGCTCGGGGCATGCTATCCAGGCCCTGAATCTCGAGCACGGCAGGGAGTTTTACGTGCCCTCGATGTCGGCGCGGCTGCTTTGCTACAAGGGCATGCTGCTCGCGACACAGGTCGGCGAGTATTACCTGGACCTCAAGGACAAGCGTGTCGAGTCGGCGCTGGCGCTGGTGCACCAACGCTTCTCGACCAACACTTTCCCGTCCTGGGACCTGGCGCACCCGTTTCGCATGATCTGCCACAACGGCGAGATCAACACGGTGCGCGGCAACGTCAACTGGATCCGCGCCCGCCAAGGCGCGATCTCAAGCCCGGTGCTGGGTGAC
>JANYII010000281.1 GCA_025358705.1 Betaproteobacteria bacterium | reverse complement strand
ATCACCCTCGGCCTGCAGGGCTGCCTGCGCCTCGGCCGCATGAAGGACGAAGGCACCGCCTCGGTGGAGATCACCTCGATACTCAAGCGCAACTCCTGCGGCAAGTCCCTCGACATCGCGCGCCTGGCGCGCGACATGATGGGCGGCAACGGCATCTCGGACGAGTTCGGCGTCGCGCGCCACCTCGTCAACCTCGAGGTGGTGAACACTTACGAAGGGACTCACGACATTCACGCGCTGATCCTTGGCCGGGCCATGACCGGCATCCAGGCCTTCAGCTGATCGTCCAGGAGCCGGCGCATGGCATTGAGGCATTGGGAACGGCACCGCACTGAACGCGTGGGCTGGCTGCGCGCCGCGGTGCTGGGCGCGAACGACGGCATCGTTTCCACCGCGAGCCTCGTGCTCGGCGTCGCCGCCGCGCATGCGACGCACAACAGCATCATGATTGCCGGCGTGGCCGGACTCGTGGCGGGCGCCATGTCGATGGCGGCGGGGGAATACGTGTCGGTGCATTCGCAGGCCGACACCGAAAACGCGGACCTGGAGCGCGAACGCAAGGAACTCCTCGCCGACGACAAGGGCGAGCGCAGGGAACTGGCGGCGATCTACGTCGGCCGCGGGCTCGACGCCGAGCTGGCGGCAAAAGTCGCCGACCAGCTCATGGCGCACGATGCGCTAGGCGCGCACGCGCGCGATGAACTCGGCATTTCGCAAACGCTGAGCGCGCGCCCTATCCAGGCGGCGCTCGCGTCGGCAGCCAGCTTTGCGATGGGAGCGGCCCTGCCGCTCGCGGTCACGGCCATCGCACCGGAGGCCCAGCTGATCCCGAGTGTCGGAGGAATGTCGCTGCTGTTTCTCGGCCTGCTGGGCGCTCTCGCCGCGCGCGCCGGCGGCGCCGCCGTGGCCAATGGTGCTTTTCGCGTCACGTTCTGGGGCGCGCTGGCGATGGCGGCGACCGCAGGCGTCGGCGCCCTGTTCGGCACCACAGTAGCGTAATCTGGAGTCCTTTACACGCCCCGGGAGTAACGCATGACCCTCTGCCCGATCGCGATCGTTGCCGGCTGCAAGAAGTGCCCTGCGTTCAATGCCTGTCCGCTCAAGGGCGTCATCGGCGACTACAAACCTGAAGATGGCGCGGCAAAGCCGCCGCCGGAAGGTTCCGGAAAGCCCAGGTAGCATGCTTCGCGCGGTCGCCCTCCTGCTGGCACTGGCGGCCGGGAGCGTGGTGCATGCCCAGCAGGATCTGCCCGCCAACGGGATCTTCCTCGTCGCCAAGCCTACGCTGGCCGACCCGAATTTCGCCAAGACGGTGGTACTGGTCACGCAGACCGAGGATGCGAGCACGGTGGGCGTGATCATCAACCGGCCGAGCACGCTGGGGCTGTCGCGATTCCTGTCCGACGAATTCGCGACGCAGAATTACGCCGACCCGATCTACCTCGGCGGACCGGTGATGCGCCAGGCGATCGTTGCCGTGTACCGCTCCGAATCCGCGCCCGCGGCGGCGGCGTTCCACGTCCTGAAGAACATCTACCTGACAATGCACGCGGACAACCTCAAGCAGATGCTCGCCACGCCCGGCGCGACGTACCGGCTTTACGCAGGATTCTCGGGCTGGGCGCCCAGCCAGCTCGAGAGCGAATTCACGCGCGACGGCTGGTACGTGCTGCCGGCCGACGAGGCGACAGTATTCCGCAAGGATATGGATGGCCTGTGGGAAGAACTGGTCGCGCGCGCGGCGGCGCGCAGTCCCCGGACGCGCAATTCAGGCGCTACAATGTTCGCAAAATGGTCCGCGCCCTGCGACTGTTGATTGCCCTGGTCCTGATTGCCTGCGCGGCGCCGTGGGCCGGCTCCGCGCTCGCGCAGGACGAAGACGCGGCAATGCTGCTGGTGGCGCATCCCGCGTTCCGCGACGCCGATTACCGGCAGACCGTGCTGCTTGCGGCGCCACATCCGCGTGGAGGCCATGTCGGCGTCATCCTGAATCGCCCGACGCGCAGCCCCCTGTCGAAGCTTTTTCCCGAACACGAACCTTCGAAGAAAGTCGTCGAACCTGTCTATATCGGCGGTCCTTTTTCGCGCGGTGCGCTGGTTGCTCTGGTGAAGGCCGAGTCCACCCCGGGTGACGGAACCGTTCAGCTCATGAAGAACCTGTTCATGGCGTTCAAGGTCAACACGATCGACCACGTCATAGAAACGCACCCGAACGACGCGCGCTACTTTGTCGGCTATGTCGGTTGGCGGGCTGGCGAGCTCAAGTCCGAGATCGACCGCG
>JANYII010000181.1 GCA_025358705.1 Betaproteobacteria bacterium | reverse complement strand
GAAGTCCATGCTCAACACCAAGGTGGTGCGGCAGGGCGCGCTGGTCGACAAGCATATGAACGTGTTCCACATCGAGACCGCGCTGAACAACCGCATGTTCTCGGGGGCGACCGCCTTTCTCAGCAAGAACGAAGACGACTTCACCGAGATGGATCGGATGAAGTTCGAAGCCATGCGCTGGGGCCTGTCGAAGCTGCCGGCGGCGGCCAAGCGCAAGGTTTTCCAATCCGTACCCGCGCCGTATCAGATGATTGCCTGTCATGCGGGCAAGACCGAGCCCGTGCACGAGCGCATCCTGGCCAAGTGCTGGGAGCAGTACGCGGTGAACATCCGCGGCCAGAGCGACATTTTGATCTGCGGCGTGCCCTTCATCTCGCCCTACAACGTCAATTCGATTCTGAATCCGTTGCTGGTGCAGGTGATGGGGCTGGGCTATTTCCACAACATGTATCGGGGCAAACCCATCCTGCGGAAGGGTGGGGCGCTGATCCTGACGCATCCCTGCTACGACGAGTTCGACCACGAGCACCACCCGAGCTACATCGAGTTCTTCAACCGCCTGCTGCCCGAGACGCGCGACGCGGTGAAGCTGCGGCACAAGTACGAAGAAGAATTCGCCAAGAATCCGAGCTACATCGAAATGTACCGGCGCGGGCACGCGTACCACGGGGCGCATCCCTTCTTCATGTGGTACTGGGGCGAGAACGGGCGCCAGCACGTTGGCAAGGTGATCGTCGCCGGGGCCCAGAACGCCCACGTGCCCGCCATGCTGGGCTGGGAGCGCGCCGAATCGCTGCCCGAGGCCATCGCGATGGCGCGCAGCTTTGTCGGGCCGTCGCCGTCGATCACACTGATGCACCACCCGCCGATCGTGATGGCGGACGTCGAATAGCGGCCGGATCACTGACTATTCGAGGGGCGTCGCGCAAAAACGATAGCCGGTGCCGCGGACCGTTTCGATGTACGCGCCCGCCGGGCCCAGCTTCTCGCGCAGGCGTTTGACGTGGGTGTCGACGGTGCGGGTCATGATTTCCCCGCTCATGCCCCAGACGTCATCCAGCAGCGTGGCGCGCGACTGCACGCGATCGCGGCGATCGAAAATCGTGCACAGCAGCTTGAATTCCAGCGCCGTCAGCACGACTTCCTTGTCGTCCACCCACACGCGGTGTGCCTCGCGTCCGATGCGCAGGCGGCCGAAAGTCACCAGCCCGCCGGGATCGGTGGCAACGTCGGGCTGTCCGCGGCGCAGGATCGCATGGATCCTCAAAGTCAGCTCGCGAACGCTGAACGGCTTGACGACGTAGTCGTCGGCCCCCAACTCGAAGCCGACGACGCGGTCGACTTCCTCGCCCTTGGCCGTCAGCATCAGAACGGGGATCTTGGCCGTGGCGGGATTGCCTTTGATGGACCGACACACCTCGGTGCCGGGCATTCCCGGCAGCATCAGATCCAGGACCACCAGTTCAGGGTGACGCGCGCGCACCAGCTGCACGGCTTCTTGCCCGTTGTCGGCCGTGATGACTTCGTGACCCGCCTGGCGCAGGTTGTACGCCACCACATCCTGCAGATCCCTTTCGTCCTCGACGACCAGAATCAATGCCATCGCCGGCATGATAGCGGGATCCGACAACGGACGTTGGATTTCCGTGGGCGTCGACGTAAAGTCCTGCGCCCATGAAGCACGCTCAGGCCCTCGGAGGCCAGCCGTTGAGCTCCGGCAAATCGGAACCGGTGGCGCGCGCGCCGTTTTCGGCCCGGGCGGTCTACGAAGGGCGCAAGGTTTTCGTCCTCGGGGCGACCGGGTTCGTCGGCAAGGTGTTGCTCAGCATGCTGCTGGATCGCTTCCCCGGCGTGGCCCGGGTCTATGTGATGGTCAGGCGGGGCACTGGCACCGACAGCGAGTCGCGTTTCTGGAACAACGTCGTGACGTCGCCGGCCTTCGATCCCCTGCGCAAGAAGCACGGCGGGCCCGAGGGCATGGCGGCCTTCCTCAAGGACAAGGTTCGCGTGGTCGACGGCGACATCACCGAGGCGAACCTGGGCCTGTCCGAGGAAGCGGCAGCGGCGATCGCGGCGGACATCGACGTGGTGATCAATTCATCGGGGCGGGTCACTTTCAATCCTCCGCTGGAATCGGCCCTGCGCACCAACGTCGAGGGCACGCGCAACGTGCTGGACTTCGTCAAGCGCATGAAGCGCCCGGCTCTGGTCCACACCAGCACCTGTTTCGTCGCCGGAAATCGTTCGGGAGAAGTGTGGGAAGACGAGCCGCTGGATGGCTATTTCCCGCGGTGGCGCGACATGCCGGGTACGAAATTTTCCGTCGAGCAAGAAATTGCCGACAGCGAGCGTATCGCCACCGAAGTGCGCGCCCAGGCGGACGACGCGCAGGTGGTGGCGCGCTTGCGCAGCCAGGCCCGCGCGCGGCTCGAAGAATCACGTCGCGATCCCGACGACGAGGGGGCCTTGCGCCTGGCCGTCGCGCGCGAGCGCAAGGACTGGATCCGCAGCGAGCTGACCGAGCGTGGAGTCAAGCGCGCCGCCGAATGGGGCTGGCCGAATATCTACACCTATACGAAGAGCATGGGCGACCAGATGGTCGCGCGCGAGACCGGCATCTACCGTTCGATCGTGCGTCCCGCGATTGTCGAAAGCGCGGTCGCCTATCCCTTCCCGGGCTGGAACGAGGGCTTCACGACGTCGGCGCCGCTGGTGTATCTGGCGCTCAAAGGGCAGAACGCACTGCCGGTCTCGGAAAAGCTGATTCTCGACGTGGTGCCGGTGGACCATGTCGTGGCCGGCATGCTGATGGTGGCGGCGCAGGCGTGTGTCGAGCAGCCCAAGCTGGTGCACCAGTTGTGCAGCGGCGATCTGAACCCCGGGACCATCAGTCGCATCGTCACCTTGACGGGCCTGTACAAGCGCAAGCGCTTCCTCGACAAGGAGACGGGCAACAAGTTCATCAACG
>JANYII010000147.1 GCA_025358705.1 Betaproteobacteria bacterium | reverse complement strand
GACCTCATCTGGCCGTACGTGGTGAACAACTACCTGATGGGCGGCGCGCCCGCGGCCTTCGACCTGCTTTACTGGAACTCGGACAGCACCAACCTGCCCGGCCCGATGTACTGCAACTACGTGCGCAACACCTACCTCGAGAACCGGCTGCGCGTGCCGGGCGCGATCGAGAGCTGCGGCGTGCCGGTTGACCTCGGCAAGGTGGACCGGCCGGCGTTCATCCTCGCGACGCGCGAAGACCACATCGTGCCGTGGCGCGCGGCGTACCGCTCGGTGGGATTGCTCGGCGGCAAGAAGAAATTCGTGCTCGGCGCGAGCGGCCATATCGCCGGCGTCATCAATCCGGCATCCGCGAACAAGCGCAGCTTCTGGTCGTCGGAGGCGTACCCCGAGGACGCCGAAGCTTGGTTCGACGGGGCGCGCGAGGAGCGCGGCAGCTGGTGGCCGCAGTGGTCGAAATGGCTGGAAGAATTCAAGGGTGGCACGCGCGAAGCGCCGGCGCAGACCGGCGACGCGCAATATCGAGCGATCGAGCCTGCGCCCGGTCGCTATGTGAAGCAGAAGGCATAACCAGGAGAAAGCCATGGAAGAAATCGTCATCGTAGGCGCGGCGCGGTCCGCGATCGGCAAGTTCGGCGGGTCGCTCGCCAGCGTTCCCGCCGCGAAACTCGGCGCGCACATCATCCGCAAGGCGCTGGAGCGCGCCGGCGTGGCGCCCGACCAGGTGTCCGAAGTGATCATGGGGCAGGTGTTGACCGCGGCGGTGGGCCAGAACCCGGCGCGCCAGGCGGCGATCTGGGCGGGACTGCCGGACATGGTCCCGGCGATGACCATCAACAAGGTCTGCGGCTCGGGCCTGAAGGCGGCGATGCTGGGCGCGCAATCCATCGCCAACGGCGATGCCGACATCGTGGTGTGCGGCGGCCAGGAAAACATGAGCGCCGCGCCGCACGTGCTGAACGGCTCGCGCGACGGCTTCCGCATGGGCGACGCAAAAATGGTCGACTCGATGATCGTCGACGGCCTGTGGGACGTCTACAACCAGTACCACATGGGCGTGACCGCGGAGAATGTCGCCAAGGAGCAGGTGGTATCGCGCGAAGAACAGGACGAGTTCGCGGTGAAGAGCCAGAACAAGGCCGAGGCCGCGCAGAAAGCCGGTCGCTTCAACGACGAAATCGTTCCCTACGAAGTCCCCGGCCGAAAAGGTCCGACGGTGTTCGGCGTGGACGAGTTTCCGCGCCACGGCGCGACCATCGAGGGGATGAAGGGCCTCAAGCCCGCGTTCGACAAGAACGGCACGGTGACGGCGGCCAACGCATCGGGCATCAATGATGGCGCGGCTGTCGTCATTCTGTGCTCTTCAAAAAAGGCAAAAGAATTGGGACTGAAACCCCTTGCGCGCATCAAGGCGTTCGCCTCGGCGGGCGTGGATCCGAAGTACATGGGCATGGGCCCGGTGCCGGCCTCCAAGCGTTGCCTGTCGCGCGCCGGCTGGACGCCGAAGGACCTCGACCTGCTGGAAATCAACGAAGCCTTTGCCGCGCAGGCGATCGCGGTCAACCGCCAGATGGGCTGGGACACGTCCAAGGTGAACGTGAACGGCGGCGCCATCGCGCTCGGCCATCCGATCGGCGCCTCGGGCGCGCGCATCCTCGTCACGCTGCTGCACGAGATGCAGAAGCGCGATGCGAAAAAGGGCCTGGCGTCGCTCTGCATCGGCGGCGGAATGGGCGTAGCCCTGGCTGTCGAGCGCTAGAGGAACCGCAATGCAAGTCATGGAACGGGCAAGGCAGGAAGAGCAATCGAGTGGCGTGGGCGCAGACCCCGTTCCCCGGCGCGTGGTGTTCGTCACCGGCGGCATGGGCGGCATCGGCAGCGCGATCTGCCGCCGCCTGGCGCTGGCGGGCCATACCATCGTCGCCGGCTGCCTGCCGGGCTACGAGCGCAAGGAAGAGTGGCTCGGCGCGATGCGCAAGGACGGCTTCAAGGTGCACGCGGCGGAGGGCGACGTCGCCAATTTCGAGAGCTGCGCCAGCATGTTCTATAACGTACGCTCGATCGTGGGCAATGTGGACATCCTGGTCAATAACGCGGGCATCACGCGCGATTCCCTGTTCAAGCGCATGACCGAGCGCGATTGGCTCGAGGTGATCAACACCAACCTGAACAGCGTCTTCAACGTCACGCGCCAGGTGATCGACGGCATGACGGAGCGCGGCTGGGGGCGCATCGTCAACATCTCCTCGGTGAACGCGATCAAGGGGCAATTCGGCCAGACTAACTATTCGGCGGCCAAGGCCGGCATGGCGGGTTTCTCCAAGGCACTGGCGCAGGAAGTCGTGAAGAAGGGCGTCACCGTCAACACGGTCTCGCCCGGCTACGTCGAGACCGATCTGGTGAAGGCGATACGCGCCGAGGTGCGCGAGCAGATCGTGGCATCCATCCCGATGGGGCGTTTGGCGCAGCCCGGAGAAGTCGCCGCGGTGGTCGCGTTCCTGGCCTCGGAAGAGGCGGGTTACATCACGGGGGCGAACATTTCCGTCAACGGCGGCATGCACATGATGTAGTAGACTGATCCGGAGGAATCTGCACCCGGAGGAGGACAGAACGTGGCTCAAAAACAATTGGCGGTCGTGACCGGCGGCATGGGCGGCCTGGGAGAATCGATCAGCACCAAGATGGCCGATGCCGGCTACAAGGTGGTGGTGACGTATTCGCCCTCGAACACCAAGTACAAGTCATGGCTCGACGAGATGAAGGGCAGGGGCTACAGCTTTTCGGCCTACCCCGTTGATGTGGTGTCGTTCGAGGACAGCGCGGCGAAATGCGCCCAGATCCAGAAGGAGTGCGGCAACATCGACATCCTCGTGAACAATGCCGGCATCACGCGCGACATGACGTTCAAGAAGATGGGCAAGGCGGACTGGGACGCGGTGATGCACACCAACCTCGATTCCTGCTTCAACATGACCAAGCAGGTGATGGACGGCATGGTGGAGCGGAGCTGGGGCCGGGTGATCAATGTCTCGTCGGTGAACGGGCAGAAAGGCGCCTTCGGCCAGACCAACTATTCGGCGGCCAAGGCGGGCATCCACGGCTTCACCAAGGCGCTTGCGCTGGAGGTGGCGAAGAAGGGCGTGACGGTGAACACGATTTCGCCGGGCTACATCGGCACCAAGATGGTGACCGCGATACCGAAGGAGATTCTCGATTCCAAGATCCTGCCGCAGATCCCGGTGGGGCGCCTCGGCAAGCCCGAGGAGATCGCCGGATTGATCATCTATCTGTGCTCGGAAGAAGCCGCGTTCGTGACCGGGGCCAACATCTCGATCAACGGCGGCCAGCACATGTATTAACAGGAGCAGACTGAAATGGCAGCGAATCCCGAGGAAAAAGCGGAACACCCGACCCGGCTGATCAAGAAGTACCCGAACCGCCGGCTCTACGACACCAAGACGTCGAGTTACATCACGCTCGCCGACGTCAAGCAGATGGTGCTGAAGAACGAGGATTTCCAGGTGCTCGACGCCAAGTCGAACGAGGACCTGTCGCGCCAGATCCTGCTGCAGATCATCCTCGAGGAGGAATCGGGCGGCATGCCGATGTTCTCCTCCGACCTGCTGTCGCAGATGATCCGTTCCTACGGCAGCGCGATGCAGGGTTTCATGGGCTCGTACCTCGAGAAGAATCTCGAGGGCTTCCAGCAGATGCAGAAGGCGCTGCAGGAGCAGTCGCAGAAGCTCTACGGCGACGGCTCGAAGAGCTCGAACGAGATCTGGGCGCAGTTCATGAACATGCAGGGTCCGGCGATGCAGGGCCTGATGCAGGCCTACATGGAGCAAAGCCAGAAGATGTTCGCGCAGTTCCAGGAGCAGATGCAGACCCAGGCGCGCAGCATGTTCACCGGCTTCCAGTTCCCGGGCTTCCCTCCGCAAGGCGGTTCCGACAAAAAGCCTTGAAAGCGTCCAGGACGACGCAAGGCGTCGTGCCTAAAGTTGGGTTCGTTTCTCTCGGCTGCCCCAAGGCACTTGTAGACTCGGAGCGCATCCTCACCCAGCTGAGGGCCGAGGGTTACGTCACCGCGCCTGACTACGCCGGCGCCGACCTCGTCATCGTCAATACCTGCGGGTTCATCGACGCGGCGGTCGAGGAATCGCTCGGCGCCATCGGCGAGGCGCTTGCCCAGAACGGCAAGGTCATTGTCACCGGGTGCCTTGGTTTCAAGCACGACCTGGTCAGGAAGGCTCATCCTTCCGTGCTGTCCATCACTGGACCGCATGACACTCCCGGAGTGATGAAGGCGGTCCACGCCCATCTGCCGAAGCCACACGACCCTTTCACCGACCTGGTGCCGCCCCAGGGCATCAAGCTCACGCCGAATCACTACGCGTACCTCAAGATCTCCGAGGGCTGCAACCACCGCTGCACCTTCTGCATCATTCCCTCGATGCGCGGCGACCTGGTGTCGCGCCCGATCGGCGAGGTCATGCTGGAGGCGGAGAACCTGGTGAAGGCGGGCGTGAAGGAATTGCTCGTGATCTCCCAGGATACGAGTGCTTATGGAGTTGACGTCAGGTATAGAACTGGTTTTCACGGAGGAAAACCAATCAAGACAAATTTCCAACAACTCTGTAAATCGCTCGGGGAACTGGGCGTGTGGGTGCGCCTGCACTACGTATATCCCTATCCCAGCGTGGACGACGTGATTCCGTTGATGGCGGACGGCAAGATCCTGCCGTACCTCGATATCCCGTTCCAGCACGCCAGCCCGAGGATACTCAAGCTCATGAAGCGCCCGGCGGCCGCGGAGAAGGTGCTGGCGCGAATCCGCGAATGGCGCAAGACCTGCCCGGAGCTCACGATCCGCAGCACCTTCATCGCCGGGTTCCCCGGCGAGACCGAAAAGGAATTCGAGGAACTGCTCGCTTTCCTGAAGGAAGCGCAGCTCGACCGCGTCGGCTGCTTCGCTTATTCACCGGTAGACGGCGCGAAAGCGAACGAGCTGCCCGGCCCTGTGCCGGACGAACTACGCGAAGAGCGCAAGAAGCGCTTCATGGAAGTGCAGGCCGGCATCAGCAAGGCGAGGCTCAAGGCAAAAGTCGGAACGATGCAGAAAGTCATCGTTGATGCGCCGGGAATCGGGCGCTCCACCGCGGACGCACCCGAGATCGATGGTGTGGTGCATTTCAAAGGCGGCAAGGCGGGAGAATTCGCCGAAATCCGCATCGAACGTTCTGACGAACACGATTTACACGGGAGACTGGCATGAGCACACGTGAAGTGATGGTGGTTGGCGGGGCGCGCACGGCGATCGGCGGCTATGGCGGTTCTCTCAAGGACCTGGGGCCGACGAAACTCGGCGCGATCGCCATCAAGGAAGCGGTGGCGCGCGCCAAGGTTGACCCGGCCAGCGTCGGCCACGTGGTGATGGGCAGCGTGATCCACGGCGAGGCGAAGGACATGTACGTCTCGCGCGTCGCCGCGATCGAGGCGGGCCTGCCGGTCGGCACGCCCTGCCTCACGGTAAACCGCCTGTGCGGCTCCGGGCTGCAAGCCATTGTCTCGGCGGCGCAGCACATCCTGCTCGGCGATACCGACGTGGTGGTCGGCGGCGGCGCTGAGAGCATGAGCCGCGCGGCCTACTTCCTGCCCGCCGGCCGCTGGGGCCAGCGCATGGGCGATGGCACGGTGGTGGACGCCATGACCGGCGCGCTGCATGATCCCTTCGGCAACGGCCACATGGGCGTCACCGCCGAGAACATCGCCGCCAAGTTCGGCTTCACGCGCGAAGAACAGGACGCTTTCGCGCTGGAATCGCACAAGCGCGCGGCGAACGCGCTGGACAAGGGGCTGTTCAAGGACCAGATCGTTTCGATCGAACTCAAGACCCGCAAAGGCGTCGAGCAGTTCGCGACCGACGAGCACGTGCGCAAAGGCGCGAAGATTGAGGACTTCCAGAAGCTGAAAGCTGTGTTCAAGAAGGACGGCACGGTGACTGCAGGCAATGCATCGGGAATCAACGATGCTGGTGCTGCGATCGTCATGTGTAGTTCTGAATTTTCCCAAAAACAAAATCTCAAACCTCTGGCGCGGCTTGTCGCCTACGCTCATGCGGGCGTCGAGCCGAACGTGATGGGGCTCGGCCCCATTCCCGCGGTGCGGCGCCTGTTCGAGAAGTCTGGCCTCAAACCCGCCGACATGGACGTGATCGAATCCAACGAAGCCTTTGCCGCGCAGGCGATGGCCGTGACGAAAGACCTGGGACTGGATCCGGCGAAAGTGAATCCGAACGGCGGCGCGGTGGCTCTCGGACATCCGATCGGCGCCACCGGCGCGATCCTGACGGTGAAGGCGATCTACGAATTGCACCGCACCCAGAAGCGCTACGCGCTCGTCACCATGTGCATCGGCGGCGGGCAGGGGATAGCTGCGATTTTCGAGCGCCAGTAACTCGAGGACCGGCCGACGCTACACGACTGTTGAGCTTATCGTTTCGTCCGGCCCCTAGCAGTCGAGAGAGCGCCGCCGCGACGGCGAAATCGTCGCCGTGCGCATCGCCGTCTGGGTCATTTCCAACGCGCGAAACGAAGAGATCCCCAAGTACAGGCACCTGCCGGCATAGACCAACCTCTACCCGTACCAACTTGCGCCTACCTGTAGTTGCTTCTAGCATCCCCGACATGCTGGATAGACATTAAGTTGGGCATCACAACAACCATGACTTCGATTGAATTTCGCAGAATCCCACTGGAAGTGTTCGCGTGTCGGCATTGCAAAACGGAGGCACGATCCTCTGACAAAGCAGAGATCGCCGCACAGTTATGCATTTCCTGTTTTGATATCCGAGAACAATACCGTAAGGCGAACCCTCGAAAAGCAGATGGGAAAGCAGAACTCTTTTGGGGCGAGGAGCCATTCGGAAAGAAACGAGGTGGTAGAAGGCTAATTTGCGCCGGTTGTTCAAAGGAGTACGCAGTAGTGCCATTGACTTTTCATGATCGCAATGAGAGCGAAATAGCAGATGCACGCGCGTTTTT
>JANYII010000134.1 GCA_025358705.1 Betaproteobacteria bacterium | reverse complement strand
ATGAGCGAAGGCGAGGTGCTGGGTATCGCGGGCGAACCCGATCTGAAGGCGGACCAGGGCATTGCTATCACCGCTCCCATGACGGTCCAGATCAACAAGAATTTCAGTACCGCCGCGCGCGCGGGGTTGGTGATGAAGACCTACACCTACCTTCCCATACCGGGCGACCCGTACACCACCACCATCATGCTGGTCGGCGGCCGGGTGAGCGAGATCGAGAGGATCCGGAAGTTCTAGGCGAGGGCGTGCGCCTTTGCGGCGCCCGCCCAGTGCTCGTTCCAGTCGCGGCCGAGGAAATCGAGTTCCCGGCCGTCGGCCTGGAAGAACTTGTTCGGTAGCTGGAACATCGCGACCGACAGGTTGCCTTCCGGCCCGGCCCAGGCTTCGTGCCGGCTGCCGGCGGGGCGCCAGACGAAGTTGCCCGGCGTCACCTTGCCTTCGCCGCAGATCAGCGTGCCTTCGAGCACCCAGGTCTGCTCGATCAGCACATGCTCGTGGTCCGGCAGCTTCGTGCCGGGCGCCATTTTCATGAGCACCGTCAGCAGCCCGGAGTGGCGGTCTAGCAGCAGCGTCTTGGCCTCGATGCCAGGATAGGCGGTCTTGGTCCAGGGAAGGGCCGCGACGTCGACGAAGCGCGAGGCCAGCGGCGGCAGTTGATCGTGCTTGGCGTTCGGCGTGATGGCGGTGGTCATTTGCGCAGTTTCCCCCACAGTTCGTTTAGGCGGCTGTAGCGTCCGCAGCCGTTGGAGTAAAAATTGTAGCGCACGGGATTTTTCTTGTAGTAGTCCTGGTGGTACTCCTCCGCCGGCCAGAACTGCGAGGCCTTGACGATCGGCGTCACGATCGGCTGCTTGAACTCCTTCAGCTTCTCGTACTTCGCCTTCGAGGCCTCGGCGAGGCGCTTCTGCTCCTCGTCCTGCCAGTAGATGCCGGGCCGGTATTGCGAGCCGTGGTCGCAGAACTGCCGGTCGGTGAAAGTCGGGTCATGGTTGATCCAGAACGCGTCCAGCAGCTTTTCGTAGCTGATCTTCGAGGGATCGAATTTCACCTCCACCGCCTCGGTATGGCCAGTAGTGCCCGACGAGACCATTTCGTAGCTCGGCTTCTGGGTGCGGCCGTCGGTATAGCCCGAAACGACGGACACCACGCCGGGAACCTTTTCGAACGCTTCCTCCATGCACCAGAAGCAGCCGCCCGCGAAAGTGGCGGTGGAGAGATTGCCCTGGGCCTGGGCAGCCGCCGGGATCAGGAAGGCGATGGCGAGGATGAGTTTTTTCATGGATTTGCTCCTTTGCCTGAGTCGCGCGGCGCGACGCCGCCTTACAGGACCTGCAGCTTCGATTTCTGCCCGCCGTCGGCGTCGAAATTCGACGGCTCGAGCCAGCGGTCGTATTCCCGCCTGAGTGCCGGCCATTCGGAATCCAGCATCGAAAACCAGGCGGTGTCGCGGTTGGCGCCCTTGGTCCACATGTGCTGCCGGAACAGGCCCTCGTATTTGAAGCCGAAGCGTTTGGCAGCGGCCTTCGAGGGTTCGTTCAGATTGTTGCATTTCCACTCGAAGCGCCGGTAGCCCAGGTCCTCGAACACGTGGCGCGCCGCGAGGTAAAGCGCTTCAGTGGAGACGCGGGTGCGCGAGATGGCGGGCCCCCATAGGATGTTGCCGATCTCGATCACGCCGTGCTCGGGCGTGATGCGCATAAGCGCCTGCCGGCCCGCGGCGTGGCCGCTGGACTTGTCAATGACGGTGCTGAACAGCGGATCCTCGCCGCTGCCTGCCTTCCCGATCCACGTGTTCATGTCTGCAAGCGCGGCGGGCGGGACGTCGAACAGGTATGCGAAGCGCCGCTCTGCGCCGGGCGCAGCGGAAGATTCGAACAGATCCGCTGCATGCGCGGCAGAAAGCGGCTCAAGGCGCGCATAGCGCCCGTCAATGACGGCCCTCGCGGGGCGCGGACAGGGCAGACGGGCCTGCACGCTCGAAATGCGCCCGGCTACTCGATCTTGGCTTTGGCGCGCAGGTCGCGGATCAGGATATCGACCTTCTGGCCGACCAGGCGCTGCTGGATCTGCTGGCTTACCTGCGACAGCGGCGGGAAATTGACCGGGCGCACGTCGTCAAGCTGGATGATGTGGAAGCCGAAGCGGGTGCGCACCGGCGCGTCGCTCAGCTTGCCCTTCTCCAGCTTTACCATTGCATCGGCGAAGGCTTTTTCGAAATTACCCGGCACGTTCCAGTCGAGGTCGCCGCCTTTGGGACGCGAGCCTTCGTCCAGCGAGCGCTTTTGCGCGATTTCGTCGAACTTGACGCCTTTCTTCAGGTCGGCGAGCACGCTCTTGGCGTCCTCCTCGTTCGCGACCAGGATGTGCCTCGCCTTGTATTCGCGGTCGCCGGTCTGCGCCTTGGCCCGCTCGTATTCCTTCTGCACTTCGGCGTCGCTGATCGGATGCGTGCGGATGTATTCGCCGACCACCGCGTTGGCGACCACTTGCTGCCTTACGAGGTCGATCTGCTGCTGCACCTCGGCCTTTTTGGCGATGCCGCTGCGGTTTGCTTCCTGGATCAGCAGTTCGTTGTTGATCAGCTCTTCGCGCAACTGCGCCCGCAACTGCTCATTATCCTGTGCGCCGCGCTGCGTCTGCTGACGAAGCACGATATCGAGGCGATTGCGCGGGATCTGGACGCCGTTCACGGTGGCGACTGGTCCGGTCGCGGCGGGCTTGGCGGGCGCCTGCGCGAGTGCCAGCGAAGGCAGGAGCAGGAGCAGGGCGAAAATCTGTCTTTTCATGCGTTTCCTTTCGAGGTCAGGCCGCCATTATGCGTCAATTTCGCCGGGCGCTTTTGCGCTGATGGACAGAGCGTGGATCGGGTGTTGCATGAGGTCGCCGAGCGCCCGGTAAATCATCCGGTGCCGCGCGATGGTGGAATTTCCGGCGAAAGCGTCTGACACGATCGTCAGTTTCCAGTGCGTGTCGCCGCCCGGCGCCGCGCCGGCATGCCCGGCGTGCTGCGCGCTCTCGTCCTGCAAATCCAGCCGCAGCGGCGCGAGGGTTTCGAGGCGCCGGCGGATTTCCGCCGCGACGCTCATGGTTTTTCCTGTTCCATGTGGCGCGAGAGATACAGCGCCTGGCCGACGACGAACGCCAGCATCAGGCCGGTGGCGCCGAAGAGCTTGAAATTGACCCACTGGTCGGTGGTGAAGTTGAAGGCGACGAGCAGGTTAATCACGCCCATGAGCGCGAAAAACGCCGCCCAGCTCCAGTTCAGCCTGCGCCAGACCGGCTCAGGCAGCTGCATCTGCGAACCGAGCATGCTGCGGATCAGGTTCCGGCGCAGCAGCAGGTCGGACAGGGCCAGCGCGATGCCGAACAGCCAGTAGAGCACCGTCGGCTTCCACTTGATGAAGGTTTCGTCGCGCAGCACGAGCGTCGCGCCGCCGAACACCACGATGATGCACAGGCTGATCCAGTGCATCGGCTCGATTTTCCTGCGCAATGCGGCGAGCGCCCCGATCTGCAGGACCGTGGCCCCGATCGCCACCGCCGTGGCGACGTAGATGTCCGCCATCTTGAAAGCGACGAAGAACAGGATCACGGGGAACAGGTCGAAGAGGAATTTCATGAGGGCGGTATTATTGCAAAATGGCTGGCCAGCGTGCCGGGCCGGGGTATTATCCGAGGGTCAGGGAAGGAGTGAATTTGCGCCGAACGGGATGGATGCTTGCATTGGTGGTCATGGCCCTGGTCGCGGCGCCCGCCGTGCGCGCGCAGCAGCCGCCTGCCGACGAGGCGCTTCCCGATCGCATCATCCGCGGCTTCTTCCGCTCGCTGTTTGGCGATGGTGAAACGAAGAAGCCGGACCAGCAGGAATCGAAGCCGGCGCCGCAACCAGTACCGCAGGCGGCTCCGCAACCCGCATCCCGCGCCCCAGCCGCGGCGCCGAAACCCGCGGAACAGGTGGCCAGGCCGGACGCCGCACCTGCGGCAGCCGTGCAGCCGCAGGTGGTGGTTGCGAGCCCAAGTGCCGCGGCGGCGCCTCTCAGTCTGCACTCGGCGATCGCCAAGGGCGACTACGCCAGCGCGATGAAGATGATCGAGCAGGGCACCGACATCGAGGCCAAGGACCCCGGCGCGGGCGCCTCGGCGCTGCACTACGCGGTGATGAAGGGTTCGCTGCCGATGATTGGAATGCTGTTGCAGCGAGGCGCGGACGTGAACAGCCGTACCAAGAGCGGGACGACGCCGTTGCACACGGCGGTGCTCTACAACCACTTCGAAACCGCCGAGTACCTCATCGACAAGGGCGCTGACGTGAATTCGAAGAGCTCGAGCGGCGTGACGCCGCTCGAACTGGCCCGCACGGCGAAATACAAGCACCTCGAAAAACTGCTGCGCGATCGCGGCGCCAACTAGGCGGCGCTGTTTTCCTTCGACCTGTCCCACAGGTTCGGCACGGTCTTGTTGTGGTACCCGGAGATGAACTCCTTCGGTTTTCCGCTTGCGGCGTCGAAGGTGTGCCGGCGCACCGCGCCGATGTTCGCGCCGTAGACGTGGATGCTGACCGCCGTCTCGGTCCCGGCGTTGGAGACGATGTGGATGTCGCCGATCGCTGGCGAAACGCGGTCGACCTCGCCGGGTTTGACCGCGTGTGAACCGGTCTGCTTCAACGCCACGGAGAATTCTTCGCACAGTTCCGCGCCGCGCATGACGCCCACCATCCCCCAGACCGTGTGGTCGTGGATTGGCGTGCGGTGCCCCGGCATCCAGACAAAGCTCACCACCGAGAAGCGCTCGAGGGGGTCGCAATAGAGCAGGTACTGGCGGTAGGAATCGCTGGAAGGCGCAGCGAATTCGTCGGGCAGCCAGTCGTCCTTGGCGATCAGGCCTTTCAGCAGTCTCTCGCCTTCGTCCAGCATGCGCGGCTCGTCGGCGCCATGGCGCTCGACCAGCCGGGTCATGTCCTGGACAAAGCTTCGCAGGCGCGCGATGTTGGACATGCTCAGTGTAACTTCACGTATTCGTATTCCACCGGCAGGTTGTTGATGCCGCGGTCAGGCGGCGCCACCCAGCCCGCGATCTTGCCCGGTTCAACCACGCGCTGCATCAGGGACTTTACGAATGTCCTGTCCTGATCGGAAGGAATCCAGGAATGCAGCTCCCTTGAAAAGGCTTCATTCGAAATCAAATTCCCCTGAGGGTCGACCGGTTGCCCGGCCCAGGCGCCGATGGAGCGGCGGAACCGCGTGGAGGGCAGCGTCAGGCGGAAGCCGAAGCCGGCACGCTCGATCGCGCGGTTCCAGCGCTTCAGGCCGATCTCGCAGTCCTTGAGGTAGGACTCGCGCATGACTTCGTTCAGCGCGTTCAGCATCGGGACGTTCTCCGTGCCCTGCGGGGTGTTCAACGCGAAGGTCTTTTCCCTGAGGACGTGGTCGTCGTAGGTCGATTCATCCGGCCGGCCCTTCAGGCCGTTGGCGAAAGTCGCCGCAGAATTGGATGATATCTCGTTGCCGAACAGGTCGAGCGAGGACGAGCACCAGAAGTTCAGGTATTTCTGCAGCAACCCGAGGTCCACGGCGCCGTGCGCGCGGATGCGCGCCGGGTCGTCCGTGCCGAGCTCCTTCATCACCTCCAGCGTGCGCCTGACCACGCGGCCGATGCCGGTCTCGCCGACGAACATGTGGTGCGCTTCCTCGGTGAGCATGAAGCGGCAGGTGCGCGACAGCGGGTCGAAACCCGATTCGGCCAGGCTCTTCAGCTGGTACTTGCCGTCGCGGTCGGTAAAGTAGGTGAAGCAGTAGAGCGACAGCCAGTCGCTGATCGGCTCGTTGAAGGTGGACAGGATGCGCGGCTTGTCGGCATCGCCCGAATGGCGCTGCAGCAGTTCCTCGGCTTCCTCGCGGCCGTCGCGGCCGAAATAGGCGTGCAGCAGGTAGACCATTGCCCACAGATGGCGGCCTTCCTCGACGTTGATCTGAAATAGGTTGCGCAGGTCATAGAGGGAAGGGCAGGTATGGCCGAGCATGCGTTGCTGCTCGACCGACGCGGGCTCCGTGTCGCCCTGCGTGACAATCAGCCGGCGCAGCGTCGAGCGGTACTCGCCCGGCACCTGCTGCCAGGCGGCCTGGCCCATCGCGTCACCAAAGCCAATCTTGCGCTCGACCACCGGGTCGGCGAGGAAGATGCCCCAGCGGTAGTCCGGCATCTTCACCGCGCCGTACTGCGCCCAGCCGTCGGCGTCCACAGAGACTGCGGTGCGCAGGTAGACGTCGGCACCCTGGAAATCGGTCGGGCCCATGCCCTTCCACCAGTCGATGAACTTCGGTTGCCAATGCTCGAGCGCGCGCTGCAGCGTGCGGTCGGTCGTGAGGTTGACGTTGTTCGGGATTTTTTCGGAGTAGTTGATGCCGCTCATACGCGCTCCCAATTGAATTTTGCCTTCGAACCCGTGCCGTAGACCTTCAGGGCCCCTTGTTCGCCGACCGCGTTGGGCCGGATGAAGATCCAGTTCTGCCATGCCGAGAGGCGCCCGAAGACGCGCGTCAGCATGTTCTCGCGGCCCGTAAACCGCAGCGAGGCTTCCATGCCGGTGAGCGCATCTGGCGACAGCGCGACGCGTTCCTCGATCGCGATGCGCACCTCGTCCTCCCAGTCGATGTCGTCGGGCGCGGCCGTTATCAGGCCGAGTTTCCTTGCTTTTTGAGTGTCGAGCATTTCCCCGGCCGGCAATTCCGGCAGTTCGCCGCAGTAGTGCGCCGAGATCCTGGATTCGCCGTTCACCATCGGGTAGGTGCCGAAGTTGAGCGCGGAGAGGGCGATCGATGGGCAATTCTCTTCCGCATCCAGCATGTAGCTGCGGTCGGCAGCGTAGAGCAGCTCGGCGAGCGTGCCGGCGAAGCAGGAACCGGGTTCCACCACCGCGAACATCGAGCGCGAGGACACGTCCAGGCGAGCGAAGGTGCGGCGCAGGTAGCCGAGGGTCTCTCGCACGAACCAATCTGTTGCCTGGTTTTGCAACAAAAGATCCAAATCCAAAACATTTTTAACATCGCCCTTCGTCTTGAAGATCCACAGCCCCACGTCGAGATGGTTGTGGCGCAGGTTGAGGATCACCTCGTCCAGTTCGCGCGCGAGTTGCAGCGGATACCAGGAATCGCTTCTTTGGATTTGAATTTGTTCTTTTGTCGGGCCCTTCACCGTGATTTCCGCGGTACGGGATGCCGGATCGATCTTCACATCGATCAGGGACTTCTTCAGCGGACCCAGAACAATTCCCTCGCCGCCCGGCCTGTCCGACTGCTTCGCCAGTTCCAGCGCGCGGTTCTTCACGAACTCGGCGAACTGCTGCGGTTTGGCGGCGTGGTCCACCAGCTTCCATTCCTTGGCGCGGTCGGCGCGCACGCCTTCGGCGGTGGTGCAGAAGACGTCGGCCAGGTCGCGGCGCACCTTGCGCTTGTCGACGATGCGCGTCAGGCCGCCGGTGCCCGGCAGCACGCCGAGCAGCGGCACCTCGGGCAGGCTCACCGTGCTCGAGCGGTCGTCGATCATGGCGATCTCGTCGCAGGCGAGGGCGAGCTCATAGCCGCCGCCGGCGGTGGTGCCGTTCAGCGCGGCGAGGAACTTGAGCCCGGAGTGCCGGCTGGAGTCCTCAAGGCCGTTGCGTGTTTCGTTGGTGAACTTGCAGAAGTTCACTTTCCACGCGTGCGTGGACAAGCCGAGCATGTAGATATTGGCGCCGGAGCAGAACATGCGCGTCTTGCCGCTGGTGATCACCACCGATTTCACCTCGGGGTGCTCGAAGCGGATGCGGTTCATCGCATCGTGCAGTTCGATATCGACGCCGAGGTCGTAGGAATTGAGCTTCAGCTTGTAGCCTGGCGCAATGCCCTTGTCCTCGGCGATGTCGAGTGCGAGGGTGGCCACCGCGCCGTCGAAGGACAGCTTCCAGTGGTTGTATTTGTCGGGATGGGTATCGAAACGGATCATGGCTTTACCTTGGTTCGCAATTCGTCCAACGAGGATTTCAGGGACCGGCCGGAGGTTTCGACCGTCACGTCGGCCTGGGAATAAAGGCGGTCGCGGTCGGCGAGCAGCTTGCGGATCTCGTCCAGCGCTGCCGAGCGGCCTTTGAATGGACGCATGTCGCCCTGTGCCATGACGCGGTTCATGTGTTCTTCGGGTTTCGCCTTCAGCCAGATGCTGCGGCAGTTGTCGAGCAGCAGCCGGTAGGTGTCTGGGTCGGTGACCAGGCTGCCGCCTGCGGCGATCACGGCGGATTCATGGGTGCGCAGCACCCTTTCGAGCGCGCGACGCTCGAAGCGGCGGTAGGCTTCCTGGCCGTACATCGCGAATACCTCGCCCAGCCTGGCGCCGGCTTCGCGTTCGACCTCGTGGTCGAGTTCGACAAAAGGCGCGCCAATGGCGGCAGCCAGCTTCGCGCCGAGCGTGGACTTCCCCGCACCGCGCAGGCCGAGTAGCGCGATGCGGCGCCGCGCGGGATCCTGGTCCGTGCCCTCGCGAACCAGGCTTTCCACCGTGACGTGCATCGCTTGCGCCACCTTGCGCAGCAGCAGCACGGAGATGTTTCCCTGGCCGGCTTCGAGCTGCGCGAGATAGCGCTCGGATACGCCCGAGGCCGCGGCAAGCGCTTTGCGCGTCATGCCCTGCCCATTGCGCCAGGTCCGCACGCGGTCACCCAGTTGGGCCAGGTAGGCCGTTTCCTGCTGCGCGGGGGAGGGAGGTGCATTCATGAAGTATAGTGCTTGACTGAAATTCTATGCTGCATTATATTAGATGTCAATGAAACTCAATCTCCTGGTCGGCACGATGACCGGCACCGCGCAGCTCGTGGCGCAGGAACTCGAACTGGTCTGGGATGACGGCGACATGCAAGTCGAAACCCTGCTCATGGACAAGCTCGACAGCTCGGTTTTCGACCGCGAGGGTGTTGTCCTCGTCGTTACCTCCACTTACGGCCAGGGCGATGTGCCGGACAACGCCAAGGCGCTGTACGAAGACCTGAAGGCGAAGCGCCCGGACCTTTCGCGCGTGCGGTACGGCGTGTTCGGGTTGGGCGACCGTACCTACGCGGAGACCTTCAACTTCGGCGGCAAGCGCTTCGACGACATCCTTGCCGAGCTGGGCGCGCAGCGCATTGGCGATCGAGTGCAGCATGATGCCTCCTCAGGCGTCCTGCCCGAGGAGATGGCCGTGGAATGGGGCGAGGGCTGGCTGGCGCTGGCCAAGGATGCGTTGGCCGTAAGTACCTAAGTACAATTCAGGCTGTGGAATTCCCGCGTAGCTACAACGCCGCCGTCGACCTGGTCGATGGCAACCTGGAAGCCGGCCGTGCCGGCAAGATCGCCTACATCGACGATGCTGGCCAGTACACGTTCGGCGAACTCGCGGAACGGGTGAGCCGCTTCGGCAATCATCTGCTGTCGCTCGGCTTGAGGATGGAAGACCGGATCCTCATCGCGATGCACGACTCCATCGACTGGCCGGTGGCGTTCCTCGGCGCGATCAAGGCCGGCATCGTGCCGATCGCGGTCAACACCCTGCTGACACCAAAGGACTACGAGTACATGCTCTCCGACAGCCGCGCCAAGGCGCTGCTGGTTTCCGAGCCGCTGCTGCCGCAGTTCCCGTTCCTCAAGAAACTGCCTTTCCTGCAGCATGTCATCACTTCGCCGTTCAAAGACCTCCTGAAAAACACCAAACCGGAGCTCGCCGCGGCACCCACCACCAGCGACGATCCCTGCTTCTGGCTGTACTCATCTGGCTCGACCGGCATGCCCAAAGGCACGGTGCACGTGCACTCGAGCATGCGGATCACCGCCGAGTTGTATGCCGACGGGGTGCTCGGTCTGAAGGAATCGGACGTCATTTTTTCCGCGGCCAAGTTTTTCTTCGCCTACGGCCTGGGCAACTCCCTGTCCTTCCCGCTGGCCGCGGGCGCCACCACCGTGCTCATGGCCGAGCGCCCGACGCCGGATGCGGTGTTCAAGCGATTGACGGAGAAGAAGCCGACATTGTTTTTCGGCGTGCCCACGTTGTACGCGGGGATGCTGGCGTCTCCAGCATTCCCCAAAAAGGAAAATCTGGATCTAAGGCTTTGTGTTTCAGCCGGAGAGGCCTTGCCGCCCCAGATTGCCAAGAGCTTCAAGGAAAAAACCGGCGTCGACATCCTCGACGGCATCGGCTCGACCGAGATGCTGCACATCTTCCTCTCCAACCGGCCGGGAGATTTCCGCCACGGCACCACCGGCAAACCGGTGCCGGGGTACGAAGTGAAGCTGGTGGACGAGCAGGGCGCTGAAGTAAAGCAGGGCGAGTTGGGGGAGTTGCTCATCAAGGGCCCGACGGCCGCCAACCTGTACTGGAACAATCGCGCCAAGAGCCGCGGCACCTTCGCCGGCGAATGGACGCGCAGCGGCGACAAGTACACTCGGGACGCCGACGGCTATTACGCCTACGGCGGCCGCACCGACGACATGCTCAAGGTCTCTGGCATCTGGGTCTCGCCGGCCGAGGTTGAGGCAGCCCTCGTCTCCCACGAAGCGGTCCTCGAAGCCGCCGTGGTCGGCAAGGAGGACGAGCAGAAGCTCGTCAAGCCCAAGGCCTATGTTGTCCTCAAGCCCGGCAAGCAGGCGACGACGGAAGAACTGCAGAACTACGTCAAATCGAAGCTGGCACCCTACAAGTACCCGCGCTGGATCGAATTCGCCACGGAACTGCCGAAGACCGCGACCGGCAAGATCCAGCGTTTCAAGCTGCGTGGCTGAGCGCCGGCTACAGCGATGTCCAGTTGAAGATCAATGACCGGAGCCTGCAAACGCTGCGGATCGGCGAAGTCTCCCCGGAAGGCGTGAAATTGCTGGACGTGCGGGACGGGATCGCGACGCTTGAGGTCGATGGCCGCGCCATCAACATGCGCATTGGCCAGTCCACGATGACCCAGACCGTGCTGACGGCCGATGCTCAGGGTCACTTCGTCACCACCGCGCGCATCAACGGTATGTGGCCGGCCTACGAAGCGGCGCTGAAATCCGCCGGCGCTTCCCATGAGGCGTACACCTATGCTGGGACGCAGCATGGATTCCACAACAACTCCACGCCGCGCTATAACGAGGCGGCGGCGAAGCTGTCATGGGAACGTACGGTCGCCCATTTCAAGAAGCATCTCGCCTGAAACAAATGCTTACTTCCTGGCAAGTGGAATGAGCGTATGGTTCCAGCCATGAACCTTCGCCGAATTGCCGCGCTGTCCGCAACCGCGCTCATGGTGCTCGGCAGCACCGCCGCCGACGCGCGCCCCGGTGGACGGGGCCACTCCCATCATGGAGGCGGTCGCGCGATCTTCTTCGCGGCGCCGATCATTGCGGGGGCATATATCGCGTCTAGGTACTACTACCCGCCATCGTATTACTACCCGCCGGCTCCGTACTATCCGCCGGCGCCGCCGGTATATATCGAGCAGCCGGTGCCATATTCCGTTCCGCCGCAATCGCAGGCCTATTGGTATTACTGCCCGTCGTCGCGGGCGTATTACCCGCATGTGCAGAGTTGCGCTATCGGCTGGCAGCGCGTAGCGCCCCAGCCGCCGCCCGGCTGAGCTTCAGGTCCGGCGTCAAAGGCCGAGGAAGCGCTTGGCGTTTGCCGAGGTGATGGCGACAAGCACCGCTGCATCCAACCCGGTCTTCTCCAGAGTGCCCAGCGGGTCCGGATCGGCCATGGCATAGGGATAGTCGCTACCGACGCAGACTTGCGAGCTGCCGAAGCGATCGATGATCAGGCGCGTCGTCCTGGCATCGAACACCAGTGCGTCATAGTAGAAGCGACGCGCATAGACCTCGGGCGATTCGGCGAGCGATTCCCTCGCTTTAGGCACTGCGTTCCATGCACGCACCAGGCGCGGCAACAGGATGGGAAGCGCGCCGCCGCCGTGGCTGAAGGCGATGCGAAGCTTCGGATGGCGCGCGGCGATGCCGCCGGTGATCATGGAGGCGGCCGCGAGCGCGATGTCGCCGGGGAAGCACACTGCCTGCTCGGGGAAGGCGCCGACGATGCGGTCCTGGCCGGCCGGCCGCAGCGCGTGGACGAAGATTGCGGCGCCCGCCTGCTCGGCCGCGGCGAAGAACGGCTCGAAGCGCGCATCGCCGATCGACACGCCGTTGACGTGGCTCGCGATTTCAATGCCTGAGAATTTCAATTTTTTCAGGACGAATTCCAGTTCGCGGATGGCGCTGTCCTCGTCCTGCAGCGGCACCGCGCCCAGGCCGATGAAGCGAGTTGGCGCAAGCGCGATCATTTCCGCGATCTGCTCGTTCAAATAGCGGATGAGGTTGCGGCTGTCTTCCAGCGGCAGCCAGTACGACAGCAGCTCGGGCATTGGCGAGAGCACCTGGCGCGCGACGCGCATCGCGCCCATGTCCTCGATGCGCCGCGGCACGCTCCAGCTGCCGTCCGACACCGTGCGGTAGACCTTGCCCG
>JANYII010000114.1 GCA_025358705.1 Betaproteobacteria bacterium | reverse complement strand
CTGGTCGGCATGAAGGCGCCGGGCGCCGACATGATCGCCTCGGTCACCTTCATCGCCGTGCTGATGACGATCCTGATCCAGGCGCCGACGACGCGCTGGCTGGCCGGGCGGCTCGGACTGCTGGAGGAAAAACCCTAGCCGAAGAAAACGCTCAGGCCTTCAGCGCCGTGAGCACCTCGTCCAGCATCATCTTCGCGTCGCCGAACAGCATGCGGTTGTTCTCTTTGTAGAAGAGCGGGTTGTCGACGCCGGCGTAGCCGGAGGCCATGCTGCGCTTCATCACGATCGAGGTCTTCGCCTTCCAGACTTCCAGCACCGGCATGCCGGCGATCGGGCTGGTGGGATCGTCCTGCGCGGCAGGATTCACGATGTCGTTGGCGCCGATCACCATGGCGACATCGGTCTTCGGGAAGTCCTCGTTGATCTCGTCCATCTCCATCACGATGTCGTAGGGCACCCTGGCCTCGGCGAGCAGCACGTTCATGTGGCCGGGCATGCGGCCGGCGACCGGATGGATGCCGAAGCGGACGTTGACGCCCTTTTCGCGCAGGTACTTCGTGATTTCGTAAACGGTATGTTGCGCCTGGGCCACCGCCATGCCGTAGCCCGGTACGATGATCACGTTCTTCGCCTCGCGCAGCAGCTCCGCAGTTTCCGCGGCGAGGATCGGTGCGACTTCACCCGCAGGCTGCGCCCCGGCCGCGGCGGGCGTGCCGCCGGAGGTACCGAAGCCGCCGGCGATCACGCTGATGAAGTTGCGGTTCATCGCGTTGCACATGATGTAGGAGAGGATCGCGCCGCTCGAGCCTACCAGCGCGCCGACCACGATCAGCAGGTCGTTCGAAAGCATGAAGCCGGTGGCCGCCGCCGCCCAGCCGGAATAGCTGTTGAGCATCGACACCACCACCGGCATGTCGGCGCCGCCGATCGCCATCACCATGTGGATGCCGAACAGCAGCGCGATCACCGTCATGACGACGAGCGGTTTCATGCCGTCGCTCATGGATTCGGCATGCAGGAACTCCCGGCCGAAATAAATCACGATCAGCAGCCCCGCCAGGTTCATCCAGTGGCGCGCCGGCAGCAGCAGCGGCTTGCCGCCGATCTTCCCGGAAAGCTTGCCGAACGCGATCACCGAGCCGGAGAAAGTCACCGCGCCGATCAGGATGCCGACGTAGATCTCCATCTCGTGGATCGCCTTGGCGGCGCCCGAGAACTCGGACGACGCGCTGGGATCTATGTAAGTGGCGAAACCGACCAGCATGGCGGCGAGGCCGACCAGGCTGTGCATCAGCGCGACCAGCTCCGGCATCTGTGTCATCTGCACGGTGCGCGCCGCGTACAGGCCGATGCCGCCGCCCGCCACCATGGCAGCGATGATCCACGGAATGCCGCCCGCCGTGACGCGAGGACCGAGCACCGTCGCCAGCACGGCGATGGTCATGCCGATCATGCCGTACAGGTTGCCGCGCCGCGACGACTCAGGATTGCTCAGGCCGCCGAGGCTGAGGATAAAGAGGATGGTGGCGCCGATGTAGGCGACGCTGGCGAGGCTCTGTGACATGTGCGTGACCCCTTATTTTCGGAACATCGCCAGCATGCGCTGGGTGACGGCGAAGCCGCCGAACATATTGACCGCGGTAAGCGCGATGCCCGCCACCGCCAGCCAGCGGATCCAATCGTCCGGCCGGCTGATGCCAGTCATGGCAGGAGGCGCGATCTGCACCAGCGCGCCGATGGCGATGATGCTGCTGATGGCGTTGGTGACGCTCATCAGCGGCGTATGCAGCGCAGGGGTCACGTTCCAGACCACCATGTAGCCGACGAAGCAGGCCAGCACGAACACCGTGAAGTGGCCGAGGAATTCCACCGGCGCGTAGGCACCGATGAACCAGAACAGCGCCGCGGCCACGCCGAACATGATGGCCAGCGAGTTGCCGGACATCGGCGCGCCGCTGCCGTGGGAATGGCCTTTTGCGGTTGATACAGGATTTTTTTGTTGAGAAACAACCTTGGCAGGAGCAGGCGGGAGTTTGGGCGCTGGCGGTGGCCAGGTGATGCTGCCGTCCTTGATGACCGTCAGGCCGCGGATCGCGTCATCGTCCATGTTGACGTTGGCGACGCCGTCCTTGGTCTTGCAAAGCTCCTCGGCGAGGCGGAACAGGTTATTGGCGTAGAGCGTGGAAGACTGCTTCGCCAGCCGGCTGGGCAGGTCGGTGTAGCCGACGATGGTCACGCCGTGCTTGACCACGATCTTGCCCGGTTCGGTCAGCTCGCAATTGCCGCCCTGCTCCGCCGCGAGGTCCACGATCACGCTGCCGGGCTTCATGGACTTCACCATGTCGGCGGTGATGAGCTTAGGCGCGGGCTTGCCGGGAATCAGCGCGGTGGTGATGATGATGTCCACTTCCCTCGCCTGCTTTGCGTACATCTCACGCTGCGCCTGCTGGAAGCCTTCGCTCATGACCTTGGCATAACCGCCGCCGCCCGAGCCTTCTTCCTGGTAATCGACCTTCACGAACTCGCCGCCCAGCGACACCACCTGGTCGGCCACTTCGGCGCGGGTGTCGTTGGCGCGCACGATGGCGCCCAGGCTCGCGGCGGTGCCGATCGCGGCGAGTCCCGCCACGCCGGCGCCGGCGATGAACACCTTGGCCGGCGGCACCTTGCCGGCGGCGGTGATCTGGCCGGTGAGGAAGCGGCCGAACGCGTGCGCCGCCTCGATCACGGCGCGATAGCCGGTGATGCCGGCCATGGAAGTCAGCGCGTCCATCTTCTGCGCGCGGCTCAGCATGCGCGGCAGCGAATCCATCGCCAACACCGTGCCCTTGCGCGCGGCAAGGCTCTGCATCAGGTCCGGGTTCTGCGCCGGCCAGATGAAGCCGATCAGGATCTGGCCCTGGCGTATCCGGGCGACTTCCGCGGCGTCGGGCGCGCGCACCTTGAAGACGATGTCCGACTTCTCCCACAGCGCCGCCGCGTCCGGCGCGATGTCCGCGCCCGCGGCCTTGTAGCTGTCGTCGTCGAAGTTGGCCGCCGCGCCCGCGCCGGACTGAACAGAGACCGTGAAGCCGAGCTTCACCAGCTTCTGGACCACCTCGGGAACCGTGGCAACGCGCTTTTCGCCGGGGAACGTCTCGGCCGGAACACCAATCCGCATCTGGAGCCTCTCTGTCAGGAGGCCGGATTTTACGACGACTCCGCGGCCAAGGCTCGCGCCACCGCGGGCACGGCCGCGGCGCGGCGGCGGTGGTCCAGCACCCGGGGCAGCTTCGCGATGTCGACGCCGTCCGCCTCCAGCCACTGCGCCAGCGTGAAGAGGTACATGTCGCAGATGCCGAAGTCGGCGCCGAGCACCCAGGGCCCCTTCAGCATCCCCTGCTCGATCAGCCCGAAAGCCGCGGTAACGGACTTCGGCGCCCCGCGCTTCATGCCCTCAATGGTGGCCGGATCGTCCGACCAGCGCGGACCGCGCATCCGGTGCGCGTGCGCCACGTGGACGGTGGAGCACATATAACTGTTGAACTCCTGCGCCTCCGCCAGCGCGAACGGATCGTCCAGCAGCGCAAGCCGCGCCGCCGGGAAGCTCTGCGCGACATACATCAGCAGAGCCGGCGTCTCCGTCAGCACGCCCCGCTCCGTCACCAGCGCCGGCACCCGCGCCTTCGGATTGACCGCGAGGAACGCCGGCTGCT
>JANYII010000073.1 GCA_025358705.1 Betaproteobacteria bacterium | reverse complement strand
CTCACGCGCATCAACCGCAACGCGCGCATCATCATCTGCGGTGCGATTTCCCAGTACAACAACACCACTCCCGTGAAGGGCCCGGCCAACTACCTGTCGCTGCTGGTCAACCGCGCCCGCATGCAGGGCATGGTGGTATTCGACTACGCCGATCGCTTTGGCGTTGCGGTGAAGGACATTGCCCAGTGGATGCAGGAAGGAAAATTCATCTCGCGCGAAGACGTGGTCGAGGGCATCGAGAACTTTCCCGACGCGCTGAACAAGCTGTTCAGCGGCGGGAATTTCGGCAAGCTGGTGCTAAAGGTGGCTGACCAGTAGGGATTCGCCCGGCCGGACACGCGTGAATGCCACGGGCTTCATCGCGATTTCCAATCCCGAACCCCGGATTTTCAGGCTCGTGTAGCACGAGCTTTCCAGCGGCCCGGCATCCGGAAAGTCTTCCCGGTAGTGGGCGCCGCGCGAATCGGTGCGCGCGAGCGCGGCTTCGGCGATCGCGCGGCTGGTCTGCGCCAGGCTCTTCAGGTTCAGCCAGTCGTGCCAGGTCAGGTTGAAGGCGCGGTTGGCGTCCGCGATGCCCGTGCTTTCCAGCTCGCTTTCGATCGCCGCGAGCTCCGAGAGCCCGGCGCGCAGGCCGGCGGCGTCGCGGATGATGCCGACCTTGTTCCACATCACTTCGTAGAGCCGTTCGCGCAGCGGTTCGAGAGAGCCGTGGGTTTTGGAGATCCGGGGTTCACAGGACTGAACTGCCTTTTCGACGGAAACCAAATCGACTTCCCTGAAATCTTCCTTCCTGACCCATTCGGCCATCACGTCACCTGCGACGGCGCCGAACACCGTGGAATTGGCCACGCCGTTGCCGCCCAGGCGGTTGGCGCCGTGCACGCCGCCCGCATCCTCGCCCGCGACATAGAGTCCCTTGAGCTGGGTGCTGCAATCGGGCGCGAACTCGACGCCACCCATCATGTAGTGCGCGGTCGGCACCACTTCAACCAGGCCGCCGGCGAGGTCGAAGCCGCAATCCGCGCAGCGTTCGACCATCCCGCGGAATTGTTTTTTAACCATATCTTGATTCAGATGCTTCATGGAAATAAAGAGCCCCCCATTAGGACTGGTATTCCCTGCCCTCATCTCCGTGAACATGGCGCGCGAGACGAAATCGCGCGTGGCGCGCTCGGCCTTGGGGTCGTACTTCGGCATGAAGCGCTCCATGGCGCCGTTCAGCAGGTAGCCGCCCGAACCGCGCAGGCCTTCTTCCAGCACCGTTCCGGTCATGCGCGTGTGCGTGCCGGCGTAGAGGCCGGTCGGATGGAACTGCACCATCTCCATGTCGCGCAGCGGCAGCCCGGCGCGCAGCGCCATTGCCAGGCCATCGCAGGACTTGTCGCCCGAGGGCGTGTGGTACTTGTACATGGTCGGACCGCCGCCGGTCGCGAGCAGCACCGCCTTCGCGCGGACGAAGACATATTCGCCCGTGCGCATGTCGATGAAGAGCACGCCCGCGATCGCCGAACCGCTTTTGTCCTTGATAAGTTCAACGGCACGGTGTTCTTCCAGCCTGTTGATCTTGCGAGCCCACACCTGCTCGGCGAGCCGATTGATGATCTCGATGCCGGTGAGGTCGCCCTTGTGCACCGTGCGGTCGAACGTCTGCCCGGCGAAAGCCTTCTGGTGCACCGTGCCATCCGGATTGCGGTCGAAGAAGCACCCCAGCTCGTTTTCCAGTTCTCTGATTCTTTCGATGGAAAGCACGACCAGTTTCCAGGCCAGCTCCTGGTCGGGCAGCCACTTGCCGCCCTCGATGGTGTCCATGAAGTGGCGCTCGATCGAATCCTCCTGCGCCAGCGCGACGTTGTAGCCGCCCTGCACCATGCGCGTGCAGCCGCATTTGCCGAGCAGGCCCTTCACCGCGACGGTGATCGAGAGCGACGGGTCCGTCCGCAGTTGTGCCTTATGCGCGTGCAGCGCGGCGAATAGCCCCGCCCCGCCCGAACCGAGGATCAGGATGTCGGTGGAAACTTCACGCACGGGATCTGAAGAACTGGATCGCCATCACTGCGCCGAGCAGCGCGACGCCGATCGCGTCGTTCAGTGCCACGGGCGTGAGCACGAGGATGCCGGCGGCAATCAGCGCCAGGCGCTCGAGCAGCGTGGTTTTCGTGAACAGCCAGCCCTCGGCCGCCGCGGCGAGCGCCACCAGCGCGATCACCGCGAGCACCGTGATCTCGACCACGCTCATCCAGCTGCCGCCCTTGGGGATGTAGAGCAGGAGGCCGACGCCGATCGGGTCGAGCACGAACATGAACGGCACGATGAACGCCGGCAGCGTGTACTTCCAGGACTGCAGCGTCGTCTTGTAGGGATCGCCGCCGGTGATCGCCGCTGCCGCGAAAGGCGACAAAGCAGTCGGCGGCGAGACTTCCGACAGGACTGCGTAGTAGAAAATGAACATGTGCGCCGCGTAGTCCGGCACGCCCAGCTTGATCAGCGCGGGCGCGGCGATCACCGCGCAGATGATGTAGCTCGCCGTCACCGGCACCGCGAGGCCGATCACCCAAACGATGAGCGCGGTGAAGATCGCCGTCAGCGCCAGGTTGCCGCCGGCGTAGCCGATGACGATTTCCGAGAAGCGCAGGCCGAGGCCGGTCAGCGTCACCACGCCGACGATCAGGCCCGCCGCCGCGCAGGTCGCGCCGATGTTGATCATGCCCACCGAGCCCGCCTCCAGCGCCTTCATGATCTTCGATTCGGTGAGCAGCGAGCCCACCCAGCCCTTTGGCCGCCGCACCAGCATCCCGAAATCGATCAGCGCGCAGTCGCGGTGGATGAAACTGGCGAAGAACGCCACCACCGTGGCCCAGAACACCGAGCCGATCGGCGAAAAGCCGATCAGCATGAACACCACGATCGCGATCAGCGAGGTGAAGTGAAAGCCCCGCGTCTTCGTCAGCTGCCAGACGCTTTGCGCGCCCTTCACGTCGACCATCTTCATGCCGTACTTGCGCGCGTCGATCTCGACCATGAGCAGCAGCGACAGGTAGTACAGGCAGGTGGGGATCGCCGCCATCTTGATGACGTCCAGGTAGCTGATCTTGAGGAACTCGGCGATCAGGAACGCGGCGGCCCCGAGCACCGGCGGCGACAGGATCGCGCCCAGGCCGCCCGCGGCCAGCAGGCCACCCGCGGCGTTCTTCTCGTACCCTGCCTTCGCGAGCATCGGGTAGGCCACCGTGCCGAGCGTGACCGTGGTCGCGACCCCGGAACCCGAGGGGCCGCCCAGCAGGAAAGAAGCAAGCACGATGGTGCGGCCGGCGCCGGTGGGCTTGCGCCCCAGCGCGGCGAAGGAAAAATCAAGGTAGAACTTGCCAGCGCCCGAGAATTGCAGGATCGCGCCGTAAATCGTGAACAGGATGATCAGCGTCGAGGACACGTCCACCGCGGTGCCGAAAATGCCCTCCAGCGTCATGTACATCGTGCCGACCAGCCTGCCGATGTCGTAACCGCGGTGCGTCCACGGCGCGGGCAGCCATGGCCCCACCATCGAGTAGGCGAGGAATGCCACCACCACCAGCGGCATGATCCAGCCGGTGGTGCGCCGCGCCGCTTCCAGCACCAGCACCACGAGCGCGACACCCATGATGTTGTCCCAGGTGTTCGGCAGCGTGCTTCGGTCCAGGAAGTCATCGCCGCCCCACACGGCGTAGACCATGCAGGCCACGCTTAGCAGCGCAAGCACGAGATCTCCCCAGGAGAAGTGGTGCCGCGCCCGCGGGCGCCACGGAAACAGGGTGAACGACAGGAACAGGATGAAGGCCACGTGCGCGTAGCGCAGCGTGGTAGTGGTGATGTTGCCGTACGCCGCATACAGGTGGAACACCGACATCGCGACGGCGACTGCGAATAGCGCCGTCCCCCACCAGCCGGCGAACCGGTGGGTCGCCCCTTCTTCCTGCTCTACGAACTCTTCGGCCTTTTTGAGAGCGCCGGCATCGATTTCAGCCACTCAGTTGACTTTGATGCCCTTCTCGGCGAAATACTTGATCGCGCCCGGATGGTACGGGATCGGCGAGCCCGTCTTGGTCTGGTTCTTCAGGTCGAAGCTAAGCGCTTCCTTGTGCACCGCGACCAAGTCGTCCTTCCTCTCGAAGATCACCTTGACGATGTTGTAGGCGACGTCAACGGGCATGTCCTCGCGCGCGATGATCAGGTTCTGGACCGTCGCTACATTGTTCACCTTCTCCTGGCCGGGATAGGACTTCGCCGGAATCACGTCGGTGATGTAGAGCGGGCCGTATTTCGCGTTCATCGGCGCCACCGCCTCGGCATGGTCGATCAGCTTGATCTTGGTGCCGGGCGTCGCGCCCAGGTCGGTGAACGAGGACACCGGGATGCCGGCAACAAAGAAAACCGCGTCCAGCTTGCCGTCCTTGATCGCATCCACTGATTTCTCCGGCGTCAGGCGCTCGCGGCGGAAATCCTTGGTCATGTCCATGCCGACCGCCTCCAGCAGGCGCTGCGTCATGAGTTCCGTGGCGCTGTTCGGCGCGCCCGTCGATACGCGCTTGCCCTTGAGGTCGGCGAGCTTCTCGATGCCGCGGCCCTCGATCGTGACGACGTGCATGCGGTTCGGGTAGGCGACCATCAGCGTGCGCAGCGGCACCGCGCCGGCCGCGAACTTGCCCTGCGCCTTGTAGCCATCCCAGGCCGCATCCGCCATCGTGAATGCGACATCCGACTTCTTCTGGTCCATGAGCTGGATGTTGGCGACCGATCCCGCCGTCGCTTCGGAGTTGGCGGCATAGCCTGGAACGTACTTGGACAACACGTTGGCAAGACCGCCGCCGAGCGGGTAGTACACGCCGCCAGTGGGGCCGGTGGCGATCGAAAGGTTCACCTTGGGCTGCGCAACGGCCGCTCCGGAAACCACCACGGCGGCAGCCGCCAGGACGCTCAGAATTCTTCTCATTTTTTCTCCAATCGTTTTTTGATTTTACCGCACGCCCAATGCGCGCAATGCCGCCGCGCGCTGCTCGCGCGCGGCCTGGTTCACCATCGAGTAGAGGCTGCCGCCGTGGCTGTCCATGGCGACCACCAGCGGCCCGAAACCGCGCACGCGGAATTTCCACAGCGATTCCGGATGCAAGTCGTCCAGGTCCACGTCCTCGATCGCTTCCACCCAGGTCGTCTCCAGCGCGGCCGCGCCGCCGACGATCGCGAGGTAGGCGCCACCCATTTCACCAAAAGCCTTCATTGAATCGTCGCGCAGGCCGCCCTTGCCGATCACCAGCCTTACCCCATATTCCGCTAGGAGCGGCCGCGTGAAGCGCTCCATGCGGTCGCTGGTGGTGGTGCCGATGCATGAAGGCTGATATCCGGCCGGAAAGGCGGCGCTCTTTTCGACTTTCTTCACGTTGGGCGCGGTGTGGATGACCGCGTGGCCCGAGAGATCGAAGCGCGTCTTGCGGCCGCGGTCGAACATGTGGATCTGCGTCGCGTCGCGGATGCCGAACAGCGTGCCGTTCAGCGTCACCGTATCGTTGACGCGCAGCGCGCGCGCCTGCGTCTCGGTCAGTGCCGGACTGAGTTCATGGTGCGCCATGGTTACTGCTTCTCTCCGCGCATTTCACCTAGCAGCGCCCTCTTCAGGTCGTCCTGCACCGGCTTGTCGCCCAGCCAGATCTTCAGCAGGGCGCGATAGAAATCGTCGCCGGGAATCGGCGCGCCTGCCGGCTTGCCCTCCACTGTCACCTGGGTCCCCGCGGCCGGCAGCCAGTCAAGCGTGATGCGCATGCCCTTCCTCGCTTCCCTCATGTCGGCCATGATCGCCACGAGCTGCTTCACGCGCGGCTCGAGCGCCTTTACCTCGGACTCGCTCAGGTTGTCCCTGATGCTGTCGGCGAGCGCGCCGGACAGCTGGTCGGCATCCACGTCGCGCAGCATGTGCAGCGCGACGCGCTTCGGTCCCGCCGCATTGATCGCATCGACGGCAGATGTTTTCTTCTGGGAAAGGTAAAGCCCGATGGCGTAGACCTGGAAGAACGCGCGCTTGCGCAGTCCTGCGCCGTTCAGCACCAGCTGCTGGTCCGTGTCGGGAATCGTTACGCCGGCGACTTCCGCGCCGAAGGACGGCAACGCGATGAAGAACAGCAGCAGGACCCTAAAAACCATATTCCATGCCTCCCGGCCGGAACGTGACGCGCGCGCGCCTCGCAGAGTGGCACTGCATGTTCACCGCCACCGGGTTCATGGTGATATGCGTCGCGGCGGTTTCGACATGCACCGCGAAGGCGGTCGAATCGCCGCCCAGGCCCTGCGGCCCGACACCCAGCATGTTGACCGCGCGCGTCAGCGCTTCCTCGAGCTTTGCACCCTCGGGATCCTCGCAGCGCGAGCCCAGCGCGCGCGTCGCCGCCTGCTTGGCCAGGTGCACGCACAGGTCCGAGGTGCCGCCGACGCCCACGCCGACGATGGTCGGCGGGCAGGTCTTGCCGCCCGCATCGAGCACGCAGTCGATGACGAAGGTCTTGATCGCGTCGATACCCTCGGCGGGAATCGCCATCTTCAGCCAGGAATTGTTTTCCGAGCCGGAGCCCTTGGGGATCATCTCGATCTCCAGGATGTTTTCCCGGTCCGCGAATTCAACGTGGATGATCGGCACGCCCCGCCCGGTGGAGGTCTGGTCGTTGACGCGCGTGGTCGGATGCACGATCGAGGAGCGGAACGAATATTCGCGCGTCGAACGCGCGCAGCCGCGCCGGATCGCCTCCTGCAGCCCGAAACCGTCCACCTCGACGCCGCGGCCGATGCGCACGTTGTAGATCGGGATGCCGGTGTCCTGGCACAGGAGCGTCTGCGTATCTTCGGCAACCGTGATGTTCTTCAACATGGTGCCCAGCACGCGCTGCGCGCCGGCGTTCGACTCGTCCGCCACGAGCCGGTCGAAGCCCTGCTTGATGTCGGGCGGCAGCAGCTTAAGCGCCCGGATGTAGAGTTCCTTGGCGGCCTCCTCGACCTGCTGCAGATCGACTCTCACTCTACTTTGATGTTCCGTTCCCGCACCACACGCGCCCACAACGCGGTTTCTTCCTTCATGGCGTGGCCCATCTCCTCGGGCGTATTGCCGACGGGCGCGAGCCCCTGCACATAGAGGCGCGCCCGCATCTCGGTGGATTCGAGCGCCTTCTTCGTGTCCTGGTACACCTTCTGGATGATGTCCCTGGAAGTGCCGGTGGGCGCGACGATGCCGAACCAGCCGGTGTTCTCGAAGCCCGGCAGGGTCTTCGCGATCGGCGGCACGCCTGGCAGTTGCGCGAACTCCACCTTGCTCGTCACGCCGAGCGCGCGCAGGCGCCCCGAACCGATGTGGCCGATCGCAGCCGCGACGTTGGTGACGGCGAAAGTGGTGTCGCCGCCGACCAGGCCCACCAGCGACGGGCCTTCGCCCTTGTAGGGCACCTGCACCGCATTGATCCCGGCTGCATTGACGAAGTTTTCCGCGGCGAGATGCGTCTGCGAGCCGATCCCGGCATGGCCGAAGGTCAGCTTGCCCGGCTGCGCCCTGGCGGCATCAATCAGTTCCTTGACGCTCTTGTAGGGCGAGTTCGCGGCCACCACCAGCACCTGCGGGCCCGACACCACGTTGGTGACCGGCACGAAATCCTTCTCCGGGTTGTAGGCCATCTTGGCGTAGATGTGCTGGTTGGCCGTCATCACCGAACCCGAGGGAAAGAAGAAGGTGTAGCCATCGGGCGCGGCGCGCGCCGCCTCCGCCGCGCCGACGCCGCCGCCCGCGCCGCCGCGATTCTCGATGACCACGGTCTGTCCCCAGATCTCGGCCAGTTTCTGGCCGACCATGCGCGCCGAAATGTCGGTCGCGCCGCCGGGCGGGAACGGCACGATGAAGCGCACGGATTTTTGGGGCCAGTTCTGCGCATGCGCGGTGGACGAAAGCGCAAACAGGAGGCCGATCGCCAACGCCGTCGCTGCCGCGACAGCAGCGAGGGTTTTCTGCCATTCACGCCAGGGCAGGAATTCGATCATGAGGATTCTTACGCCTCCAGTAAGGTGAATCGCCAGCAGCAGCACGATGGCCCACTCGCTTGCCTTGACGAGCGGCTGGTCGGTCCAGCGCAGGAAGGATTCTAGCTTCGCATCTCCCTGCAGCGCCTGCCCCAGCGCCCAGAAATGCAGCGGCAGGAACAGCGCCAGCGCAATACCTGAGAGCCGGTGAACCAGCGCAAAGTTCCGTGAGGGAAAATTCATCCAAACACCGCCAGGACGGCGCGCATGCCCATCGTCCACAGGAATCCGGCCAATACCGCCAGCGCCCAGTCCCGCGACGGACTACGCCATGCAAGCCACTCGCCGAGCACCGAACGCAGGCCGATCGGCACGTGCACCACGATGGCCAGCACGAATACCGAATAGAACGCGAACCAGGCAACGCTACCGTGAGTGCGGGTCAGAATCTCCGCCGCCGTCAAGCCGCCGCGCACCGCATAGATCATGGTCGCGAGGTGCACAAGCACGCAAAGCCCGAGCACCGCGGCACTCGCGCGCTGGGCAGTCCAGAGGATGGCCTGCGCCCTTACATTCACAAGATTTTTCTGAACAAAGCCATAGACACTTCCCTCTTCAATCCGGCAATGGCGGCGGTCGGGGAAATCTGCTTCGGGCAATGTTCGGTGCAGCTCATATGCGTATGGCAGGAGTGGCAGCCCGCGTCGCCGGCCACCGCGCGCAGTCTTTCGATGGTTATCGAATCTCTTTCATCTTTCACCAAAGTCCAGGCGCGATTCAGCGCCGCCGGCCCGAGATACTCCGGATTCTGCGCGACCACGTCGCAGGAACTGTAGCAGACCGCGCAGCCGATGCACTCGATGCCCGCATCCACCGCGACGCGCTTGGGTGAATCCGGTTTCACTTTCTGAAAGTCTTCCTTCTTCGTAAGCGAACCGGAGAACTGCCCCTTCGCCTTAGCCCACTTGTCAAAGAACTCGCGCATGTCCGTGACGAGATCCCGGATCACCGGCAGATTGCGCAACGGCGCGATCTCCATCTGGTCGCTCTTGACGACCTTGTCGACGTGCGTACGGCAGGTCCAGCGCGCGACGCCGTTCACCGTCATCGCACAGGAACCGCACATGCCGACGCGGCAGGCGAAGCGGTAGGCGAGCGTCGGATCGAGGACGCGCTGGATGTAGGTAACGACATCCAGCACGGTCTGGCTGGGATAGCGCGGGACCTCGAATTCCTGAAAAGCTGAATTTCTTTTTACTAAAACCTTCAAGCCGACTCGTACAACCTGGTAAGCACGAATTCCCGATGCCCAAGCGCTTCCGCTGCAGTGAGCCTGCCGTTGGCGGTGCGGAACATGCATTCCAGCAGTGCGTCGCCCGCCTGGTCGGGGTTCATTTCCTTGCGCAGCAGGCCCGAGACGTCCACGTCGACATGCTCGGACATGGTCCGCACGGTACGCGGATTCGCGCAGATCTTGATGTTCGGCAGGATCGGGTTGCCGATGACGTTGCCCTGCCCCGTCGGGAAGAAGTGCACCGTATAGCCGGCCGCCGCGCACAGCGTGACCATTTCCGCCGCCGCGGAGGACGAGTCGATGAACCACAGGCCGGGACCCGTGGGCCGCTCATGCTTGTCGAGCACGCCGTCGACCTTGCACTTGCGGCCGATTTTCTGGATGTTGCCGAGCGCTTTCTCCTCGATGGTCGTCAGGCCGCCGGCGATGTTGCCCTTGGTCGGCTGCGAATCCGAGAGGTCGCTGGTCTTGTGCTTCTCGATGATCGCCTGGTAGCGGTCGAACATGAACTGGAACTTTTTCCGCACCTCGTCGTTGGCGCAGCGCGCCGCCACCAGGTGCTCGCCACCGGTGAGCTCGGTGGTCTCGCCGAAAGCGAGCGTCACCTTGTGCGGGTAGAGCTTGTCGAACGCGTTGCCCACGGTCGGGTTCGCGCCGCAGCCGGAGGTCGTATCCGATTCGCCGCACTTGGTCGATACCCACAGGTCCTTCAGGGGCCGCTCCTCGCGGCGCAGCTCGGAGGCCCACTGCACGAATTCCTTGGCCTTCTTCGAGGCGCGCATGATGGTGTCGTGGTCGCCGTGCTGCTCGATGCCGAAATAGGCGACCGGCTTGCCGGTGGCGGCGATGGCGTCGGCCACCTTCTTCGCCCAGCCGTCCTCGATGCAGATCACCACCACCGCCGCCACGTTCGGGTTGCAGCCGGTGCCGATCAGCGTGCTGAAGTGCAAGTCCAGGTCGGCGCCGAACTGCAGCCGGCCGTACGGGTGCGGGATGGCGAGCGTGCCCTTGATGTTGTGGGCCACCGCCTCGGCGGCCGCGTTGGACAAGTCGTCTACCGGCAGGACGATAACGTGGTTGCGCACGCCGATGCGGCCGTTCTCGCGCTTGTAACCCCAGAACGTCGAATTCTTCAGATCCATGTGCGTTTTTCTTCCGTCTTCCGTTACCAGCGCTTGGTTTTGAGGTTCTGCACGTGCGTGTGCTCGCCGCGCGCGATCGGCGCCACCACCTTGCCGATGTCGACGCCGTACTTGATCACCGTGTCGCCCGGCTTGTAGTCCTTGAGTGCCAGCTTGTGGCCGATCGGGATGTCGCTCTTCGCGGTCATCTTGATCTCCTTGTCGTCCTCCATGATCCAGCCGACCAGGTCCTGGCCCGCCTTTACGCCCTCGACCACGACGACGCCGACGCCATCGCCTTCTTCATGCACGACGAAATGGATCATTCAAATCTCCGTCACAAGAACCCGTTATTCTATTCGCATGTTCGACCGCCGCCGCTTCCTGCAGGCCCTTGCCGCGCTCGGTGTTTCGCATTCGATGCGGGTTCACGCGCAGCCGCGTCCACGCTTTGAGCACGACCCCTTCAGCCTCGGCGTCGCATCGGGCTACCCGCAGCCCGGCGGCATGGTGCTTTGGACGCGACTCGCAGGTGATTTCGGTCCGGTCGAAATCCCGGTGCGCTGGGAAGTCGCTGCCGATGAAGCTATGCGCAGGATCGTCGCGAAGGGGGAGGATCTGGCGCGTCCCGACTGGGCGCATTCCGTGCACGTCGAGCCGCGCGGCCTGCGCCCAGACCGATGGTACTGGTACCGGTTTCGCGCCGGCAACGCCGTCAGCCCGATCGGCCGCACTCGCACCGCGCCGGCAGCCCAGGCAGTCGCGCCGCGCCTGCGCTTTGCGTTCGCCTCCTGCCAGCACTACGAGCAGGGCTACTACACGTCCTACCGGCACATGGTCGCCGACGACCCGGACCTCATCCTCTTCCTCGGCGACTACATCTACGAATCCAATTTGCGCCGCAACCAGGTGCGCCTGCACGAGCGCGCCGAGGAACCCGTCACCGTCGAGGAATACCGCGCGCGCTATGCGCTGTACAAGGCGGACAAGGACCTGCAGTCGGCGCACCACGCCTGTCCCTGGCTCGCGACCTGGGACGACCACGAGGTCGACAACGACTACGCCAACGACCGGCAGGAAGACGGCGCGCCGCCGGAGGAATTCCTGCTGCGCCGCGCTGCGGCCTACCGCGCGTACTACGAGCACATGCCGCTCCCCGCGCGCATGCGGCCCAACGGTCCGGCGATGCAGATCTATGGCAGCTGGGCCTGGGGCAGCCTGGCCAGCATCCACCTGCTGGACGGCCGCCAGTACCGTTCGCCGCACGCCTGCCCGCGCAAGGCGGGCGGCGGGAATGAAGTCGATCCGCGCCAGTGCGCCGAACTGCAGGTTCCTTCGCGCACGATGTTGGGCGAAACGCAGGAAACCTGGATCGACCGCCAGCTCGCCGGCTCGCGTACTGCCTGGAACATCATCGCGCAGCCTGTGCTGATGGCGCAGCGCAAATCGGGACCGGAAGGAGCGAAGACGGTCTGGACCGACAGCTGGGACGGATATCCCGCCGCGCGCCGCCGCTTCCTCGAGTCCGTCGCCACGCGCCGGCCCGCGAATCCCGTGGTCATCAGCGGCGACGTGCACATGCATTTCGCCGCCGACCTGAAGCTCGACTTCGACGATCCGGCATCCACCGTAGTGGCGAGTGAGTTCGTCGGCACCGCCATCACTTCGCCGCCCGGCGGCTGGGTGAAGAACCTGCCTGCGGTGCTGGCCGAGAATCCGCACCTGAAATACGCCAATGGCGACCGCCGCGGTTACGTGCGGGCAAGCATCTCTGGCAAGCGCCTCACCGCGGAGATGATGGGCGTGGAAACCGTGAAGAAGCCGGAATCGAACGTCGAAGTGCTCGCGCGTTTCGTCGTCGAAGACGGAAAACCAGGGCCCCAACACGCTTAGCGTGTTCCTGCCGAAAGTCTAGGTCAACGGCACTTCAGGTTGGCCGATGTGTCTTCGATCGGCTTGGTGCAATCCTGCTCGACGACGCGGCGCGAAGGATCGGGGTCCGGCACGCGCATGAACAGGGGCAGGTCGCGCTCGCGTTCGCGCCGGAAGGAAGCTCCCGCCAGGATGCCGGCGGCGATGAGAGCGCCAACGGTCGTGCCGCCTTGCACGCTTACCGTGCTGCCGCCGGCCACGGCGGACTGCGGCGGGCCGCCGGAGGAAAACTGGATATTGGAATTTCCGCCGCAGCCCGCGACAAGCAGCGGCATCAGAAGGAACGCCGCTAGCCGGCCGCGCGCGTCAATCGATCTTTTACCGCGGTCCATTCCGTCGTGTCCGGTGGTGACTCGATGAGTATTGTCTCGCATCCTGCGCCGTCCAACTCGCGCAGGGCCGCGTACAGCCGCTGCGCATAGCCATGCGGCTCCCGCGGCATGCGGATCCAGTTGTCGACGCGCTCGTCCGGCTTGGAGAAAGCGAGGACCGCCACCGTGTCGCCGCGTTTTGCGACTTCGGCATCCAGTTCGTGCGGCGGCAGCAGCAGCGCGGGCGTTTTCGGCGCGTAGTGGCGCTCGAGGCCGCCCGAATGGCGGGGAGACGAGGAATCTGGGCTTTTGACTTTGACTTGAAGGAACTTTTCGATCTCCTCGCGGGAAATTCTTCCGGGACGAAGCAGGGCAACGCCGGAAGTCAGGTCGACAATCGTCGATTCGATGCCGACTTCGGATGGGCCGCCATCCAGCACGAACTCCACGTCCAGTTCTTCGACGACGTGCGCGGCGGTCGTGGCGCTGACATTGCCGAAGCGGTTCGCGGAAGGCGCCGCCACGCCGCCGTCGAATTCGCGCAGCAGCGCCTGCGCCACTGGATGCGAAGGCACTCGGAGGCCGACGCTGTCCTGGCCGCCGGTGACGAAATCCTTCGCCTTCGGCGAACGCTTCAGCACCATCGTCAACGGTCCCGGCCAGAACCGTTCGGCGAGCTTGCGCGCCTCGGCCGGGATCTCCCTGGCGAATTCGAACGCGCCCTGTGCACTCGCGAAATGGACGATAACTGGATGGTCTGCCGGACGGCCCTTGGCCGCGTACAGTCGCGCGACGGCTTCGGCGCTGGACGCGTTCGCGCCCAGGCCATAAACGGTTTCAGTGGGAAAAGCGACCAGTCCGCCCGCGCGCAGGACCTGCGCCGCGTGGCGGACCTCCGAATTCACAGCTTCAGCGGCGGCGCTTTGAGTACCGCGTCCGTTTGCATTGCCCTGAACTCCTGAAGTTTTTTATCTATCGAGGCGTCAGACAAAGCAAGAATCGCGACAGCAAACAACGCAGCGTTGGCCGAACCCGCTTCGCCGATCGCGAGCGTCGCCACCGGAATGCCCTTGGGCATCTGCACCGTTGAGAGCAGCGAGTCCAGGCCGCCGAGATGCTTGGATGGCATCGGTACGCCCAGCACCGGGATGGTGGTGTGCGCCGCGACTACGCCTGCGAGGTGCGCGGCACCGCCAGCCGCGGCGATGATGACCTTCATGCCGTTCGACTTCGCCGCGCCGGTCCACGCCATGACGGCCGCCGGCGTGCGGTGCGCCGACATCGCCTTGGCTTCATAGGCGATGCCGAACTCTTCGAGGATCTTGGCCGCGGGCTTCATGGTCTCCCAGTCGGAGGCCGATCCCATCACGATTCCAACCACTGGTTTCATGCGATTTTCTTTCCGGCGATTTTTTCAAGGGCTTCGCGATACTTCGCGGAGGTGCGGGCAATGACATCGGCAGGAAGTTTCGGCGCCGGCGGCGTCTTGTCCCAGTCGAGCGTCTCCAGGTAGTCGCGCACGAACTGCTTGTCGTAGGACGGCGGCGAAATGCCGACCTGGTACTGGTCCGCCGGCCAGAAGCGCGACGAATCAGCGGTCAGCACCTCGTCGATCAGGACCACGTTGCCCTTGCCGTCCAGGCCGAACTCGAATTTGGTGTCCGCGATGATGATGCCCTTGGTCGCCGCGAAGTCCGAGGCTTCCTTGTAGAGCCGGATGCTGATCGCCTTCACTTTGTCGCCAACGTCCTTGCCGACGATCTCGCACATGCGCTCGAAGGAGATGTTTTCGTCGTGGCCGCTTTCCGCCTTGGTCGCCGGCGTGAAGATCGGCTCCGGCAGCTTCTGCGCCTGCTTGAGGCCGGGCGCGAGCTTGATGCCGCAGATGGCGCCGCTCGCCTGGTAGTCCTTCCAGCCCGAGCCGATGATGTAACCGCGCACCACGGCTTCCACCGGCAGCGGCTTCAGCTTCTTCACCACGATGGCGCGGCCGCGCACCTGCGCCTTCTCATCCTCGCCCTTCACCACGGTTTCCGGATCGATCCCGGTGAGGTGGTTGGGCACCACGTGGCCGAGCTTGCCGAACCAGAAGTTCGCGAGCTCGGTGAGCACCTGGCCCTTGTCCGGGATGGGATCGGACAGCACCACGTCGAAGGCCGACAGGCGGTCCGACACGACGATCATCATCTTGTCGTCGCCGACGGCGTAGATGTCGCGCACCTTGCCCTTGCCGATACGCTTGAGGCTCTTGAGATTCGATTCGTAGAGCGCCATCAGGCCGCCTGCTTTTCGAGTTCGGGCTTCCATTTGCCCTGCGCCGCGAGGCCGTTCATCTGCGCGCGGTGGTGGAACGCGCGCTGCGCCGCGACGGCATTGGCACCCTGGCCCTTCCAGGCGTTCAGCGCCGGATTCTGCAGCGCGCGCGAATACGAGAACGTCAGCGGCCAGGGCAGGCCCTTCATCGACGCCATGGCGTTCAGGTGCGCGGTCGCCGAGACGTCCGACTGGCCGCCGGAAAGGAACACCACGCCCGGCTGCGAAGCCGGTACGGTGCGCTTCAATACCCGCAGAGTGCGCTCGGCCACTTCGTCCACGCCCGCCTGGCGCGCGCAGGTCTTGCCCGACACCACCATGCTCGCCTTGAGGATAAGGTGCTCGACGGAAACGTTGTGCGCGGAGAGCGCGGCGTAGGTCGCGCGCAAGGCCGCCTCGCTCACTTCCTCGCAGCGCTCGATGGTATGGCCGCCGTCCAGCAGCACCTCGGGCTCGATCATCGGCACGATGGAGGCTTCCTGGCACAACGCCGCGTAGCGCGCGAGCGCATGCGCGTTCGCATAGAGGCAGGCGTGGCTGGGGATGCCATCGCCGATGGTGATCACCGCGCGCCACTTGGCAAAGCGCGCACCAAGCTTGAAGTACGCCGCAAGGCGCTCGCGCAAGCCGTCCAGCCCCTCGGTGACCTTCTCACCGGGGCACAGCGCGAGATTCTTCGCGCCGGTATCCACCTTGATGCCCGGGAGGATGCCTTTCTTCGCCATGTAGTCCGGAAACAGCACGCCGCCGTCGGTCTTCTGGCGGATGGTTTCGTCGTACAGGATCACGCCGGAGATGAACTGCTCGGCGCCGGGCGTGGTGAAAAGCAGCCCGCGGTAAGCGCGGCGGCTCTCCTCGGTACACGCGGTGTTGATCGTCTTGAAGCGCGTTTCGCAGGTGCCAGCGGATTCGTCGGCGGCGAGAACGCCCTTGCCCCTGGCGACCATGGCGGCCGCGGTTTTTGCGAGTAGTGTTTTGTCCATAGGAATAAAAATTTTACACTGAGACGGCGCGTTTTTTCGCTTCCCGCGCCTCGATCGCCGCGAGCCGCGCGAGCAGCCGGCGCGCGCGTTCGACTACCGGCACGTCGATCATCTTGCCGTCGATGGCGAACGAGGCGCGCCCGCCCGCTTCGGCCTTGTCGTTCTCCTCGATGACGCGGCGCGCAAAGGCGGCTTCTTCAGCCGAAGGGGAGTACTCGCGGTTCACGATCGGCACCTGGCCCGGGTGGATGCAGCCCGCGCCCATGAAGCCGAACTGGCGCGAGCGCCGCACCATGCTGCCGAAGGCGTCCCAGTCGCCAAAGGCGGCCACGCTGGCGATGAAGCCTAGCGGCATCAGGCCGCCCGAGCGCGCGGCGAATATCATCTGCTGCTTGGGCATGAGCAGTGTCTCTTCGGTCGGCTCCATGCCGTTTTCCAGCGCGAAATCCTCGCCGCCGATGTTCATCGCCACGAGCCGCGCGCTCGATTGCGCAATCGCGGGCATCTGGAAGAAAGCCGCCGGCGTCTCGACCATCGCGATGAGCCGGGTGTGCCCGGGCCGTAGCCCGCGCTTCAATTCAAGCTCCGAAATCAGGTCGTCGATCCGCTTCACATGCTCGGCGCCTTGCGCCTTGGTGATCGCGATGCCGTCGACTTCCCCGCAGATCGACGCATCGAGGTCCTTCACCGTGACCTCGTAGGGACTGTTGATGCGCACCACGACGTCGCCGCCACCGCGCCGCACGCGCTGGGCCGCCGCCGGCACGAGCTTGCGCGCCGCGTCCTTCTGCGAGGCCGGAACGCTGTCCTCGAGGTCGAGCTGGATACAGTCGGCGCCGCGCGCATGCGCCTTGTCGACATACTTCTCGACGTTCACTGGCACGTACATCAGCGAGCGCCAGACAGGGAGATCAGGTTTCACCGGCGACGATGCCTTTTTCTTTCAGGTTTTTTATTTCCGAAACATTCAATCCAAGGGATTTCAGGATCTCCTCGTTATGCTGGCCCAGTTTCGGGGCCGGCGTGCGGATGGAACCCGGCGTCTCCGACAGCCGCGGCACCACATGATGCATCGGGAAGGACTCCATGTCCGCGTCCGGATAGTCCGCCAGCAGCTCGCGCTCGATCACGTGCGGGTCCTCGAGGATTTGCGTGATGTCGTAGATCGGGCCGATGGTGACTTCGGCCTTCTCGAAGAAGGCCACGTTCTCGGCCTGGGTGCGCGCGGCGATGAAGGTGCCGATGATGGCGTCCAGTTCCTCGGCGTGCTTCACCCTCCCGGCATTGGTGCGGTAGCGGGGATCGTCAACCAGCTCGGGCCGCCCGATCGAGCGGAGCACGCGCTCCGCCATCTTCTGCGTCGAGGCCGAGAGCCCGACATAGCGGCCGTCCTTGCAGCGGTAGGCGTTGCGCGGCCCGGAGTTGGTCGAGCGGCTGCCGGTACGCTGCTTGACCTTGCCCGACAGGCGGTAGTTCGCCGCCTGCGGCCCAAGCGTCGCGAACAGCGGATCGAGCAGCGGCAGGTCGATCACCTGCCCCTTGCCGCCGCGCTCGGCCTCGCGCAACGCGATCAGCGTCGCGGCGGCGCCGTTCAGGCCCGCGATCGTATCGGCCAGGTACATCGGCGGCAGCACCGGCTCGCGGTCGCCGAAGCCGTTCATCGACGCGAAGCCGGACATGCCTTCGATCAGCGTGCCGAAACCGGGACGCCGCCGGTAGGGGCCGTCCTGGCCCCAACCCGATACGCGGACGACGACGAGCTTCGGATTGGTCCGCAGGAGCCTGGCCGGATCGAGTTCCATCGCCTCCAGCGTCCCGGGACGAAAACTCTCGACGAAGATCGCGGCGGAGGGCACCAGTTTCAGGAGCAGCTCGCGCGCCTCGGGCTTGCGCAGGTCCATGCACAGGCTCTTCTTGTTGCGCGCGTACAGTTTCCAATCGGTCGCGACGCCCTTCGTCTGCCAGGCGCGCAGCGTGTCGCCCGCGGGCGGCTCGACCTTCACCACTTCGGCGCCGAAATCGCCCAGCAGCTGCGTCAGCGTGTTGCCGGCCACCAGGCGCGAAAGATCAAGCACGCGCACCCCGGCCAGCGAACCGCGCGCCTGTGGTGTGTAGTCCCGCTTCTTCAGCATCGACTATTCCGCCTGGATGCCGGCGTCTTTCGCGACCTTCTTCCAGCGCTCGATGTCGCTCCGGATAAGGCTGCCGAACGCTTCCGGCGATACGGGGGACGGTTCCGCGCCCTCGTTCAGCAGGAATCCCTTCATTTCGTCGGTGACGAGCGCCTTGTTGATCTCCGCATTCAGTTTCGCGACGACATCCTTCGGCGTACCGGCGGTGGTCAGCACGCCCCACCAAAGTTCGGTCTCGTAGCCGCGCGCGCCCGCGCCCGCAAGCGGCGGCAGGTTCGGGGCGATCGGCGATGCCTTGAGGGTCGTCACGCCCAGGCCCCGCACCTTGCCGCTCTTGACCTGCTGCAGCATGGACGGAGCGCTCGCGATCAAGACATCGACGTGGCCCGCGATGAGGTCGGTCACCGCAGGACCCATGCCCTTGTAGGGAACGTGCGTCATCTTGATCCCAGCCGCGTCGATCAGCAGCTCGGTGGCGAAATGGTTGATGCTGCCGGACCCCGAGGAGGCGAAATTAAGCGCGCCCGGCTTCGCCTTCGCCAGTGCGAAGAATTCCTCCGCCGTCTTCGCCGGCAGCTTCGGCGATATCGCGAGGATCAGCGGGCCCTTGCCGATCATCGCCACCGCGGCGAAGCTTTTCACCGCGTCGAAAGGCGCGTTCGGCTGAATCGCCGCGCTGGTCGTGAACGACGAGGAAATCATCAGCAGGCTGTGGCCGTCGGCCGGCGCCTTGGCGACGAAGGCGGCGCCAATCGAGCCGGTAGCGCCAGCCCGGTTTTCCACCACCACGGGCTTGCCGAACGCGTCCGACAGCCACTTGGCGACGGCGCGCGCGAAGATGTCGTTCGACCCGCCCGGCGGCGAGGTGACGATGAACTGAACCGGGCGGGAAGGATAGCCGCTCTGCGCCAGCGCCGGGCCGCAGGCAAGGCCAAGCACCAGCAGCCAGTTACTCCTGCTTGACACCGGCGTCAGCCGCGACCTTCTTCCAGACGCCGATTTCCTTCTTGATCTGTGCGGCGAACTGCTCGGGCGGGCCGCCCGCGGGTGCGACGCCATCGTTCTGCAGTTGCTCGGCGGTCTCCTTCAGCTTGAGCGATTTCGTGACTTCGCTGTTGATGCGGTCCACCACCGCGCGCGGCAGTCCCTTCGGCCCGATCAGGCCGTGCCAGAGGATCACGTCGTATCCCGGCACGCCCGACTCGGCGATCGTGGGCACCTCGGGCAGCGCGGGGATGCGCTTGGTGGTCGTCACTGCGATGGCGCGCAGCTTGCCGCCCTTGATGTGCGGCATCGCGTTCGCCGCGCTGCTGAAGAAGACGTTCGTCTGTCCCGCAAGGGTGTCCGTAAGCGCGGGACCGGTCCCCTTGTAGGGGATGTGGTTCATTTTCACCTTGGCCATGGTGCCGAACAGCTCGGTCGCGAGATGGATCACGCTGCCCTGCCCGGAGGAGGCAAAGGTGACTTCGCCCGGCTTCGATTTGGCGAGGGCGATGAATTCCTTGATGTTCTTCACTGGAAGCGAGGGGTTGACGACGACGATCAGCGGCCCCTGCGACATCTGGATGATCGGCGTGATGTCGTTCACCGGATCGAAGTTGAGCTTGTAGATGCTCGGATTGACCGTATAGCTCGAGGCGATCAACGTGAGCGTGTAGCCGTCGGCGGGGGATTTGACGCCCTGCTCGATGCCGAGCACGCCGCCCGCGCCGGGCTTGTTCTCGACGATCACCTGCGAGCCGAGCGTCTCGGTGAGCCGCTGCGCCATGAAACGGGCGATGAAATCCGAGCCGCCGCCCGGAGCGAAGGGCACGACGATGCGCACCGGCTTGGACGGGTATTGCTGCGCCTGTCCGGGCAGGGCAAACGATGCAAGCAGGGCGCACAACAGTGCGGAAAGTCTTTTCATGGCAGGGAACCTCCTCAGGAAACTACATTCTAAACCGCGGTACGTTTTCGGCGATAATGCGCACCCCCCCATGATTCAAATAGACAATCTCGTCAAGGCTTTTGGCGCGAAACGCGCCGTGGACGGCATCTCGTTCAAGGTCGAGCGCGGCGAAGTGGTCGGCTTTCTCGGACCGAACGGTTCGGGCAAATCCACCACCATGCGCATGATTACCGGCTACTACGCGCCCACCGGCGGCCGCGTGCGCGTCGGCGGCCACGACGTGACCGAATCGCCGCTGGAGGCCAAGCGCCTCATCGGCTACCTGCCGGAGAACGCCGCCGCCTACACCGACATGACGGTGCGCGGTTTCCTCGAGTTTGCCGCCGAGCTGCGCGGCCTCTCGGGCGCCGCGAAACGCAAGGCCGTCGCGCGATCGGTGGAACTGTGCTTCCTGTCCTCGGTCCTGCACCAGTCCATCGACACCTTGTCCAAGGGCTACAAGCACCGCACCTGCCTCGCGCAGGCGCTGATCCACGATCCCGAAGTGCTGATCCTCGATGAGCCCACCGACGGCCTCGATCCGAACCAGAAGCACGAAGTGCGCAACCTGATCAAGGAGCTGGGGCGCACCAAGGCGGTGGTGTTTTCCACCCACATACTGGAGGAAGTGGACGCCGCCTGCACGCGCGCGATCATCATCGACCGGGGCCGGATCGTCGCCCAGGGCACGCCCGATGAACTGGGCCGGCCGCTGGACGAGGTGTTCCGCCGGCTAACGATCCCCGACACGGTGAAGGCATGAGAAATACCTTCGTCATCGCCAAGCGCGAACTCGGCAGCTACTTCGGCTCGCCGGTGGCCTATGTGTTCCTGGTCATCTTCCTGCTGCTCACCGGCTTTTTCACCTTCACCGCCGGGCAGTTCTTCGAGCGCGGCGAGGCCAGCCTGGGCGCCTTCTTCGGCTGGCATCCGTGGCTGTACCTGGTGCTGGTGCCGGCGGTCGGCATGCGCCTGTGGGCCGAAGAGCGCCGCGCCGGGACGCTCGAACTGCTGATGACGATGCCGATCACGCCGTGGCAGGCGATTTTCGGCAAATTCCTCGCCTCCTGGCTTTTCATCGGCATCGCGCTCGCGCTGACTTTCCCGGTGGTGGTGACGGCCAACGTCCTGGGCAGCCCCGACAACGGCATGATCTTCGCCGGGTATCTCGGCAGCCTGTTCCTCGCCGGCGCCTACCTCTCGGTCACCTGCATGACCTCCGCGATGACGCGCAACCAGGTGGTCGCGTTCATCCTGTCGGTGGTCGCCTGCCTGTTCCTGATCCTCGCGGGCTTCAATCCGGTCACCGACCTGATGGTGCGCTGGGCAAGCCCCGCGTTCATCGACACGGTGGCGGCGTTTTCAGTGGTCACCCATTTCGACGGCTTCCAGAAGGGCGTGATCGACAGCCGGGATCTCGCCTACTTCCTGTCGGTGATCGGTTTTTCGCTGTTTGCCACCAGCATGGCGCTGCGCAACCGATGAAAGCGCTCATGAGGAAATACGAGACGCTGGCCTATTCCGCGATCGGCCTGGTTGCGTTGTTCCTGATCCTCGTCGCCGCCAATTACCTGGTGTCGTTCCAGCCGGTCAAGATCGACCTGACGGACGGCAAGGTCCAGACGCTCTCCGAGGGCACGAAGAAGCTGCTGCGCGGCCTGGAGTCGCCGGTCAAGGTGAAGCTCTACATTTCACGCGGCGAGCGGGCGATGCCGGTGCAACTGCGCAGCTTCGCGCAGCGCGTCGAGGACCTGGTCCGGGAATTCAAGTCGGTCGCCGGCGGCAACCTGGTGGTCGAGCTCTACAACCCGAAGCCCGACAGCGAGGACGAGGACGCGGCGCAGCTGGACGGCGTCGAGCCGCAGCAGTTGTTTTCGGGCGAGCAGTTCTACCTCGGCCTGGCCGTGAGCCAGCTCGATCGCAAGCAGGCGATCCCGGCGGTATCGGCGCAGCGCGAGCGCCTGCTCGAGTCCGACCTCGCGCGCGCCATCGCGCGCGTCGCCTCGACCGAGCGGCCGGTGCTCGGCCTCATGAGCGCGCTGCCGATCATGGGCGAGCGCTTCAACCCGATGACGCGGCAGAGCTCCGAACCCTGGGTGCTCGCCAACGAACTCAAGCGCGACTTCACCGTCAAGCTGGTTCCGCTCACCGCCGAAACCATCGACCCGGAGATCAAGACCCTGCTCGTGATCCACCCGCGCGACCTGCCGGAGGCGACCGAATTCGCGCTGGATCAATTCGTGATGCGCGGCGGCAAACTGATCGCGTTTGTCGATCCCTATGCCTACTTCGACCAGCAGCCGAGCCCGATGCCGGGCATCGGCGGCGGCGGCACCAGTTCCAGCCTGCCCACGCTGTTCAAGGCCTGGGGCCTGGAAATGAATCCCGGCAAGGTCCTGGCCGACGTGGTGTACGCCTCGGGCGCGGGGCAGCGCCTCACGCCGACCGTGCTGACGCTCAACCGCACCGCCTTCAGCCGCGACGACGTGGTCACGAGCCAGGTCGAGACGCTGCTCTACGCGTTCGGCGGCGCGTTCGACGTCAAGCCGGTCGAGGGATTGAAGGTCACGGAACTCGTGAAAAGTTCGCCCAATTCGATGCTGGTCGACAACATCGTCTCGACCGTCTCGGGCGAGGCGTCGATGAAGGGCTTCCAGCCCGACAACAAGGAACGGCCGCTCGCGCTGCGGCTCACCGGCAAGTTCAAGACGGCGTTCAAGGACGGAAAACCGAAATCCGACGCGAAGAAAGACGCAAAGCCGGATGCAAAAGAGGAATCCGTGCTCAAGGAATCCGCGGCCGAGAACTCGGTGATCCTGGTCGCCGACGTCGACATGCTGAACGACGGCGCCGCCGTGGACATCCAGGAAGTGTTCGGCCGGCGCATCGTGGTGCCCTCCAACGGCAACCTCGCGTTCGCTCAGGCCATGGTGGAGCAGTTCTCCTCGGGCGACGCGCTCACGTCGCTGCGCAGCCGCGCCACGTCGTTCCGCCCGCTCACGGTGGTGCGCCAGATGGAAGCGGAGGCCCAGGCACAGTACTTCGGCCGCCTGAAAGGCCTCGAGGACGAGCTGCAGAAGACCACGGAGAAGCTGCAGGCGCTGCAAAAAGCGCGCGGCGCGGGGGCGAAATCGGCGCAGCTCATGACCCCGGAGCAGCAACTCGAAATAGAGAACTTCCGCAAGCGCGTCACCGAGACGCGCAAGGAACTGAAGGAACTGCGCAAGAACCTGCGGCAGGATGCCGAAGCGCTGGTCTTCTGGACCAAGGTGGTGAACATCGCCTTGATCCCGCTGCTGGTAATAGTGCTAGGCCTGGCGATGTTCTTCCTGAAACGCCGCAAGCAGCAAGTTGCATGAACGCACGCATTGCGGGCGTATTGGTCGTCTTGCTGATCGCGCTGGGGGGCGGCGCACTGCTGGTGTTCCAGCAGCAGGGAGCACGTGATTCCGCCGATGGCGGAACGCTCGGGCAGCCGCTGCTGAAGGGCCTGCAGGCCTCGCAGGTCGCCTCAATCGTAATCCGCCAGCCCAAGGATGCGATCACGATCGCAAGAAAGGACGAGCGCTGGACGATCGCCGAGCGCGGCGGCTTTCCGGCCGACATCGACAAGGTGCGCGAATTCGTCGTCAAGGCGATCGCCCTGAAGATCGGCCAGTCCGAGCCCATCGGCGAGAAGGACCGCGCCCGGCTGCTGCTGGACGCGGGCGGCACCGGGATTGAATTCCTCGGCGCCGACGGCAAGCCTCTCGCGCGGCTGGCGGCCGGCAGGAAATATTTCAAGGCCGAACCCGAGAACGCGGAAAAAGCCAACGGCGACGGGCGCTACGTGGCGCTGCCGGGCGACGAAAAGCGGGTGATCGTCATTTCGGATCCACTCACGCAGGCCTCCACCCGCAGTGCCGACTGGATCAGCAAGGCGGGTTTCGCGGCCGAGAAGGTGAAAACCATGGAAGTGCGGGCCGCCGACGGCGCCAGTTGGAAAATCGAGCGCCCGGGCGACAACGCCGACTGGAAGCTGGCCGGCGCGCGCGGCGACGAAAAACTCGACAGCAGCAGGGCGAACGCGGCCTCCTATTCGCTCTCGCTGATCGAACTTGCCGATGTCGCGCCCGCGGACGCGAAGCCTGAGGCCACCGGGCTGGACAAGCCGATGGTCGTCACCGCGGCGACCCTGGACGGGCTCACTTACACACTCAAGATAGGCAGGCTGGAGGGCCAGAACTATTTCGCCACCGTCGCCATCGCGGGGGAGCCGAAACCCGAGGGCAAGGACGCGGAGGAACGACTGAAGAAAATCAACGAGCGACTGCCGCGCGAGAAGGCGCTGGCCGCATTCACGCTCCTGATTCCAAAATCCAAGCTGGATGACGTCGTCAGGAAACGCGCCGACCTGCTGGCCAAGAAAGAAGAGAAGAAAAAATAGACCCCTTGGCGAAACCAATCGTCTTCGTGCACGGCTTCGCCTGCACGCACGCAGACTGGCGCCTGCAGCTGGCGCATTTTGGCGAAGAGCACGACATCTTCGCGCCCGACCTGCGCGGCCACGGCCGCACCCATGCACGGCCCGAGGACTGCTCGATCGAGACCTACGGCGCGGATGTCGCCGCGCTGCTGGAAGGCAAGGACCTCAAGGGCGCGGTGCTGGTCGGGCACAGCATGGGCTGCCGCGTGGTGCTGCAGGCCTGCCTGAACGCGCCGGAGCGCGTCGCGGCGCTGGTCTTGATCGACGGCAGCTTCCAGGGCGCCCGCCCGCCGGTGGCCGTCGACGACTATCCGGCATTCGCGCGCAACCTGTTCGAGGGAATGTTCCTCGCACCGAGCGAACTGGGCAAGGCAATCATTGAACGAGCGACGCGGCTGCCGGCATCGGTTGGCGCGGCGCTGTTTCCGCGCATGGCGCGCTGGGATGCCGAAAACATGGAGCGGGCGCTCGCCGCGGTGAAAGTCCCGCTGCTGGTGATCCAGAGCACCTACCTGAACGCCGAGCGCAAGCGCGTCGCGATCAAGGACGGAGAAACCAGCCCCTGGCTGGACATGGTGCGCCGCCAGGCGCCGCAGGCGCAGATCGAACTCATTTCCGGCGCCGGCCACTTCCCGCAACTGGAAGCGCCCGAGCAGGTAAATGAATTGCTGTCGGCGCTGATCAACGAATAACGCAGCGCGGCACGGCGAACTAGCGCGCCGAAAATTCGGCGAAGCCGCGCAGGAAATCGCGCAGCTGCACGCGCAGCTTTTCGTCCGTCAGTTCTCCCGCCGCGTTGAAGACCTGATGCGCGCGGGACACCATCAACCGGCCGCCGAACCAGGGGCGCGTGCCGAGCGTGCGCAGCACGGGCAGCCAGGCGTCCTGCGCGAGAATGGTGCCGAAGCCGCCGGGCGAGGCGCCGATCACCGCCACCGGCCGGCCGCCGAAGAGCTGCGGGATATCCGATGCCGGGCGTGAGAGCCAGTCGATGGCGTTCTTGAATACGCCCGGCATGCCGTTGTTGTATTCGGGCGTGACCAGCAGCAGTCCCTGCGACGCCAGGATTTGCGTCTTCAACAATTTCACCGGCTCCGGAATCCCGGACGCGGCCTCGGCGTCGCCATCATAGAGAGGAATGCCTTTGATCGATCCAATCTCGATCTGCGTTCCCTCCGGCGCCAGCTGGACAGCGGCCTTGAGCAGCGCGAAATTGTAGGAGCCCTGACGCAGGCTGCCTGAGATGCCAAGGATTTTGGTCATTTCGGAAATCCGTAGAGTTGTGCAGGATTGTCGACCAGGATTTTCTTTCTCGCGGCTTCGTCCGGCGCCCAATCCAGCAGCAGGTCCAGCAGGTCCGCGTCATCCGGCACCCTGTCTTTCGGCGCCGAGGGATGCGGCCAGTTGCTGGCCCAGATCATGCGCTCGGGGGCGTGCTTCACCAGGACACGCGCGAGACGGCTGACGTCTTCGTAGGCCGGTGCGCCCGTCCTCGACGTTTCATAGGCGGCGGCAAGCTTGAGGTAGCAGCGGCCGGTGTCCAGCAGGCGCAGCAGCGCCTTGAAGGGTTCCGAATCGACCGTGACCGGCTCGAGGAATTTGCCGATGTGGTCAATGACGAATTTTCCGGGCAGGCGCTTGATGGTTTCTTCCCATTGCGGCAGCTCGCGGCCGTCGAGCTGGACATTGGCGAACCAGCCGAAGGGATGCACGCGCGCCATGACTTCATGCATGCGGTCGAAGCCGACCGCGCCCCACTGCATCTGGAAGATGCGCTGGCCGACGATGCCGGCCTTGGTCAATCGTTCGATCTCCGCATCCGATACACCCAGCTTCACGACGCCGACGCCTTTCGCGCCCGGACCGAAGCCCTTGATCGCTTCCACCGTGACACGGTTGTCGTCCTGGTAGGCGTTCGGCTGCACCACGATCACGCGCTCGAGGCCGAGGCGCTTCTGCATCTCGCGGTACTTCTCGGCAGGGAAATGCCCCGGGATTGGCGGGCCACCCGGTACGGCGGGCGCGTCCTGCAAATAGATATGGATGTGCGTGTCGGTCGCACCCGCCGGCACGACCAGCTTCGGCTTGTGCAGGGTCACTTCCTGCGCTTCTTTTTCGGCAGCGGTGCGGGGTTCGATATCTCTTCAGCGCTGCAAAAGACGCCGCCCTGGTGCGCCTCCGCCACCGGATCGCCGCCCGGCTTCTCGCGCGCGATGGTTTCCGCCGCCCATTTTTCGCTATCGTCCTGCGGCTTGTAGCCCAGGCGGTAGGCGTTCGAGTTGTCGTACCAGCTACGCTTGTTCTTCGACACGCCGTAGACGATCTCGAAGCGGATGTCCGGGTGCTCGATGCCGATGGTCACGAGCTGCGCCAGGTCGCGCGGCGTGAACAGGATCGACAGCCGCCGCTTGTCGATCGGCATGGGACTGACGTTGCCGATGCGCATGCAGAACATCTGCATGCCGTATTTGTCGGCGTAGAGGCTGGCGAGCGCCTCGCCGAACACCTTGGATACACCGTAGCGGCTGTCGGGCTTCGGGTAGACGCGGTGGTCGATGGTGTGGTCGCGGCGGTAGAAGCCGGTGGCGTGGTTGGAGGTCGGGAAGAGGATCCGCTTGACGCCGTTCCGGCGCGCAGCCTCGAACACGTTGTAACAGCCGACGATGTTGGCGTTCAGGATGCCTTCCCAGGGCCCCTCCACCGAGTAGCCACCCAGGTGCACGATGGCGTCGACGCCTTTGGTGATGCGCAGCGCATCGGGATATTTCGAGATGTCTGCCCGGACGAATTTTTCTTCCTTGTTTATTTTCTTCAACGGACGAAGATCAGAAACCCGCAAGGCATATTTTCCCGCCAGCTCGCGCCGCAGGTGCGTGCCGACATCGCCCGAGGCGCCGGTAATCAGGATGGTCTTCATCAAATGCCTTTCAAGTCGCTGAGTGAAATTCTTCGACGATGCGGTTGAATTCGGCCGGGCGCTCGAAATAGACCGAGTGGCCCGCCTTCGGCACGCGAACCGCGCGGCCGTTGGGCGCCAGTGCCGCGAGGGCCGGGCCCGCGGCCGACGGGAACACGCAGTCCTCGTCGCCGGTCACGAACAGCGTCGGAATCCGCAACCCCGCCAGCAGCGATGGCGGCTGGATGCGCGTGTCGAAGATCCTCTGGCGCACGCCGGCCTTGAATTCCGCGGGCGTGAGCTGCGAAATCTGGCGATAGAGGATCGCCGCCGCCGGCTGTTCATGCTCCATGCGTTCTCCGTACGCCGGCAGGATGTCGCGCGCGTCCAGGTCCGCGTTGGTCTTGGGTGCCCGCACCATCCACGCGTCGATTTCGGATTTGGCCGGACCCTGCAACTGGCGGAAGTCGAGCTTGCCGGAGGTGGAAGCCATCACCAGCGAACGCAGCGTGCCTGGATTGCGCAGTGCGTATTCCATGCTGGTCCAGCCGCCCATGGATTGCGCCACTACCCGCACGTCGCGCAGCTTGAGTTCGTCGATCAACGCAGCGAGATCGTCCGCGTAGGCATCGGGCGCCTTGATGCCAGGCACTGCGCTCGAGGGCGTGAAGCCGCGGTGGGCAAAGGCGACGCAGGTGTGGCGGTCCGAGAAGAACGCCAGTTGCTGCCACCAGGACAGCTGGTTGCCGCCCAGGCCGTGGGCGAAGACGATCGCCGGCCCCTCGCCCATGACTTCGTAATAGATGCCGCAGTCCGGCCGCTTGAGAAATCCCGATCGTTTCATTTTTTGAGCAACGCCTTTCGTGTCCAATGTTCCGCATTCACCGCGCCTTTGGGCGCGCGGCCCTTGAGGATCTTCGCCGCCTGCGCCACGGTCTCCATGGACTGGTGCTCGATCGCCGGTAGGGTGAGCCCTGCGGCGTGCGGCGTCGCGATCACATCCGCGCGCGCGGCCAGGGCCGGCGTCGGCATCTGGTCCGGGGCGCGGCCGACATCCAGAGCGCAGCCGGCGATGCGGCCCGAATCGAGAGCGCGCACCAGCGCCGCCTCGTCCACCAGGTTGCCGCGAGAGACATTGATGAAAAACGCGCCCTGCTTCATTTGCCCGAATTGCCTTTCCTCCATGAGGTTCTCGGTCTCGGCGTTGGCCACGGCGAGCGGAACGACGAAATCGGCCTGCGACAGGAGTTCATCCAGGGCAACGCTCTTGATGCCGGAAACATACGGATCGCAGATCAACACCCGCATTCCCATCGCTTGCGCGACCCGCGCCAGTTCCCTGCCAATCGCGCCGTAGCCGATCACGCCGAGCGTGCTGCCGCGCAGTTCCCTGCCCATCACGGCCTGGGGAACCTCTCCCGCATGATAGGAAACGGCATGCGACGTGACGCGACGCGAAAGATCGATCATGAAGCCGATCACCAGCTCGGTCACCGAAGTGACGAATCCCGCGCTCGCCTGCGTCACCAGCACGCCGGCCCTGCTCGCCGCCGGCACATCGACGTTGCGGATGTCGATCGCGCAGCGCAGGAACGCGACCAGCCGCGGCAGGCTTTCGAAAATGACAGCTTCGCCCGGAGACTGCCGGTAGGAGACGACCAGGTCGCAGTCCGCCGCCGCAGCGACCAGCGCCTTGCCGGCGAGCGGTTCCCCGCCCTCGTGGAGCCTCACCTCGCCCAGCGCACGCAGGCCCGCCAGCGCGCGCGCGCCGTAGTAGTTGCGCAGCGTTTCCGGAGAGTGCGTGAGCAGAATTCTGGACATGGGACAGCCGCACAGTATAAATTACCCACTTGGTTAACAAGTGGAGGAGACCACGATGATTCGCAGAAACCTGTTGCTGTCCGCCGCCGCGCTCGCGGCTGCCTTTGCCATGCCGGCCGGCGCCCAGCAGAAACAAATCTGGAAGGCGACCGACGTTCATCCGCTTGGCTACCCGACCGTCGAGGCGATCGTGCGCATGGGCGCGAAGCTCGAGAAGGCCACCAATGGCAGCATCTCGATCCAGATGTATCCGTCCATGCAGCTCGGCGGCGAGAAGGAGATGATCGAGCAGGCCCAGGTCGGCGCGCTGCAGATCGCGCGCATCTCGGTCGGCGCCATGGGTCCGGTAGTGGACGAGGTAAATGTCTTCAATCTGCCCTTCGTCTTCCGTGACGAAACCCACATGCGCCACGTCATCGATGGCCCGATCGGCACCGAGTTGCTCGAGCGCATGTCGGCCGGCGCGTCGCGACTGATCGCGCTAGGCTGGATGGACGCGGGCACGCGCAACGTCTACTCGAACAAGCCGGTGACCAAGCCCGCGGACCTGAAGGGCATGAAGATCCGCATGATGGGCAACCCGCTGTTCGTGGAAACCATGAACGCGATGGGCGGCAACGGCGTGGCGATGGGTTTCAACGAACTTTATTCGGCGATGCAGACCGGCGTGGTGGACGGCGCGGAGAACAACGAGCCGACCGTGCTCGCGCAAAACCACTACCAGGTCGCCAAGGTATACAGCCTGACCGGCCACCTGATCATTCCCGAGATCTTCGTTTTCTCCAAGGTGAGCTGGGAGAAACTGTCCAGGGAAGATCAGGCCCTGCTGAAGAAACTCTCACGCGAGGCGCAGATCGAGCAGCGCACGCTGTGGGACGACAAAACCTCGAAGGCGACTGACGAGCTGAAGACCAAGGGCGTGCAGTTCGTCGCGGCCGACAAGGAGGCCTTCTATAAAGTTACGCAGCCGATCCGCGACAAGTACGGGTCCAAGTACAGCGCGCTCCTCAAGCGCATCCAGGACACCAAGTAGCCGCCCCGACCAGGAGAACGGGCCGCCCCGAAATGGCGGCCCGTTTTTTATGATGATGAGAGAAATCTACCGGACGGCGATGGAGTGGTTGTACATCGCCTGCATCAGCCTTGCCGGGGCGGTCATGCTGATCATGACCATCATCATTCCTTATGGCGTGTTCATGCGCTACGTGATGAACTCGCCGGCCAGCTGGCCGGAGCCCGCTGGCATCCTGCTGATGGTACTGTTTTCGTTCATCGGCGGCGCCGCGGCGTATCGCGCCAAGTCGCACATCGCCGTGGCCACGCTGCTGAACATGGTGAATGACGCCAATCGCGTCCGTCTCGAGCGCGGCGCAGATGTCGGCATGGGGATCATCGCCGTGTTCATGATCAAGTGGGGCATACAGCTCGTGGATGCGGTCTGGCTCAACACCATCGCCGAGTTTCCGGACCTCTCCGCCGGCGTTACCTATATTCCGATCCCGGTGGCCGGCGTGGTGACACTGCTCTTCTGCATCGAACGCCTGTGGCTCGGCGATCCGCCTGCGACGTCGTTCACGTTCCGCGACCAGCCGCAGATCGATTAAATGCGCGACTGACCATGGACGCCCTGCTTCTCCTGTTCAGCTTCCTGATCTTCATGTTCCTCGGGATCCCCGTTGCCTATGCGATGGGGCTGGCGACGATCGTCACCGCGCTGTGGATCGACCTTCCGCTTGAAGCCATCATGCTGAAGATCTCCGACGGCATGGACGACTTCGCGCTCCTGACCATCCCGTTCTTTGTGCTGGCCGGCGCCATCATGTCGGAGGGCGGCGTGGCGCGGCGGCTCGTCGACCTTGCCAAGGTCTTCGTCGGCTTCATCCGCGGCGGGCTTGCGCTGGTCAACGTGCTCGCCTCGACCCTCTTCGGTTGCCTGTCGGGTTCGTCGGTCGCCGACACCGCCTCGATCGGCTCGGTGATGATTCCGGAGATGGTGAGGAACGGCTACTCGAAAGTGTTCGCCACCAATGTGACGATCTGCGGCTCGGTGCAGGCGATTCTCGTGCCGCCCTCGCACAACTCGATCATCTACTCGATCGCCACCGGCGGCACCGTCTCGATCGCGGCGCTCTTCATGGCCGGGGTATTCCCCGGGCTGCTCTTCGGCGCCTGCCTGATCGGCCTGGTTCTTTACACGGCGCGCAAGAAGGGCTTCCCGGCCGGGCGCGTGGTGCCACTACGCGAAGCGCTGAAGATCGCGCTCGACGCGGTGTGGGGATTGATCACGATCGTGATCATCCTCGGCGGCATCCTGTCGGGCGCCTTCACTGCCGTCGAGTCCGGCGCAGTGGCTTGTGTGTATGCGCTTTTCTGCACTGTGGTGATCTACAAGGAATACAAGTGGCGCGACATGCCGAAGCTCGTGCACCGCGTCACCAAGACGGTCGCGATGGTGATGATGGTGATCGGCTTCGCCGCCGGCTTCGGCTACCTGATGGCGATCATGCAGCTGCCGGCCAAGGCCACCGCGCTCTTCCTGTCGATGACCGACAACAAATACGTGATGCTGATGCTCATCAACATCCTGCTGCTGCTGCTCGGCACCTTCATGGACATGGCGCCGATGATCCTGATCTGCACGCCTATCATGCTGCCGATCGTCAAAGCGATGGGCGTGGACCCGGTGCATTTCGGCATGATCATGCTGCTGAACCTCGGTATCGGCCTGATCACGCCGCCGGTGGGGCCGACGCTGTTCGTCGGCTGCGCCATTGGCAAGGTGACGATGGAAGAGGTATCGCGCGAGCTTTGGCCGTTCTATGGCGCGATGTGCGTCGCGCTCCTCATCGTGACTTACGTGCCGTCGCTTTCCCTCTGGCTGCCGCGGACTCTGGGATACTAGGAAGCATGAGTTCGTCCGACTGGACACCGAGCCAACGCTACCCCGACGCCGCAATCGTGGTGGTGGACGAATCCTTCAACAAGTACCGCCTGCCGCTCGCCAAAATCGAGCGCCTCTACACGGGCTGCCGCTGGGCCGAAGGCCCCGCGTGGCTGGGCGATTCGCGCTCGCTGGTGTGGAGCGACATCCCGAATAACCGCATGCTGCGCTGGGACGAGGCCAGCGGCGCGGTGAGCGAATTCCGCAAACCTTCCGGCTACGCCAACGGCAACACACGCGATCGCCAGGGCCGCCTGCTGACCTGCGAGCACGGCGGGCGACGCGTCTCGCGCACAGAACCTGACGGAAGGGTTGTTGCTTTGGTAAGTACTTATCAGGACAAAAAACTAAACTCGCCCAACGACATCGTCTGCAAATCCGACGGCTCGGTCTGGTTCACCGACCCGACCTTCGGCATCCTCGGCTGGTACGAGGGAGGCAAGGCCGAACCCGAGCTGCCGATGAACGTCTACCGCTGGGATCCGTCAGGCAAGGTGACGGTGGTCGCCGAGGGCATCAACCAGCCGAACGGCCTGGCCTTCTCGCCCGACGAGAAGATTCTCTACATCGTGCAATCGCGCTCGGTGCCGAGGAACATCCTCGCCCTGGACGTGACGAAGGAAAACACGCTGAAAAATTCGCGCCTGTTGATCGACGGCGGCCCCAAGGGCACGCCGGACGGCTTCCGCGTGGACATGGACGGCAACCTCTGGTGCGGCTGGGGCATGGGCGAAGCAGGCCTGGACGGCGTGCATGTCTTCAGTCCGGCCGGAAAGCTGATCGGCCGCATCGACTTGCCCGAGCGCTGCGCCAACCTGTGCTTCGGCGGCCTGCACCGCAACCGCCTGTTCATGGCGGCGAGCACGTCGCTGTACTCGCTCTACGTCAACACGCAGGGCGTTCCGTACTAGGTCAGAACTCGATCACGCCCTTGCCGGACGACTGGGCGTCGAACACCTTGTAGGCCTCGTTCGCCTGGTCCAGCTTCCAGCGGTGGGTGAAGATGCGGTCGAGTTTGACGCCGCTGTCGGCGATAAAGCGCGCGCACTCGCCCATCCCCATGGCACTGAAGGTCCAGGAGCCGATCAGCGTCACCTGCCGGCGCAGCAGATCGGGCGACACATCCAGCGTCACATCGCCGCCCTCGCCCACGAAGCAGGCCGTGCCCCAGGTCCTGACCGCGCGCACGGCCGCCTGGCGCGCCGCCGGCGCGCTGCTGCACTCCAGGGTGAGGTCCACACCTTCGCCGCGCGTGAGGTCCTTCAGCGCCTTCACCACGTCCTCCTTCGACGCATCGACGAGATCGCTCGCGCCGAACTGCTTTGCCAGCGCGAGGCGTTCCTTGTTGGTTTCCACGGCAATGACGCGCGCTCCCATCTTCGCGCCAATGAGCGTGGCGGAAAGCCCCACCGGACCCTGGCCGAACACGGCGAGCGTCTGCCCGCCCTGCGTGTGCATGCGGCGCAGCGCGCCAAACGCGGTACCGGTGCCGCAGGAAACGGCGGCGCCTTCCGAGAAGGACAGTTCGTCGGGAAGCGGCACCATGGTGCGCGCCGGCGCCTTCAGGTATTCGGCATGCCCGCCGTTTCCGGTAACGCCGTAGACCGTGATGCCCGCACGGCACAGCTGCGACCAGCCCACGCGGCAATGGCCGCAGACGCCGCAACCGGCGTAATGATGGTTCATGACGCGCTGGCCGATCGGCGCCTCGCGCTCGGAGACGCCCGCGCCGCGCGCGGCGATCACGCCGCAGGGCTCGTGCCCGCCGATGAAGGATTCGACGTTGCTGCCCAGGCCGAGCGCCTTTTGCGCTTCGCCCGGCGGCGGGCGGTAGAACTTCAGGTCGCTGCCGCACATGCCCGAGGCCTTCATCTGGATCACGACTTCGCCCGGCTCCGGCGTGGGATCGGGAAAGCTGCGGATTTCGATCTGCTTGTTGCCGAGGAACACTGCGCCGCGCATGCCAGACCTCCCTGAGGATAACGGCGCCATCATACCGGCAGGCGCTGCCGCCGGCGATTCCCTTGCCTTGCTTATGGTAAGCCAGGCAACTATCATCCCGGGCATGCTCCGCGAGGACCTTTCGCGCAATTTCGGCTTCCTGCTGAACGACGTGGCGCGCCTGATGCGCACCGCCTACGACCGGCGCATCCGCAAGCTCGGCCTGACGCGCGCGCAGTGGTGGGTGCTGACGCACCTCTACCGCAGCAATGGCGTCTCCCAGACCGAGCTGGCCGAAACCCTGGAAATCGAAAAGCCGACGCTCGGCCGGCTGCTCGACCGGCTGGAAGCGAAAGGCTGGGTGCGGCGCGAGCACGATGCGTCGGACCGCCGCGTGTGGCGGGTGCATCTCACCGACGAAGTCGAACCGGCCTTGCGCACCATGCGCACCATCGCCAAGGAGTTGCGGCGCGACGCGCTCACCGGGATCAGCGCCGCCGAGCGCGAGCGCTTCGTCGATACCCTGCTGGCGATCAAGGAAAATCTCAGATGAGCGGCAAACTGACGCGCGGGCTGCTGCTGCTCGGCGTGCCGCTGCTGGTCGCGGCAGGCGCCCTGTATTTCTATGCCCAGGGCGGGCGGTACCTGGAAACCGAAAACGCCTATGTCAAGGCACATATCGTCGCGGTGAGCGCCGAAATCGCCGGGCGCGTGGCGGAGGTAGCGGTGAGCGACAACCAGGCGGTGACTCAAGGACAACTGCTGTTCCGCATCGACGCGGTGCCCTTCGAGATGGCGCTCGCCCGCGCCGGCGCGCAGCTGGCCACCGCGCGCACCGAAGTGGAGACGCTGCGCGCCGAGTATCGCGTGGCGCAGGCGGACGCGGCCGAGGCCCAGGAGCGCATCCGCTTCCTCGCCGTGCAGCTGGAGCGCCAGCGGCGCCTGAAGGAACAGGGCATGGTGCGCGAGGAGGCCTACGACGAGGCGCGCCATAATCTGGAAACGGCACGCGCACACCTCGTCGCATTGCAGGAGCGCGCGGCGCGCGCGCTCGCCGGCCTGGGCGGGGACGCGAAGCTGCCGGCCGAGCGCCATCCCCGCGTGATGGAAGCACAGGCGGCGCTCGATGCCGCCGCGCTGGAACTCGCGCGCACGCGCGTCAACGCGCCGACCGCGGGAACGGTGAGCAACCTGAAGCTGCAACCCGGCATGAATGTCGCGCGCGGCATCGCCGCCTTCAGCCTGGTCCAGGCGGGCGAGCCCTGGATCGAGGCGAATTTCAAGGAGACGCAACTCGCCGGCATGCGCGTCGGGCAGGTCGCACGCGTCTCGGCCGATGCCTATCCGGGCGTCGAGTGGCGCGCGCGGGTCAGCGCCATCGCCCCCGCTACCGGCGCCGAATTCGCGCTGCTGCCGCCGCAGAACGCCACCGGAAACTGGATCAAGGTGGTGCAACGCGTGCCGGTACTGTTCGCGATCGAGCCAGCCGGGGGAGCCGCCGCTGAGCGCCCAGCATTGCGCGCAGGCATGACCGTCAGCGTCAGCATCGACACCGGCCGCAGCCGCGGCCTGCCCGGTCCGGGCAGCGCGTTCGGCCGCTGAAGAGGCCGGGGCGGCGTGAGCGCGCAGGCGATCCCGCTTTCCGAAGCCGAGGGGGCCGGCCCGGCGCTTGAGCGCGCGCTGATCCTGACCACCTGCACCGTGGTGACCTTTCTCTACGCGATGACAGTCACCATCGCCAACGTCTCGCTGCCGCAGATGCAGGGCGCGCTGTCGGCGTCTCCTGACCAGATCGCCTGGGTGGTGACCGCGAACATCGTGGCGACCGCGGTGACGACGCCGCTCACCGGATGGCTCACCTCGCGCTTCGGGCGCCGGCGGCTGTGCAACGCCTGCGTGCTCGGCTTCGGCATCGCCTCGCTCGGCTGCGGGCTGTCCGATTCGCTCACCGAGCTGGTGCTGTTCCGCGCGCTGCAGGGCGCGATCGGCGCGCCCCTGGTGCCGTTGTCGCAGGCCATCGTGCTCGACACCTATGCCAAGCGCCACCACGGCGCGGCGATCGCGCTGTTCGGCGTGGGCTCGGTGCTGGGGCCGGTGGTCGGCCCGGTGCTCGGCGGCTGGCTGGCCGAGACCTACAACTGGCGCTGGGTGTTCTACATGATCGTGCCGTTCGCCGTGCTCTCGCTCATCGGCTCGCTCGCCTTCATCCACGATCGCGAGGCGGGCAGCAAGCTGCGGCTCGACTGGCTCGGCTTCCTGTTGCTGTCGGCGGCGCTCGCCAGCACGCAGTTGATGCTGGACCGCGGCGAGCGGGCCGACTGGTTCGACTCCGCCGAGATCGTCACCTGGGCCGCGCTCGCCGGCGTCGCCCTTTACGCCTTCATCGCGCACAGCGCGACCGCCCGGCGACCTTTTCTCGACCCGCGCCTGATTGCCGACCGCAATTTCAGCATCGGCGTCGTGCTGGTCTTCGTCTTCGGCATGCTCAACATCACGCCGATGACGATAATGCCGCCGTTGCTGCAGAGCGTGAGCGGCTACCCGGACTCCGTGATCGGCTTCGTGCTGGGCGCGCGCGGCCTGGGCACCATGACCGGGTTCTTCCTCATGGTCTTCGCCAGCCGCCTGGATCCGCGCGCCATGATCGTGCTCGGCTTCCTGCTGCAGGCGATCGCCGGCTGGCAGTTCACGCAGCTGGACATGAACCCGAGCACCGCGGACGTGTTCTGGCCGATGGCGCTGCAGGGCCTGGGTGTCGGCGTGCTGTGGGTGCCGATCACCATGGTGAGCTTCTCCACGCTCGTCCCCGAGCTTGTCTCCGAGGGATCGGCGGTGTTCCACATGGTGCGCAACTTCGGCTCGAGCGTGCACATCTCGCTCAGCATCGCCCTCGCGGTGCACATGGCGCGCACCGGCTACGCCGAGCTGGCCGAGCGCGTCACGCCTTACAGCGCATCGGCTTCGATGCCGTGGATAGGCGGTGCATGGAACCTTGAGGATTTGCGCGGCCTGGCCGGGTTCTCACGCGAGATGGCGCGCCAGGCGGCGATGATCGGCTACCTGGACGCGTTCGTGTTCTTCATCGCGACTTCGCTCGTCGTGCTGCCGCTGGTGCTGCTGATCCGCGTCAAGCGCTGAACGGCTAGCTCGCGCTCAGGTGGCGCTCCTTCATCGTGCGCATGACCTCGTCCGGGTCGCGCTGCCACCAGTCGCGCTCGGAAAAGATCTCGACTTCATGGAAGCCCGGGTATCCGGCGGCTTCAATCCAGCTTCTGACTTTTTTCAATTCAATGACCCCATCGCCCATCATGCCGCGATCAAACGCCAGGTCGCGCGTCGGCACCAGCCAGTCGCAGATGTGATAACCGAGGATGCGCTTCCTGCCCGCGCGCCTGATCTGCTCCTCGAGCTTCGGGTCCCACCAGACGTGATAGACGTCGACCGCGACGCCGACGCCTTCTCCTAGCGCATCGCAGACGTCCAGCGCCTGCTCCAGTGTGTTGATGCAGGCGCGGTCCGCCGCCTGCATCGGGTGCAGCGGCTCGATGGCGAGCGGCACGCCGGCGGCGCGCGCCTCAGGAAGAATCATTGAAATAGATTCTTTGATTCTTTCTCTGGCTTTAATCAAATCTTTGGAACCTTCAGGCAGACCACCCACAACCAGTACCAGGCAATCGGCTTCCAGCGCGTGCGCTTCCTCAATGGCGCGCCGGTTGTCGTCCAGCCAATCCTTCGCGGTAAAGAAGCCGCCGCGGCAGAGCCCCGTCACGGACAGGTCATGGCTCCGTATCAGGGAAACCGCCTTCTTGAGCCCGAGCTCCGCAAGCTTGTCGCGCCAGGGCGCGATGCCGCGGATGCCGTGGCGCGCGCAGCCTTCTATGGCCTGCGCCAGGTTCCAGCGCGCCTTGACCGTCGCGGTATTTAGCGACAGCAGCGATGGATCGGGCGGCTTCACTTCAGGAGCTCTGGCGCCACCAGCTTGGGCAGGATCAGCGGGATCTCGGGAAAGATGATGATCGCCGCCAGCATCAGCAGCATCGGCACCAGCATGATCAGCGTGTCCTTCAGCGCGAACTTGAGCGGCACCTTGGCCACCGCGCAGGAAATCATCAGGCACAGGCCGTAGGGCGGCGTCACCAGGCCGAAGGCGAGCGAGACAATACCGATGATGGCGAAATGGATCGGGTGCATGTTCACCGATGCCGCAAGCGGCTGCAGGATGGTGCCGACGATGATGATCGCGGGAATCGCATCGAGGAAGCAGCCGACAACCAGGAAGCAGAAGGCGATGAAGAAGCCGACGCCGGTGATGCCCATGCCCCAGGTGCTGACATTCGCCAGCAACGCCTTCGGGATCTGGTAGTAGGCGAGCAGCCAGCCGAAGGCCGATGCGGTGCCGACGCAGAACAGCGCCACCGCCGATAGCTTCCCGGTCTCGGAAAGCGCGTTGTAGAGCTGCTTCATGTCCATCTCTCGATAGACGAAGATCGACAGCCCGGCCGCATAGAGAACGGCGATCGCGGCCGACTCGGTGGCGGTAAACCAGCCGAGCAGGATGCCGCCGACGATGATGAAGGGCGTGAACAGCGCCGGCAGAGAATCCCATGCGGACTGGAAAAATTCCCTGAGCGTCGCGCGCGGATAGACCGGGTAATTGTAGATTTTCGCGTAGACGTGCACCGTGGCCATCTGCGCCAGCGCGATCAGCAGGCCGGGAATGATGCCGGCAAGGTACATGGCGCCGATCGAAGTCGAGATCACGCCGCCCCAGACGATCATCAGGATCGAGGGCGGGATGATGACAGCGAGCACCGCCGACACGGCAGTAATCGCGATCGAGAACGACAGGCCATAGCCCTCCTTCACCTGCGCCTCGATGAAGATCTTCGACTGGCTGGCCGCGTCCGCAGTGGAGGAACCCGAGATGCCGGCAAAAAAAACAGACAACAACACGTTTATCTGCGCCAGCGCGCCGGGAAAATTGCCCACCATGGTGCGCGACAGGCGCACCATGCGTTCGGTGATGCCGCCGATGTTCATGAGGTTGGCGGTCAGAAGGAAAAACGGCACCGCCAGCAGGATGAAGGAGTTGTAGGCCTTGAAGGTCTCGTTGAACAGCATCATCGGCGACAGGCGTGGCTCGATCAACAGGATCGGCAGGCAGGCGAGGCCGAGCGCGAAGGCGACCGGCACGCGCGCCACCAGCAGCACAAAGAAGGCGCCGAACAGCGCGAGCGCCGCCATGCCGGGCGTAAGGGCGACGGCGGTCACGCCGCAGACTTCGAAGTCAGGATGCGGAAATTGTCGAGCAACGATTCGCCGAGGAACAGGAGCCAGGTGAGGCCCGCGACCGGCCAGGCCGCGAAGATGAACCCCATCGGCAGCTCGGCCAGCTCGGAATTCTGGTTCCAGCCGAAACGCAGGAACTCGAAACCCCACCAGACGAACACCAGCGCGAACACCAGCACGAAGACGTTGGAAACGATGCGCAGCAGCGCCGTGGCCTTCGGCTTCAGGTCAGGCCAGACGTCGACCTCGAAGTGCGTGCTCTCGCGCACGCCGATCATGGCGCCCAGCATCACCATCCAGATGAAGAGGAACCTGGACAGCTCCTCGGTCCAGATCCAGGACGGGATGAGGGCGGTGTAGCGCGAGATGATCTGCAGCGTGACGGGGACGATCAGGACCGCGACCGTCCCCACCATCAGCCACGTCAGCAGCTGATGGTAGAACCCGATAATACGCTTCACGTGGACGGTTACTTTATGGCGTTGATCTTCGCGAAGATCTGGTCGGCGCCGATTTCCTTGGCGTACTCGATCATCACCGGGTCGGCCAGTCTCTTCATCTGCGCGCGATCCGTGAACGGCACGCGCTTGAGCTTGCCGGCCTTCTCCAGGGCGTCCAGCTTCTGCGCATCCTCGGAGGACTCGATCTGGCGGCCGTAGGCGCCCGCCTCTTTGCCGGCCTTCAGGATCGCCGCCTGCAAGTCGGCAGGCAGGTTCTTGAAGGTCTTGCCCGAGAAGCAGATCGGCCGGATGGTGATGGCGTGCTCGGTGATCGACAGGTACTGGCCGACCTCGTAGAACTTCATTGCCTCGACGCCCGCCGCTTCGTTCTCGCCCGCGGAGATGACGCCGTTCTGGATCGCGTTGTAGATCTCGTTGTAGGCGATCACGGTCGGCGCCATGCCGATCGCGGCGAAGCTCCGGCTCCAGATCGGCGCGCCCTGCACGCGGACCTTGAGGCCCTTCATCTCGGCGAGATTACGTACCGGCTTGTTGACGAAGATGTTGCGCGTGCCGCCGCCGGCGTAGCCGATCAGCATCACTTCGGCCTTGGCCGCGACTTCATCCGCGACGGGCTTGAGCAGGTCGGCGTCCAGCACCTTGTTCCAGTGCGCGATGTCGCGGAAGATGAACGGCGCGTCGATGAACGGCGCCGCCTTGGCGAAAGTCGACATGTGCGCCGGGGAAACGATGCCGTAGTCCACGGCCTTGCCCTGGTTCATGTACGCGAAGTAGTCCTTCTCCAGGCCGAGCTCGCTGTTGCGGTGGAGCACGAAATTGATCGGCTTGCCGTAGTACTTCTTCACCAACTCCTCGAACTTGAGCAGCGCCTTGTTGAAGGCGTGGTCGTCGGCGAATTGCACCGCGCCGTGCAGCGTTATTGTTTGCGCATTCAAATTCAATGAAAAAAATATTCCAAGCGCGATACCAAGGTATTTCTTCATGATGGTCTCCCCTCCTCTTTGACGGTTATGCGCCACAGCGTGCGCGGATCCTCCGGATCAGTCAGCGTCGCCGAATGCAGCAGCGAAGCATTGTCCCAGATTACGACATCGCCAACGCCATATTTCAGGCGCAGTTGGTACTTATCCTGCGTCGAATGCCGCTTCAGCTCGTCGAGCAGCGCGACCGACTCGTCCTGGGGCATGCCCTCGATGCCGAAGGAACTTCCCGACACCGAGTAAAGCGCGGTCCGGCCGGTCACGGGGTGCGGGCGCGCGACCCGGTGCTTTACCCAGGTCACCTTCCTTTCCTGGTCCTCGGAAAGCACCGAGGCAACCGTGCGCGAGCCTTTGTCCTGGTCGTCGCGGTTGCCGTAATGATGCAGTGCGACAAGGTTTTGTATTTTTGCTTTTACTTCTCTCGATAAATCCTCATACGCGGCATATTGATTCGCAAACAACGTATCGCCGCCCTTTTTCGGCACTTGGATCGAATAGAGCATGGTCGCGCGCGCAGGCACCTCGAGATACGAATAGTCGGTGTGGAAGTAGGTGCCGGCGTCCGCGAGCCCGGTCGGCTGGCCGTTCTTCGTCACGTTCGACAGGATCAGGATGTCGGCGTGCTCGGGATGGTGGAACTGGTCGATGACGTGCGGCTCGGGCGGGCCGAGGCGGCGCGCGAACTGCAGGTACTCTGATGCCGTCAGCTTCTGGCCGCGCAGCATCAGGACCTGATGCTGAAAAAAAGCCTTTTTCAGCTTCTCGAATATTTTTCCGTCGCGCAAATCCACGCCGTGCACCTCGGCGCCGAATCCTTCGCTCAGCTTTCTAAATTCCATGCACCGAGAGCAGATGCTTCATCCGTCGACAGGCGAGTTCGGGATCCTGCAGCAGGCCGGCGGCGTCCGCGAGGCGGAAGAGTTCGGCGAAGTGCAGCGCATTGCGCGCGCTCTGCTGCCCACCCACCATGACGAAATGGTCCTGGTGGCCGTTCAGCCAGGCCATGAACACGACGCCGGTCTTGTAGAACCGCGTGGGTGACCGGAAGATATGGCGCGACAGGGGAACGGTAGGAGACAGGACCTCGTGATAGCCCTGGGGATTTTTCTCCGAAAGATAAGTCAAGGCCTGTGACGCCGCGGGCGCGATCGAGTCGAAGATGCCGAGTAACGCGTCCGAGTAGCCCTGAGCATCGCCCTCGATCAATTCGGCAAAATTGAAATCGTCGCCGGTGTACATGCGCACGCCTTTCGGCAGCATGCGGCGCATGGCGATTTCCTTGTCCTTGTCGAGCAGGGAGATCTTTATGCCATCAACCTTCGAGGAATTTCGGGAGAGAACGTCCAAACAAACATCCATCGCTCCGTAGTGATCCTTCTTTCCCCAATAGCCCGCCAGCGCCGGGTCGAACATCTCGCCCAGCCAGTGAATGATCACCGGCTGCTTCACCTGCCCGAGAATGCGGTGGTAGACCTTCGCGTAATCTTCCGGCGATTTCGCGCTCGCGGCCAGCGCGCGGCTGGCCATCAGGATGATGCGGCCGCCGAGTTTTTCGATCGCCGCGCACTGCTCTTCGTACGCTTGTTGTATTTTTTCTATCGAATGCTTTTCCCCATGGGACAGATGATCAGTGCCCGCCCCGGAGGCTACGACTGCCTCAGGCACTGACTCGAGGGTCCGGCGAATCAGTTCGAGAGAATTCGTCCAATCCAGCCCCATGCCGCGCTGCGCCGTGTCCATCGCTTCGGCGATGCCAAAACCCCAGGACGAGAGGTGCCTGCGGTAGGCGATCGTCGCGTCCCAATCAATCGCCGCCTCCAGCCATGGATCCTTCGCGGACAGCGGGTCCGCAACGACATGCGCGGCGGCGTAGGCGATACGCGTGAACGGGCGCGAGGGCTTCTTGAATTCCTTTGGTGCCCTGACCTGGTAGATCTCCCGCTTGCCGTTTTCCGCAGGCAAGTCAATCGTCAGTACAGCGTCGCGTTTCATATTGTCCCGTATCCTTTTTGTGGCCACTGCCTAGCGCGGCAGGGAAGCTCCGCCGCAAATCTGAATATCCTGCCCCGTAATCGCGGCAGCCGCGGGGGAAAGCAGGTAACTGACAAGGGCCGCGATCTCGTCGGGCCGGATGTACCGACCGATCGGAGGAATGCGCGGCGATTCCGACCCGCGCGCGGGATCCTCCAGCATGGCGGTTTGCGTCGCCGCTGGCGAAACCACGTTGATGGTCACGCCGGCAGCCACGACCTCCGCCGCCCAGCTTCGCGCCATCGCGATCAGCGCGGCTTTGGTGGCGGCGTACTGGCTGCGCCCGGCCTTGCCGCGCGCGACGCGGCTGCCGATCAACACCACGCGGCCCGCGCCGCGAGCCGCCATCGCCGGGATCAGGATGTTGCCGATGCGCGCCACCGAATCGACGTGAACGCGCCACATCTTTTCGCCTTCCGCCGCGCTCTGGCTGCCGAGCTTTCCGACGCGCAATACGCCGGCCGCATGGATCAATGCCTGCGCGCCGGTCGCCCGGGCCGCCGCTACCTCTGTCGCAGCACCATCGCAAAGGTCCACGCATACCGCGTCAAATCCGGGGTGAACAATGCTCGCGGCGGCGGCGTCGAATCCCGTAACCTGCCAGCCCTGATCCAGCAGCACCCGGGCAACGGCCTGGCCGATGCCGGCGCTGGTGCCCGTAACTACTGCTCGACGATCATTCGGCACGGATCTTTCCATCGGCGATGATTTTCGCCGAGCGCGCCATGTCTTCCTTCTGGAAGCGCGCAAAGTCCTCGATGGAACCCGGCGTAAGCAGCAGGCCCTGCGGAATGAGCTTGTCGCGCATGTCGGTCGCCAATGCCTTGTTGACCTCCGCGTTCAGGCGCTGCGCGATATCGCCGGGCAGCTTCGCCGGACCCCACAAGCCATACCAGCTATAGGCCTCGTAGCCCGGGATGGATTCGCCGACGGTGGGAACATCCGGCAGGGCCTGCACCCGGACCTTGGAAGTCACCGCGATGACCTTAAGCTGTCCTGCCTTGGCAAACGAGGCGGACCCGAGGATCGGGTCGATGAAGCCGTCGATTCTTCCGCCGACCAGGTCCTGGAAAGCGGGCGCAGTCCCCTTGTAGGGCACGATCAGGTACTCGATGCCGCTCGCGCGCCTGAGAAGCTCCGTGGCCAGGTGGCCCGCCGAACCTGTGGATCCGATGGCAAAAGTCAGCTTGCCGGGATTGGCTTTGCCATAGGCGATCAAACTCCTTACATCCGTGGCCGCAAGGTCCTTCCTGATTGCGACGGCCAGCGGCGCGAGTGCAACCAGCGCGACCTGCTCGAAGTCCCTGACCACGTCGTAAGGTGGCGCGCTCATCGTCATCGGCGCGGTGGTGAACGTCGAGGCGTTGAAGAGCAGCGTGTAGCCGTTGGGCTGCGCCTTTGCCACCGCACTGCCGCCGATGGTTCCATTGCCGCCGGGACGGTTCTCGACGACGAAATTCTGCCCCATCTGCTCCGAGAGCTTCTGCGCTAGCAGGCGACCGACAAAATCCAGGGTTCCGCCTGGCGGAAATGGAATGATCACGCTGACCGGTTTACCGGGATAGGCCTGCGCCATCGCGCCGGCGCTGAGGCCGATCAGCACGGCAGAAATCGACAATCGCAGCAAGGGCATGATTTTTATTTTCGATTCCTCATGTATTGAAGAATGATCGCCGCGTTGTCCTGTTCTCCATCGCCGGCGTTGACCGAATCAGCGAGCAATTTCTCATGCGCCACCGTCAAAGGAAGCGCGACGCGCGCGTAGCGCCGGATGTGCTCCACGTCCTTCAAGTGCTGCCGGATGCGCGATTCGGGGGCGAAGTCTCCACTCACCATCTTTTCGCCCTTGGCGAGCGACGCCGCGGAAGCGGCGGGGGACGCCCGATAGAGTTCGAGAAACTGCCACCGTTCGATGCCAATCGCCTCTGCAAACGCCATGCCTTCCGCAAGCGCCGCGCGGTCCAGTCCCAGCACAAGATTGATCGCGAGCTTGGCGCGTGATGCCATGCCGACAGGTCCGACCGCGATTCGTCGGGCGCTGATCGCGGCCAGCAGGTCCTCGCATCCCGCGCCGTCTCCGCCGACGAACATGGTCGCCTCGCCACGCCGTATGGCTTCGCTCGAGCCAGCAAGCGGCGCCTCGACAAATTCCACGTTCCTCGCCGCGAGGCCGCGCGCCAGCACTTCGATGCGCGCCGGGTCTCCCGTCGTGCAGTCGATGTACAACGATGCGCTCGACTCGCTCACGACCCGCTCCACGTCGGCGGTATCGAAGACGGCGAGGACGATCCGCTTTGCCTGCATCGCCGCCGGCGTCGCCGTGCCTTCGAACGCGCGCATGGCTTCCGGCGAGACGTCGTATCCCAGCACCTCGAATCCCGCCGCCTGCAAGCGAGCTGCG
>JANYII010000001.1 GCA_025358705.1 Betaproteobacteria bacterium | reverse complement strand
CGAGCTGCCCGAGGTAGGACTCCGGCGGCTGGAATTTCACGGTGCCGTATTTCCTTGGCCAGTGATGCGGCAGGTGCACGGTGCCGAACAGCCAGTCCCAGAGCGGCAGGAAGGCGGCGAAGTTCTTGTCCAGGCCTTCTTCGTCCGAGGTGTGGTGCCAGTGGTGGTACTCGGGCGTGGCGATCAGCCAGCGCAGCACCGGAAAGCGCCAGCGCGTGTTGGAGTGGATGTAGACCGCGTGGAACGAGACGAACGCCACGTACGTCACCAGCGCCGCCTGTGAGAAGCCGAGCACGAAGATCGGGATGAACGCCGCCGAGCGGGTGGCCAGCGCGTCCACGATGTGAATGCGCGATCCGGCCAGCCAGTCCATCTCCTGGCTGGAATGGTGGATGGCGTGGAAATGCCAGAGGAACGGCAGCTGGTGGAAGGCGCGGTGTACCCAGTAGGTGACGAGGTCCGCCGCGAGCAGGATTTCGATGAACTGGATCCAGACCGGCTGCGCCGCGACGGTCGCCTGGAAATCGTGCTTTACCGCCCAGGAGAAGAACGCCTGCGCGGGGATCAGCACTGCGAAGGAGAGCAGTTGCACGCCCGCGTGGCTGACGAAGAAGTGCTTCAGGTCCGTCTGCCAGCCCTTGCGGAAAATGCGCTGCCGGTGGAGGGCGAATAGCCTTTCCAGTGGGATGAAGATCAATCCGAGCACCAGCAGTTCCAGAACGAAGTAATCCAGCCCCGCGCTCACCGGCGTGGTGCCGGTTTCCACCGAATCGGTGAATCGCATGAGAAGGGCCACGGCGCCGAGCGCCATTCCGAGCAGGCCATGCGACTTCGAGCGCAGCAGGATCGCGCTCAAGGCGCCCAGCAAGAGAGTCGTGACAATGCTGGTCCACATGATGCCGCGGAAGATGGACAGGTTCGACTTGTAGACCGGCAGCGCTTCCCGGGTGACGAGAAGATCCGGAAAGAGGAAGCAGAACTCCGCCAGCACGCATAGCACGCCGAGCAGGCCGGAAGTCACGCCCGCGCGCTTGCCCAGGTCGATGCGCAGGCGCTGGTTCATTTGAGGAGGAAGTTGAGCGGGCGGTTGAGCCAGCCGCTCGCGGTGCAGAAGTGCGAGTTGTAGGGCGCGGTGTGGTGCTTCGCGTGCTCGGCAGGTCGCAGCACCAGGCCGAGCTTTTGGAGATTCCTTATCAGAAAGGCATTTTTCTCGGAAGGTATGTGGGCCCACTTGTGGCACTGATTTGTGAAAAGAATTCCGATTGAAGTAGATACCAGTACCGAATGCCAGAATCCCCCCGGGAATGCCACGGCACCCGCAAGTAGCGGCAGGCAGCCCAGGCAGCTTGCGCCGTTCACTTCGAAGAAATCGTGGCGCGTCATGCCCAGCGGGTCGGCATGGTGTTCGCGGAAGGGGCGGATGATCGCGGGACCCACGAGCGGCGTGCGCACGCTGCCATAGGTGTCGAGCGCCCAGTGCAACAGGCCGCTGAAGAGATCGGCCAGCAGCCAGCCGAGCAATGCGGCGATCGGAAGCAGGGTGTTTGTCGTTTCTATTTTTTCTATTGATATTCCTAATAGAAAAAGAAACGTCAGAACGGAAATTACCTCAATTGCACGCATCTTTGAGCGCCGCGATCTCGGCCGGAACCGAATAATCCTTCGGGAAAGCGCGCTTCGCCTGGCCGTACCAGTAGCGCGCGTTTGGCAGGTCGCCCTCCAGGACGTGCACGATGCCGTGCGCCCAGCAGGACAGGTCGGATTCCTCGTCCTGCTGCACGATCTCGTGCGCGGCCTGCCATTCGCCCTTTTCGAGGTGGGCTACAGCAGATCGAAGTATTCCCGGTGCTCCCATTCGCTCACCTCGCGGTCATCCGCGGCGTCCTTGTTACCGAGATTGAATCGCTCGACCTCGGCTTGCTTGATGTGGCAATAGTAGTCCACGAACGCGGATCCCATGCCATCGCGCAAGACCTTGCTCGTTCTCAACTGCCCGATTGCTTCGTCAAGGGATCGCGGCAGGAGCTGTGCCTTGGATTCATAAGGGGTCCGCTCCGGTTCGCACAACGAAAGCTTTCGTTGCATCCCGTCCATGCCGGAGTGGATTTGCGAAGCGAAGTACAGGTACGGATTCGCCCCGGGCTCGCCGATGCGGTTTTCGACGCGCGTTGCCGGATCGCCAGGTCCGCCGACCACGCGCAGCATCGCGCCGCGGCTGTCGCGGCCCCAGATGACGCGCTCGGGCGCGAGCGAGTAGGGGCGGTAGCGCTTGTAGCCGTTGATCGTCGGCGTGGCGAAGGCGCAGGCCGCGCGCGCGTGCTCGAGCAGGCCGGAAAGATAGTGTTGGCCGATGGGGGACAGGGGTTGGCTTTTTTCTTTTGGCGTAAAAGAATTTTTTTTATTCGAAAGGCCGAAAAGACTCTGGTGCAAGTGCCAGCCGCTCGACATGACGTTGGGCAGCTTCGGGCGGCACATGAAGGTGGCGTGGTAGCCGTGCCGCCGCAGCGCCTGCTTGGCCGCGCTGCGGAACAGCAGCATGGTGTCCGCGGCGGCAAGGCCGTCCTGCGCGCTTAGCGTGATCTCCGCCTGGCTTGGGCCGAACTCGCATTCGAAGCTGCGCAGCGGCATGCCGAGACCAGCGAGGTTAGTGCGCAGGATCTCCAGCGCGGGCTCGAGCTGGTCGAAGCGCGCCTCGGAGAGAAGCTGGTATCCGGTGTTCAGCAGTTCCACCGCCGGCGGCGAGCCCGGCTGGCCGGCATCCTCCGGGCGCAGGCGCTGATCGGCGATGCGAAATATATGGAACTCCACCTCCAGCCCCGCGAGAAGGCCGTAGCCCGCTCGGGCGAGCTTCGCGAGCGCGTCCTTGAGGAGCGCGCGCGTGTCGAAGGGCACGGGCTTGCCCGCATTTGAACTGCCGGGAAACCTAAGGTCGCAGAGCAGCCAGCCGGTTTTGTGCGCCCAGGGCAGCACGCGAAAAGTCGTCGGGTCTGCGACCATCACTGCGTCTGCGGCACCCTCGAGTTCCGGCATACCGAGGCCCGCGCCCGGCGTGAACACCGGGAACACGGTCTTGCAGGAAGTGTCCTTGGCGAGTAGCGAGCTCGGGAAGCCGACGCCGCTCTTCAGCGCCGCCGGCACTTCTGCTGCGGCGATGGATTTGCTGCGGAGAATGCCATGCTGGTCGGCGAAGGAGAATCGAACGGTTTCGATCCCTCTGCTTTTGATTTCCTTCAACAACTCCTTCATGCGGCCTTGGCGGCCCATGGCGCGCGGTTCCTGCGAGCCGCGTCGGCTTCCTTGTAATAGTCGTCCCAGCGGTCGGTCGCGCCGATGCCATCGACGGCGGGCGGGCCAGTGAGGGCCGACGCCTGCGCGGCGTCGAGCATCATCATCGTCTTTTCGCCTTTTGCGGTTTTATTTATCGCATCCACCAGCAGCCGGCGGTAAAGCACGATGCCCTTGTCGCTCGAGCCGAGATTCTCCTTCGTGCGGTCCGCGATCTGGCCGGGCGACTCGCAGGCGAACTGGTCATGGATGTTGATATCGAAACCCATGCCCGTATACGTGGCCTTGCGCTGCTGCTCGGCATCGAAACCCCAGCCGCTGGCGCGGTTGTGGATCGGCTTGTAGTCGGGCGCGGGGTAGGTCTTGAGGCGCTGCTCGCGCATGGTTTTCTTGTCCACCGGCGTGGTAAAGCTGGTGAAGATGGAATACCAGTAGCAGCCCCTGTCGTCCACCGGCACGTGCCATTGCGTAATGGTCATCTCCGCGTTCATCGGGATGACGAAGGCCTGCGGGAAGAGGATGTGCGTGGAGCGCCCGTGCGTCTGCTTGTCGTCGATCCTGCGCAGCGTCACCAGGCGCATGCCGTAGTCGGTGCGCGCGACGGTGATTTCGGGC
>JANYII010000322.1 GCA_025358705.1 Betaproteobacteria bacterium | reverse complement strand
CGCCTGGCGGAGACCTGGCGCCACGGCAGCGTGGTGCGCTCCTGGCTGCTCGACCTCTCCGCCGAAATCCTGAAGGAAGACGAAGACCTGCAGCGCATCGCGCCGATCGTCCCGGATTCCGGCGAAGGACGCTGGACCGCGCAGGAATCCGTGGAGCTCGGCGTCCCGACACCGGTGATCACCATGGCGCTGATGGCGCGCTTCTCCAGCCAGGGCAAATCCGACTACGCGCGCAAGCTGCTCGCCATGATGCGCGCAAAATTCGGCGGACACCCGACCTCCAGAGCATGATCGTGATCGCTATCACGTGAGCGTGATCATTGTCATGGGGGTTTCGGGCTCCGGCAAGAGCACGATTGGCAAGCTGCTCGCCGACCGGCTCGGCTTCCCATTTCTCGACGCGGACGAATTTCATCCGCCGGCGAACGTCGCCAAGATGGCGGCCGGCACCCCGCTCACTGATGCCGACCGCCAACCCTGGCTCGAGCTGCTGAACGGCAAACTACGCGCGCAGAAAGTCGCGGTACTCGCCTGTTCCGCTTTGAAGGAGTCCTACCGGCAGGTCCTGTCCAGGAGCCTCGCCGACTGCCGCATCGTTCACCTGCGCGGCAGCATCGAGCTGATCCGAGCGCGCCTGGCGGAGCGCAAGCACCGCTACATGCCGGCTTCTCTCTTGGACAGCCAGTTCGCCGCCCTCGAACCGCCCACAGGTGCGCTGGCGGTGGACATCACGCGGCCGCCGGCGCAATGCGTCGAGGCCATCGTCGCCGGCCTGCGCTAGCGGTAGTCGGCCAGCTCGGCGACGATCCGGCTGGAACCTTCGTCGGGCGTGCGGCCGTCGCGCACGATCCTGATGACCTGCGACACGCTTGGCGCGTACCAGAACGTTTCGCGAGCCCCGGCCCGGAACTGGCCGTCTTCGCGGTAGGTCAGCGTGCCTTCGATCTTCGCCGCGCTCAGTTTGCCGGCAGGCAGTTGCACGTCTTCCCAGGCGGTCACCTGCCCATCGAAGCGCTTCATGCTGCCCGCGCTTTTCCCCTGCCAGTGCCAGCCAAACGCGACCGGCTGGCCGATCGCGAGGGGCTGCTTGAGGTACGCGGCATACATGAAAAATCCGGGAAAGCGCGTGTTTTCGTGGCTCGGGTGGTCGGGTGCAAAGGTGCCGAGGTGGAAATTCATCTTGCCCCCGGCATGCACGAAATCCGTGAGCACGCCGATGCCGGCGTCCTCGCGCTCGGTGCGGTAGGTCAGCGTGATGTCGCGCCAGACGGGCGGCTCGACCACCACTGCGTAGCGCCAGGTGCGCCCCGCTTCGATGCCGGAGCCCGATGCCGCAACAGGCGGCGGGGAAGATTTCGGCGCGGGTTGTGCTGAAGGTCTCGGTGCGGTTGTTTCGGCGGGCTTGTCCCGGAACTGATCCGCCACGCGCCCGACCTTGCCGCGCAGTACCCCTAGAAAATCAAACGCCCGGTCCGGGCTGCCTGTACTTGCCGGATCGGGCGTCTTGAAAACGAACACGTAAAGCAGCAGCCCCGCGAGAGCCGCAAGCGCCGCCCCGAAGAACGCCAGGGCCAGCGGATCCTGTTTCACATCAGCGGCACTACCAGCAGCGCGACAATGTTGATGATCTTGATGAGCGGATTGACCGCGGGCCCCGCGGTGTCCTTGTAGGGATCGCCCACCGTATCGCCGGTGACCGCGGCCTTGTGCGCGTCGGAACCCTTGCCGCCGTAGTGGCCGTCCTCGATGTACTTCTTTGCGTTATCCCAGGCGCCGCCGCCGGTACACATCGAGATCGCGACGAACAGGCCCGTGACGATGGTTCCCATCAGCACGCCGCCCAGCGCCTGCGGCCCGAGGATCAGGCCGACCAGCACCGGTATCGCCACCGGCAGCAGCGACGGGATCATCATCTCCTTGATCGCGGCCTTGGTGAGCATGTCTACTGCGGTGCCGTACTCGGGCTTGGCGGTGCCTTCCATGATGCCGGGGATTTCCTTGAACTGGCGGCGCACTTCGACCACCACCGCACCCGCGGCACGGCCGACCGCCTCCATCGCCATGGCGGCGAAGAGGAACGGCACCATGCCGCCGATCAGCAGGCCGATCACCACCATGTGGTTCGAGAGATCGAAAGAAACCGCTTTGCCCGCCGCCTCGAGCGCGTGCGTGTAATCGGCGAACAGCACCAGCGCGGCGAGGCCGGCAGAGCCGATGGCATAGCCCTTGGTGACCGCCTTGGTGGTATTGCCGACCGCGTCCAGCGGATCGGTGATGGCGCGCACCGAATCGGGCAGCTTCGCCATCTCCGCGATGCCGCCGGCGTTGTCGGTGATCGGGCCGTAGGCGTCCAGCGCGACGATGATGCCTGCCATCGAGAGCATCGAGGTTGCGGCGATCGCGATGCCGTACAGGCCCGCGAGCGAGTACGAACAGAAAATCGCCACGCAAACCGCCATCACCGGCCAGGCGGTGGATTTCATCGACACGCCCAGGCCCGCGATCATGTTGGTGGCGTGGCCGGTGACGCTGGCCGCGGCCACGTGCTGCACCGGCTTGTAATCCGTGCCGGTGTAGTACTCGGTGATCCAGACCAGGAACCCCGTGAGCACCATGCCGACCGCCGCCGTACCCCACAGGTGCCAGATGGTGATCATGACCTTCTTGCCGCCGATGTCGAAGGGCACGTTCTTGACGATGTCGTCCATCATCCACTGGGTGATGGGCCAGAACGCGACCAGCGCGAGGGCGCCGGCCACGATCAATCCCTTGTAGAGCGCCGGCATGACGTTCTTCTCGCCCGGCTTGGCCTTCACGAACCAGGTGCCGACGATCGAGGCGATGATGGCAAAGCCGCCGATCACCAGCGGATAGACGACCGCATTGACGCTGGAGGTCTTCACCATCAGCGCGGCGAGCAGCATGGTGGCGATGATGGTCACGGCGTAGGTCTCGAACAGGTCGGCGGCCATGCCGGCGCAGTCGCCGACGTTGTCGCCGACGTTGTCGGCGATCACCGCGGGATTGCGCGGGTCGTCCTCGGGAATGCCGGCTTCGACCTTGCCCACCAGGTCGGCACCGACATCGGCGCCCTTGGTGAAGATGCCGCCGCCCAGCCGCGCGAAGATCGAGATCAGCGAGCCGCCGAAGCCCAGGCCAATCAGCGGATGGATGATGTGCGCGAGGTCGGTCTTGTCGTGCGCGTTGGCATACAGGAAGCCGAAATACCCGGCGACGCCGAGCAGCGCGAGGCCCACCACCAGCATGCCGGTGATGGCACCGCCGCGGAAAGCGACGTTCAGCGCCTCATTCAGGCCGGTGCGCGCCGCTTCCGCCGTGCGCACGTTGGCGCGCACCGAGACGTTCATGCCGATGTAGCCGGTGGCCCCCGACAGCACCGCGCCGATCACGAAGCCCGCCGCGGTATAGCCGTCGAGGAAAATCGCGATCAGCACCGTCAGCACCAGGCCGACCATGCCGATGGTCATGTACTGGCGGTTGAGATAGGCGCTGGCGCCTTCGCGCACCGCGCCGGCGATCTCGCGCATGCGCTCGTTGCCCTCGGGCTGCGCGAGGATCCACTTGATCGAGACAATGCCGTACAGGATTGCGATCGCGGCGCAGGCGAGCGCGAAAATGATTCCACCGGACATGCGAATTCCCCCTGAAAAGAGCGGGGATTTTATCAGGTCAGGGCAGCGATTGCCCGGTCACGAATGGCTTCCACGCTCCCTTGCCCGGGAATTTTCCGGTACTTGGGCGCGCCAGGCGCACCTGCCGCGGCCCAGCTGCCGTAGAAATCGACCAGGGGCCGCGTCTGCGCCTGGTAAACATCCAGCCGCTTCTTCACCGTCTCTTCGCGGTCGTCGTCGCGCTGCACCAATGGCTCTCCGGTGACGTCGTCCTTGCCCGCCACCTTCGGTGGATTGAATTTCACGTGGTAGGTGCGGCCCGAAGCCAGGTGCGCGCGACGGCCGCTCATGCGCACGATGATCTCCTCTGCCGGGACGTCGATCTCCAGCACGTAGTCGATGGCGACTTTCGCGTCGCGCATTGCCTCGGCCTGCGGAATGGTGCGCGGGAAGCCGTCGAACAGATAGCCCTGCGCGCAATCAGGCTGCTTCAGCCTCTCCTTGACCAGGCCGATGATGATTTCGTCCGATACCAGCGCGCCCGAATCCATGACCTTCTTCGCCGCCACGCCAAGCGGCGTGCCCGCCTTGACCGCCGCGCGCAGCATGTCCCCGGTGGAGATCTGCGGAATGCCGTAGTGCTTGGTGAGATACGTGGCCTGGGTGCCCTTGCCGGCACCCGGCGGGCCCAGAAGAATGAGTCGCATTATTTTTCTCCCCTTATTTCAACATTCTACGCACCGCCTCCAGATCCTGCGGCGTATCCACCCCGGGCGGAATATCCACGGTGCTGACCGCAACTGCGATGCGGTAGCCGTGCCACAGCGCCCGCAACTGCTCCAGCGCTTCGGTTTGCTCGATCGGGCTGGGCGCCAGGGATGAAAATTTCTTCAGGAAATCGACGCGGTAGCCATAGATCCCCGCGTGACGGTAGCAGGTGCCGCCGGTTTCCCGCGGGAATGGTATGCGCGACCTGGAAAAATAAAGGGCATAGCCGGCCGCGTCGAGCACGACCTTGACCACATTCGGATTGGCGAGCGACGCGTCGTCATGGATCGGATGGCAGGCAGTGGACATGCTCGCGTCGGGGCTGCGTTCGAGCATTGCGGCGACATCCCTGATGAGGCCCGCATCGATCAGCGGCTCATCGCCCTGCACGTTCACCACGATCGCGTCGCCGCCCAATCCAAGTGCGGCAGCGGCTTCCGCGATCCGGTCCGTGCCCGAAGGATGATCGGCGCGCGTCATCAGCCCCCGATGCCCGTGTGCCTGGACCGCCTGCAGGATTTTTTCATCATCCGTGGCGACCGCGACGCTGGCGGCGCCGCTTGCCGCCGCGCGCTCGCAGACCCGCACCACCATGGGCTTGCCGCCGATATCGACGAGCGGCTTGCCGGGGAAACGCGTCGATGCGTACCGCGCCGGAATGACTACGTGAAACGGAAAGGAGGGCTCCGACAAAACGTCTCTGCCCCCCTTGGTATCCCCCCGGCTCAGGCCACTTCCTCTTCGGGGGGAAGCTTGCGCGCGTCTTCTTCCAGCATCACCGGAATGCCGTCCTTGATCGGAAAGCCGAGGCGGTCTGCCTTGCACACCAGCTCATCGGCCGGCCGGCGGTGCAGCAGCGGGCCCTTGCAGATGGGGCAGACCAGGATTTCAAGCAGCTTTGGATCCACTCAGCTTCTCCAGCAGCCAGCGTTCAAAAGCGGGTTCGAGCAATGCGCGCACCGGAAACACCCAGTGGTTCGGCTTGGCCAGACGCCGGCATTTTACCGCGTCCTTTTCGGTCATCACGACCGGCGCTTCATCGCCGAAGTCCAGTTCCCCGGCGCGAAACGGGTGGTGATCCGGGAACGGATGCGGTACCGGCTTGATGCCGAAGCGCGCCAGGTCGAGGAAGAAGCGCTTCGGATCGCCGATGCCCGCCACCGCGTGCATTTTCTGCCCGGCGAAGGATTTCGCCGGCCGCACGTCGTGCGCGTCGGTCATCCGGATCAGGGACTCTCCCTCCAGCCGCATCTTGTAGCCTCTGATTTCCGCGTTGCCGTGCGCAACGACCGCGTCGACAGACGCCAGGCGGGACGGCGGTTCGCGCAGCGGTCCCGCCGGCATGAGGAAACCATTGCCGAAGCCGCGGCCGTCCACCACGCAGATCTCGATGTCGCGGGCGAGCGCATAGTGCTGCAGCCCGTCGTCGGTCACGATCACGTCGCACTCCGGATGCTTCTCGCGCAGCACCCGGCAAGCCTCGGTACGCTCGGGCGCCACCCACACCGGGCAGCCGCTGCGGCGCGCAAGCAGGATTGGCTCGTCGCCGACTTCCGCCGGGTCGGAGGCGATGTTCGCCTCGCGCGGCGCGGCACCCTTTGCCGCCGCGGAGCCACCATGGCCGCGCGAGACGATGCCGGGCTTCCATCCATGTTCGCGCAGGAGTTCGACGATGCGCAGCACCAGCGGCGTCTTGCCGCTGCCGCCGGCAGTGAGATTGCCCACTACGATGACGGGAATGCCGGGGTGTTTTGATCCAAGAATTTTTATTCTGTAAAGGAAACGGCGAACGACAGCCACAATCCCGAACAGCAGGCTGGCCGGCCACAGCAGCCAGGCGAGGGC
>JANYII010000233.1 GCA_025358705.1 Betaproteobacteria bacterium | reverse complement strand
GGCGACCCGGCGCGCGAGGTCGGCGAAGAATCCGCCCTCGTCGAAGTACTTCTCTGCGTGGGCTATTGCCCGATCCCGGCTCATCGCGGGGAGATTATCCCCCATCAGCTCGACACCACGATTCCCGCCTCTTTTGCAATCTGCCATAGCCCTACGGCAGCCAGATCGGCAGGCAGGATTACGCTCTTGATATCTGCCTCCGCCAGGACAATTCGGTAGAGATCCGCAAGGGTCGCGTCGGCAATGATGCCGACGGCGCCGGCATCACGGAGCAATCCCGCACTGCGGGCAGCGAATATTTCCTCACCAATGAGCAGGCCTGACAGGTAGGAAGCGAGCTGTGCCGCAGGCACGTCATTGAACAAGCCAAGGGTGCGGGTACTGAACAGCCGCTTGAGCAGGCCCCCGCCGCCGCCGTGCAGCGATGCATCGGCGCCTCGCCTGAATCCGTCGTCCGCGGCAACGACGCAATCTTCGGGCATCAGCCTGCCAAGGATGGAATGCGCCCTGAGAACGGCGAACACTTCGCCCGTCATGAACGTAGTGAACCGTTCAATGCCCGAGGCTCCCGCCACGGCCCATTTGCTGTGCGTGCCTGGCAGGACAAAACTGCGTGGCGCCCCGCCCTCCCCGGCCAATGCGCCGAACAACTGCGTTTCTTCTCCGCGCATGACGTCAGGCACGCCATGCTGGTCGCGGTAGCTCACGCCCGGCACGATATGCAGCGGCCCGTGCCCGGGAATATCCACGCCGGTCAAGGCGACGGCCACCTGCCGCAGGGAAGCGGGCGCGGCGACATAGGGTGCTTCTTTCCAGCCCTGCATGCTGCCAATCATGCCGGAAGCTATCGCCGGCAATTCACCGTGCTGCTTCAACCAATCCGCGCAAAATTCCAGGCAGGCTTGTGCAAATGCCCCATTGGCCACCTTCAGTATGCCGCGCTCAGCATGCCTGCTTTCCAACACTTCACCGTTTTCGCCAAGCAGGTATCCCCTGAGCGAGGATGTCCCCCAATCCAGCGCGATCAGCGCAGGCATCTAGAACGTCACCACCGAGCGGATGGATTTGCCTTCGTGCATCAGGTCGAAGGCCTCGTTGATCCTTTCCAGCGGCATGACGTGCGTGATCAGGTCGTCGATGTTGATCTTCTTTTCCATGTACCAGTCGACGATCTTCGGCACGTCGGTGCGCCCCCTCGCGCCGCCGAAGGCGGTGCCCTTCCAGGTCCGGCCGGTCACCAGCTGGAAAGGACGCGTCCTGATCTCCTGCCCGGAGCCCGCGACGCCGATGATCACCGACACGCCCCAGCCGCGGTGGCAGCATTCCAGCGCCTGGCGCATCACGTCCACGTTGCCGATACATTCAAAACTGTAGTCGGCTCCGCCACCCGTCATTTCGATTAATTTATTTATCAAATCTTTTTCTTTGGACGGGTTGACGAAGTGCGTCATCCCGAATTTACGTCCCAGATCTTCTCTTTTATCGTTTAAATCAACCCCGACGATCATGTTCGCGCCGGCCATGCGCGCGCCCTGCACCACGTTCAGTCCGATGCCGCCCAGGCCGAACACCACCACGTTGGCGCCCGGCTCGACCTTCGCGGTGTTGATCACCGCGCCGATGCCGGTGGTGACGCCGCAGCCGATATAGCACACCTTGTCGAAGGGCGCGTCCTCGCGGATCTTCGCCAGCGCGATCTCGGGCAGCACGGTGTAGTTGGCGAACGTGGAACAACCCATGTAGTGATGAATTCTTGTTTTGTTCAAGCTGAATCTGCTGGTCCCGTCGGGCATGACACCCTTCCCCTGCGTGCCGCGGATCGCGGTGCACAGGTTGGTTTTCCGGGAGAGACAGGATTTGCACTGCCGGCATTCCGGCGTGTAGAGCGGGACTACGTGATCGCCCGTCTTGAGCGACGTCACGCCAGGCCCGACGTCGACCACGATGCCCGCGCCTTCGTGCCCGAGGATCGCCGGGAACAGTCCTTCCGGATCCGCGCCCGAGCGCGTGAATTCGTCGGTGTGGCAGACGCCGGTGGCCTTGATTTCGACCAACACCTCGCCCGCCTTCGGGCCATCGAGGTCCACCGTCTCGATGACGAGCGGCGCACCGGCTTTGTGGACGACGGCTGCTTTTACTTTCATTTCCTGCCTCCATTTTTCACCAGCACGACACCGGACACCGCGATGACCGCCATTCCCGCCGTCGACCAGGCGTCCGGCACATGGCCGAACAGCAGCCAGCCGATCGCCACCGACCAGACGATAGCCGAGTAGCCGACCGAGGCCACCACCGCCGCCTGGGCGTATCGAAATGCGAACGTGAGCGCCAATTGCCCCGCGGCGCCCAGCACACCGATCAGGAGCATCAGGCCGAGATCCGTGCCAGAACGTGGAGCAACGAAGCTGAAGGGAAGCGCCAGGGAAAATGCCGCGCAAACCACGACGGAAGTGAAGAACATGGTCACGCGCGGGTCATCGGCCTGCGACACGATGCGGGTGGTCACCTGGTATATGGCCAATCCGACTGCGGAGATCAGGGGATACAGCGCGGCCCAGTTGAACAGATCGCTGCCCGGCCGCACGATCAGCAGCACGCCGGCAAAGCTGGCGGCAATAACGGCCCAGGTCGTCGCCGTCGCCCGTTCTCCGAGGTAACGGCTTGATATCAAAGCGGTCAGGATGGGAGCGACGAAGACGATCGCGATGCAATCCGCCAGCGGCAGGACGATCAAGCCCTTGTAGAACGCGATCGTGGCGAAGACCACGGCCGTCGCGCGCAGGCACTGCACCCGCATGCGCTGCGGCCGGAACATGCGCCAGCCGAAGCTGCGCCAGGAAATCGCGCCGTACAGCAATGCCATGACCCCGAAGCGCGCCCACGCGATCATCATCACCGGATATTCCTGCACCAGCAGTTTGGTGAAGGCATCCATGGCGGACAGGACGACCGCGGACGCGAGCGCGAAGGAAATCGCCAGGCCTGCGCGGCCAGATGTTTTTTCGGACAAACCGTGAGTCCCCGCTGCTTGAACTGGGATAATACGGGAGTGAAGCAGGAAGCACCTCCGTCTGACGCAATCCACATCCGCGGCGCCAGGCAGAACAACCTCAAGAATCTGACGCTCTCGATCCCGAACGGCGAGCTGGTGGTCGTCACCGGCGTCTCGGGCTCGGGCAAGTCCTCGCTCGTCTTCGACACGCTGTACGCCGAGGGCCAGCGCCGCTACGTGGAGACCTTCAGTCCCTACGCGCGGCAGTTCCTCGACCGCATGGACAAGCCGCAGGTGGACGCCATCGAGGGCATTCCGCCGGCCATCGCCATCGACCAGACCAACCCGGTGCGCACCTCGCGATCGACGGTGGGCACGATGACCGAGCTGAACGACCACCTCAAGCTGCTCTACGCGCGGGCCGCAAAGCTGTTTTGCAGGGGCTGCGGCAAGCCGGTGATGAGGGATACGCCGGAATCGATTTTTCGCTTTCTGAAGGAAAAACCGGACCAAAGGCTTGTCATTGCATTCCCGGTCGGCATTCCGAAGAATTTTGCGGAGAAAGAGATCCTGGCGCTGCTGGAACGCCAGGGCTACACGCGATTCCACGAACGCACGCCGACATCGCTCGAAGTGATCCAGGACCGGCTGCGCATCGGCTCGGCCGAGAAAGCGCGCGTCACCGAGGCGCTGGAGAGCGCGCTCAGGATCGGCCAGGGCAAGGTAAACGTGTTCGCGGAAGATGGAAAACCCTGGAAGTTCTCCTCCCACCTTCACTGCCCTGACTGCGACATCTCCTATTCGGAGCCGACACCCGCAGCCTTCTCGTTCAATTCACCGCTCGGCGCCTGCGACGCCTGCCGCGGTTTCGGACGCGTGATCGGGGTCGATTTCGGCCTGGTCGTGCCGGACGAGAAGAAAACGCTGCGCGAGGGCGCGATCCGGCCGTGGCAATCCCCGAGCTTCAAGGAGTGCCAGGACGACCTGGTCAAGTATGCGAAGAAGCGCAAGATCCCCCTGGATACGCCATTCAGGGAATTGAGCGGCGAGCACAAGAACTGGGTGCTGGAGGGCGAGCCTGAATGGGTCAACTGGCGCAAGTCCTGGCCCGGCACCTGGTACGGCGTGCGGCGCTTCTTCAAGTGGCTGGAGAGCAAGGCCTACAAGATGCACATCCGGGTGCTGCTTTCCAAGTACCGCGCCTACACGCCCTGCCTGACCTGCAACGGCACGCGCCTCAAGCCGGATTCGATCCTGTGGAAATTGAATGGGCTGTCCATTCATGACCTGATGCTCTTGCCTTTGGACAGGGTGAGGGAATTCTTTAAAAACATAGAACTTCCAAAACAGGCAGACCTGCTGCTCGTTGAGATACGCACGCGGCTCAAGTTCCTCGGCGACGTCGGCCTGGGCTACCTGACGCTGGACCGGCAATCGCGCACCCTGTCCGGCGGCGAGGTGCAGCGCATCAACCTCACCACGGCGCTCGGCACCTCGCTGGTCAACACGCTCTTCGTGCTGGACGAACCCTCGATCGGCCTGCATCCGCGCGACATGGGGCGCGTGATCGACGTCATGCGGCGGCTGCGCGACGCCGGCAACTCGCTGGTGGTGGTCGAACACGATCCGCAGATCATGTTCGCCGCCGACCGCATCCTCGACATCGGCCCCGGGCCCGGGGAGCGCGGCGGGGAGGTGGCGTTCTTCGGCACGCCCTCGGAATTGCGGAAACAGAACACGATAACCGCCGAATATTTTTCGGGAAGAAAGAAAGCTTCTTCGCAAAAAATACAGGCCCGATCGAGAAATCAACTTCAAGTCCTTGGGGCAACCGAACACAATCTCAAGGACATCGACGTCAGCATTCCGCTCGATCGCCTGGTCTGCGTCACCGGCGTTTCCGGCTCGGGCAAGTCAACGCTGATGCAGGACGTGCTTTACGCCGCGCTGCGCAAGGCCAAGGGCAAGCCGACCGACACCCCCGGGGCGCACCGCGGCCTGCGCGGCGCCGAGGGCATCGAGGAAGTGGTCATGGTCGACCAGACGCCGATCGGCAAGACCACGCGCTCCAACCCGGCGAGCTACGTCGGCGCCTTCGATTCGATCCGCAAGCTGTTCTCGAACACGGTCGATTCGAAACAGCGCAAGTACACGCCCGGCACCTTCAGCTTCAACTCTGGCAACGGCCGCTGCCCGGCCTGCGGCGGCAACGGCTTCGAGCATGTCGAAATGCAGTTCCTGTCGGATGTCTACCTGCGCTGCCCGGACTGCGATGGCCGCCGCTTCCGCGCCGAAATCCTGGAAGTGAAGATCGGCGGCAAGTCCATCGCCGACGTGCTGGACCTGACCGTCTCGGAGGCGCTGTACTTCTTCCGCAGCGAAGCGGACGTGGTGGCGAAACTGCGCCCGCTGAAGGAAGTCGGCCTGGACTACCTGCGCCTCGGCCAGCCGGTACCGACACTCTCCGGCGGCGAAGCGCAGCGCCTGAAACTCGCCGGCCACCTCGTGGACTCGGGCGGCACCGAGTCGCAGAAGCTCTTCCTGTTCGACGAACCGACCACCGGGCTGCACTTTGACGATGTCGCCAAGCTGCTGCGCGCCTTTCGGCAACTGCTCGACGCAGGGCATTCGCTGCTGGTCATCGAGCACAACCTGGACGTGATCCGCGCCTGCGACTGGATCATCGACCTGGGCCCCGAGGGCGGAGAGGCCGGCGGCTACGTGGTCTGCACAGGGACGCCGGAAGAAGTGGCGAAGCATCCGGATTCCCACACGGCGAAGGCGCTCAGGGACTACGAAAAAGCCTTCACCCAGCAACCAAAAGCAGCCGAACCGGCCGGCCGCTATCTCGGCACTTCCATCCAGATCCATAACGCCAAGGAGCACAACCTCAAGGGCATCGACGTCGAGATTCCGCGCAACCGGTTCACCGTGGTCACCGGCGTGTCGGGCTCGGGCAAATCCACCCTCGCCTTCGACATCCTGTTTTCCGAGGGCCAGCGGCGCTACCTGGAATCGCTGAACGCCTATGCGCGCCAGTTCGTGCAGGGCGCTTCGCGTCCGGACGTGGACGCGATCTTCGGCATCCCGCCAACCGTCGCGATCGAGCAGCGCACCAGCCGCGGCGGCAGGAAGAGCACCGTCGGCACGCTCACCGAAGTGCACCACTTCCTGCGCCTCGCCTTCGTCAAGCTCGGCACGCAGTACTGCCCGGATTGCGAGGTGCCGATCCAGCCGCAAAGTGAAGAATTGATTCTTTCCAGAATTTTGAAGGATTTCAGGAATCAGACGATCACCCTTCTTGCGCCGCTGATCGTCAACCGCAAGGGCGTCTACACGGACCTGGCGAAGTGGGCGCGCGGCAAGGGCTATTCGCACTTGCGCGTGGACGGCAAGCTGCTGCCGGTACAGCCCTTCCCGAGGATTGACCGATTCAAGGAACACAGCATCGAGCTTCCGGTTTCGACCTTGAAAGTCGATCCGAAAAAAGAAAACGAACTGCGAAAAGCACTCTCCATTGCCCTGGAGATCGGCAAGGGCTCCGTGCATGTGCTCGCGAAAAAACCGCAGTCGTTCTCCACCAAGCGCTCCTGCCCGTCCTGCGGGCGCGGTTTCGCCGAGCTCGACCCGCGCCTGTTCTCCTACAACTCGCGCCACGGCTGGTGCATGACCTGCGTCGGCACCGGCCTGGAGTTGAAGGACGTGGGATGGGACGCGGAGCGCTCACGCACCGGCACGGAAGATCACGTGCTCGACTCCTGGATCGAGTGGCTGGAAGTGGACCAACCCTGCCCCGACTGCCATGGCAAGCGGCTGAATCCCGAAGCGCTCGCGGTCCAATGGAATGACAAAAGCATTGCCGATTTTGGTGATATGCCTATTGGGGGTTTGTCCGGATTTCTTTCAAAGATGGTTTTGAAAGGCAGGGAAATAGAAATAGCAAAAGATCTGGTCGCGGAACTGCACAGCCGCCTCGACTTCCTGCAGCAGGTGGGCCTGGGCTACCTGACGCTCGACCGCTCGGCGCCGACGCTGTCGGGCGGCGAGGCGCAGCGCATCCGGCTCGCGGCGCAGCTCGGCTCAAACCTGCGCGGCGTCTGCTACATCCTGGACGAGCCGACCATCGGACTGCACCACCGCGACAACCAGGTCCTGCTTGGGGTGCTGGAGAAACTGGAAGCCAAGGGCAACACGCTGGTGGTGGTCGAGCACGACGAGGACACCATCCGCCGCGCGCATCACGTCATCGACCTGGGGCCCGGCGCCGGCAAGCTCGGCGGCCGCGTCATTGGCGCGGGCGACGCGGAAGACCTGATGAAGCTGCCCGATTCGCTCACCGGAAAGTTTTTGCTGGAACCGCTGAGACACCCGATTCAACCTCGCCGCGCTGTGAATTCAAAATCTTTGGATTTAAAAATCCAAAAGGCGAAACTGCACAATCTTCAAAATGCCGACGCCCGCATTCCGCTCGAACGCCTGGTCGTCGTCACCGGCGTGTCGGGCTCAGGCAAGTCGACGCTCGCACGCGACGTGCTGTTTCGCTCACTGGAAGAGAAGAAATCCATCGGCTGCAAGGCCATCATTGGCGCGAAAGTGCTGGACCGCGTGCTGGAAGTGGACCAGACGCCGATCGGCAAGACGCCGCGCTCCTGCCCCGCCACCTACGTCGGCTTCTGGGACGCGATCCGCAGGAGCTTCGCCGACACGTCGGAAGCCCGCATGCGCGGCTGGAGCGCGAGCCGCTTCTCCTTCAATACCAAGGGCGGCCGCTGCGAGAGCTGCGAGGGACAGGGCATCCGCAAGATCGAGATGTCGTTCCTGCCGGACGTGAAGGTGGCCTGCGAAGGCTGCGGCGGCCAGCGCTTCAATCCGGAGACGCTGGCCGTGCGCTGGCGCGAAAAATCCATTGGCGACGTGCTCGCGTTCAGCGTGGACGAGGCGGTCGAGTTCTTCGCCGCGCACCCTTCGATCCACCGCGCCTTGCGGCTGATGCAGGACGTGGGCCTGGGCTACCTCACGCTGGGCCAGCAGAGCCCGACCCTGTCCGGCGGCGAAGCGCAGCGCCTCAAGCTGGTGACCGAACTGTCGAAGACGAGTTCGGAGCGCAAGACCCTCTATGTCCTCGACGAGCCCACCGTCGGCCTTCACATGGCCGATGTCGAGAAACTGATCCGCGTGCTGCACCGCCTGGTGGACGCCGGCAATTCGGTGGTGGTCATCGAGCACAACCTGGACGTCATCGCCGAAGCCGACTGGATCGTGGACCTCGGGCCCGAAGGCGGCAGCGCCGGCGGGCGCGTCGTGTTCCAGGGCGTGCCGGAAAAATGCGCCGAACTGTCGCCGCACGGGGACAGCCACACCTGCCGGGCGCTGGCCCCCTTTCTCGCCGAGCGGGGAACTTAGCCGCGCCGGGGCAGTCTCAGTGCCATGAGGCTACTCGCGCTCGTGTTGTCCCTTTTCTTCGCCGTTTCGGCCGGCGCGCAGGAGCTTGCGCCCGACGAGCTCGTGCGAAAAGTCACGACAGACGTGCTCGACAGCATCAAGGCCGACAAGCAATTACAGGCCGGCGACCGCAAGAAGGCGCTCGCGCTGGCCGAGCAGAAGATCCTGCCGCACGTGGACTTCCACGAAGCCGCCCTGCTCGCCATGGGCAAGTCCTGGTACACGGCCACGCCGGCGCAGCAGGTGCAGGTCGTGAACGAATTCCGTTCGATGCTGGTGCGCATCTACTCGAACGCGATCGATGTCTACCGCGGCCAGACGCTGAAGGTCATGCCGGTGCGCCTGGCGCCGGGCGCCACCGAAGTCACCGTGCGCAACCAATACCTGAGCGAGGGCCGGCCGCCGGTGCCGGTCGAGTATTCGATGCGCAAGACGCCCGAGGGCTGGAAAATCTACGACATCGCGGTCGAGGGCGTCAGCCTCGTGCTCACCTATCGCGCCGAGTTCGACAACATCACGCGAACCTCCGGCGTGGCCGGCCTGATCAAGCGCCTGCAGGAAAAGAACGCCTAGTCACGGCGCTCGGGCCATTCCGGCTTGTGCGTTCCCAGCGGCGCGGGCGGCCGCTCCCAGAATGGCGGCGTCTCAGAGAGCCCCAATACCGGCTTGAGGTGCGTGTACTTGCCGGTCTGAATGATGATCTTTTTCAGTTCCTCCGGTAAAAGCTCGGGCGGGACTGACGCAAACCCCTCGAAGAACCCCCGGTCCACGATCCACTTTCCCGTGCGCGCGAGCGACACGCGCACGCGCCAGCTGCCGCCTTCGGTCTCGCGCCGGGCCAGCGCCACCATCGCGCCGAAGGCCATCAGGTAACCGCTGACGTAGTCGATCACCGAGACCGGCATCAATTTTGGTTTTTCGCTGCCTTGGGCGTAGGCCATGCCGCTCACGGTCTGCACGATACTGTCGAAGCCGCGACGATCGCGCCAGGGGCCTTCCGTTCCCCACGCGCTAAGCGTGACGTAGACGATGCCCGGCCGCAACGCGGCCGCCTGCTCCGGCGAAAATCCGCGCGCGGCGAGCGTGCCCGGACGGAAGGACTGCGAGAAGACGTCCCCGTCCTTCAGCAATCCGCGCAAGGCGTCAATGCCAGCCGGTGTACGCAGGTCGAGAAACGCCTGCAGCTTGCCGATGCCCGTATCGAATTCGGACGACCCCGAGTCCGGCAGGTGTGGCCCCGCGATCTTGAGGACGTCGGCGCCATGCTCGGCCAGCGTGCGCGCACAGGTCGGGCCCGCCAGCACGCGCGTGAGGTCGAGCACGCGCACGCCGGAGAGCGGGCGACTTCCATTCGGCAGCGGCTCCGGCTTTGATTCACCGATCTTGGTAATCTCCAGCAGCGGCTGGGCCGCCACCGCCATCGAGTGCGGATGCTGCGCCCACTCTGTCGCGTGGCGCGCCAGGCCGGCACAGCCTTTAGCCGCGTGGATGGCGTCTTCCAGCGCGAGCCCGTCCCAGTTGCGGCTGGCCGCTTCGGCGGCGGCCCTGTCCGCCGGATTGCCGAGTACTTTCATCGCTGCTTCGCGATGGTTCGAGAAATTGCAGTGGATGCTGACCCAGCGGCCGTCCTTCACGGGGTAGTAGCCGCTAAGCGGGTCCCAGGCTTCCTTCGGCGGCTTGCCGTCGATCCTCAGGTAGCGGGCGCTGCGCATCGCCGCGGCCGCTTGCCTGACTTCGACCGCCACCTTTTGTTGCCGATGGGTCTTCAGGCGCCAGAGATTCGCGGCAGCCAGCCCCACCGCACCTAGCACCGCGGCGCCTGCAGTGCCGACCTGGTACGGCGTCGGAAACACCGGATCGCTGCCAGTAAACGCCACGGGCCCTCCCTGCGTTTCTTGCAAGGATGCAAGGGAAAGGAGTTCCTGCAATGCGTTGCGGATACCGTCCACGAGGTCTAGTCTAGCGCCATGCGCGCGCGCTGGCTGATGCTGCTTGGCATTGCGTTCTGCCCGATGGTTTCGAGCGCGATGTACAAGCACGTGGACGAGTCGGGCACCGTGACCTACAGCGATCGGCCACGGCAACCCGGCCAGGAACCGCTGCTGCTGCCGCCGCCAAATGTGTCCACGCCGGAAGCGCGACGCCAATTGGAGATTGCGCGCCTGGCTTCCGAGCGCGAAGAGCGGGCCGAGTACGAAGCACGCATCCGGCGCGCGGTGGCCGTGCAGCGCGCCGCGCCGCCGGCCCGTTCCCACACGCTGACGCCTTACTCCCCCAGGTACGCGCTGCCTGTTTATTATGTCGGCTATGCGCGAATCCCAGGCCAGAGCAATCCATCTCAAGGACTACACCCCGCCGGCGTTCCTCATCGGGCGGGTAACGCTCGACGTTGATATCCGGGCCGACGACGCCCTCGTCAAGGCCACCCTGTCGGTAAAGCGCAATGGCGCCTCCAATGCGCCGCTGGTGCTGGATGGCGACGAACTGGAATTGGTCTCCTTGCTCCTGGACCAGAAGCAAAAGACATATCAGGTGACGGCGGAATCCCTGACCATTGCGGACGTCCCCGATGCCTTCACCCTTGAAACGGTGACGCGCATCGTGCCGCAGAAGAACACCAAGCTGGAGGGCCTGTACGCCACGCAAAGCGGCTTCGTCACCCAGTGCGAAGCACAGGGCTTCCGCCGCATCACCTGGTTCCTCGACCGGCCGGACAACCTCGCGGTCTACACGGTCACCGTTCGCGCGGACCGGAAGAAGTATCCGGTGCTCCTTTCCAACGGCAATCTCGTCGCCTCCGGGGAGAACTGGGCGACCTTCGAGGATCCGTTCCCGAAGCCGAGCTACCTGTTTGCGCTGGTGGCGGCGGATTTGGAATTCATTCAGGAATCTTTCGTTTCCTGTTCTGGAAAAACAAAAACCCTTTTTATATATGTAGAAAAAGGCAAATTGGACCAGGCGGGCTGGTCGATGGACTGCCTCAAGCGCGCCATCCTGTGGGACGAGAAGCGCTTCGGCCTCGAGCTCGACCTGGACGAATACAAGATCGTCGCGGTCGGCGATTTCAACTCCGGGGCGATGGAGAACAAGGGCCTCAACATCTTCAACACCAAGTACGTGCTGGCGCGCCCGGATACCGC
>JANYII010000303.1 GCA_025358705.1 Betaproteobacteria bacterium | reverse complement strand
CTCGCCCGAGCCGATCTGCTTCACCACCAGCAGCGAGTCGACGAAAAAGCGGTAGCCAAGCGGCGTCGGCACGCGTCCGGCCGACGTATGGGGGCTCGCGATGAGGCCCATCTCCTCGAGGTCGGACATGACGTTGCGGATGGTCGCGGGGGAGAGGTCCAGCCCGGCGTGGCGGGACAGCGTGCGCGAGCCGACCGGCTGGCCCTCGGCGATATAGCGCTCGACGAGAGTCTTCAGCAGGATCTGCGCCCGTTTATCCAGCATGCCCGGATTCTACAGTTAGAATCTGCCGATGCAGCCTGCCTTTAAACGCGTCGCGCTGATCGGCAAGCAGACCCCAGAGATCGCCCAATCGCTGCGCGCGCTGCGTGATTTCCTGCGCCAGCGCGGCTGCGAAGTGATGCTGGAGCGCGACACCGCGGCCAGCGTCGGCGAAAACGGAGCCGCAGGTGCCAAGGCGGCGGGCTACGACGAGATCGGTCGCAGCGCCGACCTGGCGATCGTGGTGGGCGGCGACGGCACCATGCTCGCCGCGGCGCGCAACCTGGCGCACCACAAGGTGCCGCTCGCGGGCATCAACCAGGGGCGCCTTGGATTCATGACTGACATCGCGCTCTCCGAGATGAGCGACTCCGTCGGCGCGATCCTGGAAGGCCGCCATACCGTCGAGGAGCGCGCGCTGATCGAGGCCGAGATCCTGCGCGGCGGCAAGTCGCTGTTGCGCACGGTGGCGCTGAACGAGGCGGTAGTCACCAAGGGCTCGCAGGCGCGCCTGATCGAATTCAAGCTGACCATCGACGGCGAATACGTCTACCGCCTGCGCGCCGACGGCGTGATCGTCGCCACGCCGACCGGTTCCACCGCTTACGCGCTATCGGCGCAGGGACCGATCCTGCAGCCGACTGTGCGTGCGTTCGCGCTGGTGCCGCTCAATCCCCACGTGCTTTCGGCGCGGCCGGTGAGCGTGAGCGACGCGAGCGTAATCGAGATAGCGCTGATTCACGCCCTCGACGCGCGCGCCCATTTCGACGGCTTCGCGCTGACCGACCTGCAGGAAGGCGATCGCCTGGTGCTCAAGCGCTCGGTAGATTCGATCCGCTTCGTGCACCCGCCCGGCTACAGCTACTTCACGATGTTGCGCGAGAAACTGCGCTGGAGCAAAGCGGTGGGCCAGAAACCCGAGGACTGATCAGGGACGTATCGCGCGCGCCGCTTCTCCGGCGCGATGTAATTCCCACATCTGGCGGTAGGCGGACTCGAGGTGCCTCGTAAACGCCGGGGTATCGAACAGCGGCGCGATCGTCCGGTTGGCGGAAAGCCGTGCCCGAAGGGCTGCCAGTTCGCGCGGATTGCGCGCCAGATGCAGCGCCCGTGCTTCATAGTCCTCGAGCGAACGGGTGATCAGTTTCGGCATCCCGACGGCGTTCAACATGCTGCCCGCGACACGCGAGGCGAACGTTTCGCCGGAAAGCGTGAGTAGAGGCAAGCCGGCCCAGAGCGCGTCGCTTCCCGTCGCATGGGCGTTATAGGGGAACGTATCGAGGAACAAATCGGCCGCTCCGATACGCGCGAGGTAGGCTTCATACGGCAGAGTTGGGGCGAATATCAGGCGCTCCGGTGCGATGCCATGCCCGTCCGCTTCGCGGCGCAGGTTCTGCGAAGTCCAGGGGCTGTTCTCGACCAGCCACAGGACGCTGCCGGGGACAGCCTTCAGCAGGCGCATCCACGATGCGAACATGGCGGGCAGGATCTTGTTGGCCTGGTTGAAGCAGCAGAATACGAAGGCATTTTCCGGCAACCCCACTGCTTTACGCGGCGGCGTCCCGGAGAGCGGGCGCCTGCGGTCGTTGACCTGGTAGCTGCCCGGCATGTAGACCAGCTGTTCGCTGTAGTCGCGCGTGCGGCCTGCCGGCGCAATGTAATCGTCGACGATGAGGTAGTCGATGAATTCCGCTCCCATGGTGCCGGGGTAACCGAGATAACTTGCCTGGATCGGCGCCGGCCGCATCGCGAAGATGTCGAGCCGCGCATGCTGGGTGTAGCCGAGCAGGTCAACGAGGATGTCCACCCGGTCCGCGTGGATGCGCGCGGCCGCCTCGCTGTCGGACATCGCCGAGATATCAACGAAGTCGTCGAATGCGCGCAGCATTCGCGCCCGCATCGGACTGCCGTCGTCCGGACCGCAGGAATAGGCCACAGGCTCCACGCTTGCGCGGTCATGCAGTTCGAACAATTCGGCAAGCACGTGGGCCATGCTGTGCTCGCGAAAATCCGCCGAGAAGTAGCCCACCTTCAGCCTGGAGCGCTTTTCGCGCGGGTGGGGAAACGCCCGGCGGCCGGGCGCGGCCTTGAACTGCCGCGCGTAGGCCCTGGCGCACTGAAGTTGTTCCTGCGCGGTCGAGGGAATGCAGAGAAACGGGAACGGCGAGATCTCGAAAACGGTTTCCTCCCGCACGCTGCGCCGCTGCAGTTCGCACAGTTCCTCGAAGCGCGACCAGTCGCAAATCAGCTGCATCGCGTGCAGCAGGCCGCCCCTGAACGTTGCGTTGTCGGGCGCGAACCGCAGTGCGGTCTCGTAGCATTTCACCGCCTGGTCGCGCGCGCCGGCGAGGGTATGCGTGTGGGCCAGGCCCACCCACACGTACGGATTCTCCGGCGTGAGCAGCAGTACCTCGCGATACATCTCCACCGATTCGGCAAGCCGGGACTGGACGGCAAGCAGCGCGGCCAGGTGGAAAATGACGTCGGCATCGCGCGGATGGAGACTGCGAATCCGGCGAAACTGCTGTTCCGCCTCCTCCGGCCGGTTCAGTTGGCGCAGTACCAGCCCGATGTTGTACATGGCGGGCAGGTAGTCCGGCGCCACTTCCAGGGACCGGCGATAGCTCGCCAGCGCGTCTTCCAGCGCTCCCGCGGCCTTCTGGGCGTTGCCCTGGGCCTTGAGGGTTTCGGCGAGACCGGTATCGGGCACTTCGTTGATTGGCACAGCCATGGCGCTTTCGGTTTTAGAATTACATCGTGCGCCTGTACTGTCAATGAAAGGCTGAACACTGATGCTTCGCGCCCTGGGAATCCGGGATTTCGTGATCGTGGAGGGCGTCGAACTCGAAACCGGCGCGGGCTTCACCGTGCTCACGGGCGAGACCGGCGCCGGCAAATCCATCCTGGTGGACGCCATTGAACTGCTGGTTGGCGGGCGCGCCGGAGCGTCGCTGGTGCGCGACGGCGCGGAGCGCGCCGAGCTGTCGGCGGAATTCGATGTCGGCAGAGGCGGCGCCCTGGAAAAACATCTTTCGGAAGCCGGGCTGGAGGGCGATCCCGGCAACGTCATCCTGCGCCGTTCGATCGACCGATCGGGCCGTTCGCGCTGTTTCGTCAACGGGCACTCCGCGACTCTTGCGCAGTTGCGGGAAGCGGGCGAATACCTGGTGGACATCCACGGCCAGCACGAGCACCAGTCGCTGCTGCGCGCGGCGGCGCAGCGCGAGCTTCTCGACGCGCACGCGGGCGCCGGGGAACTGGCGCTTGCCTGCGCCGACGCGTGGCGAAGCTGGAAGCGGCTGGCGGCGCTCAGCGCCGAAGCCGAGCAGCAATACGCGAAGCGGGAAGCCGAACGCGCGGAACTGCAGGAAATGGTCGCCGACCTGAAAAAGCTCGGCCTCAAGGAAGGTGAATGGGAGGAACTGGCCGCGCAGCAAAGGCGGTTGGCGCACGGCTCCAGCCTGCTCGCCGGCGCGCAGTCGTCGCTGGAGGCCCTGTCGGAGGCGGATGGCGCCTGCCTGCCGCAGCTCGGCGCGATTGCCGGCCGGCTGCGCGCGTTGTCGGAGCACGACGTGCACCTGAAGGCAATCGTCGAAATGCTCGAATCCGCGGAAGTGCAGGCCTCCGAGGCGGCGCGCGACCTGCGTGACTACGCCTCGCGCATCGACCTGGATCCGCATGCGCTGCGGGAAGTGGAGCAGCGCACCGAGGCGCTGCACGCCGCCGGGCGCAGGTACCGCGTCAAGCCGGCGGAACTGCCTGCGCTGCAGGACAGGCATGTGCAGCGCTTCAGGGAACTTGAGCTGGCGGCAAGCCCGGAGGCGCTGCAGCGCGAAGTCGCCGCGGCGAAGGATCGCTACGACGCTGCGGCGAAAAAATTGTCCGCCAAGCGCAAGACCGCCTCGCAGGCGCTCGGGCGCGCGGTGACGCAGGCGATGCAGAACCTCGCGATGGTGGGCGGACGATTCGCAGCCGAATTGCGCCCGCTGGACGACCCCGGCGCCGGCGGCCTCGAGGAAGTCGCGTTCGAGGTGGCGGCGCATTCCAGCCTGCCCCTGCGGCCGCTGGCGAAAGTCGCTTCCGGCGGCGAATTGTCGCGCATCAGCCTCGCCATCCAGCTGGTCGCAGCCAGGGAGTCATCGATCGGCACGCTGGTGTTCGACGAGGTGGACAGTGGCATCGGCGGCGCGGTGGCCGAAACGGTCGGCCGTTCGCTGAAGAAACTCAGCCGCGAGCGCCAGGTGCTTTGCGTCACGCACCTGCCGCAGGTCGCGGCCCAGGCGGACGCGCAGTGGTCCGTTTCGAAGGCGGGAGGGCGCGGAAGGATCAGTTCGGCCGTCTCGAAGCTCGATCGCGCGGGACGGATCGACGAACTGGCGCGGATGCTGGGAGGTACTGAAATTACCGCGACGACCCGGAAGCACGCCGCGGAACTGCTTGGAAAGTAGCGCCGGCTAGCGGGGACGGTAAGAGCAGTCCGGCTTGGTGCAGTCGGCGTAGAGCGCGAGAGAATGGCCGCGCAGCTCAAAGCCGCTCTTCTTCGCGATTTCGCTCTGGCGCTTCTCGATCTCGCTGTCGTAGAACTCCTCCACCCGGCCGCACTGCAGGCAAACCAGGTGGTCGTGGTGCCCGCCCTGGTTCAGCTCGAATACCGCCTTGCCGGTCTCGAAGTGCTGTCGCGCCAGCAGCCCGGCCTGCTCGAATTGCGTGAGAACCCTGTAGACGGTTGCGAGTCCAACGTCCATGCCCTCGGCAATCAAGGCCTTGTATACGTCCTCGGCGGAAAGATGGCGCACCTTGCTCGCCTCGAACAGCTCGAGGATCCTGCGCCGGGGCAGGGTGGCCTTGAGGCCGATCTCCTTGAGGCTCTGGGCGGTGCTCATCCGTTATCATTATAGGCTGATGAAATTGAATCTCTACCGCGTGCTCGCCGGTGTGGTCGTGGTGCTGTCTGCCACGCTGCTACCCGCCTGTAAATCGGTCGATGTACCCAAGGTCCCGGGCATCACTCCCTATCGGATGGTGATCCAGCAGGGCAATTTCATCTCCCAGGAGATGGTGTCGCAACTCAAGCCCGGCATGACCAAGGAACAGGTGCGGTTCATCCTCGGCACGCCGCTGGTCACCGATATCTTCCACGCCGACCGTTGGGATTATGTATTTTTTCGCGAGCAGGCCAACGGCAAGCGCGAGCAGCGCAATCTGTCGGTGGTGTTCGAGAACAGCAAGCTGGTGCGCGTGCTCGGCGACCTGATGCCTTCCGACGGTGCCGTCCAGGCGGGCGGATTCGATCCGCAGATGAAGCCCGAAGCGGCGAAGCCCGCGGCCAAGCCCGAACCCAAGCCAGAGGCCAAGCCCGTGGCCGATGCCGCCAAGCCGGCCGCGGAGGCGGACAAGCCTGCCCAGCCCGTGCAGAACTGGGGCACGACGAATTACGACGCCAAGCCTGAAGCCGCGCCTGCTCCGAAGCCGGAAGAGAAGGCGGCGGCCGAAGAAAAGAAAGAGCCGGGTTTCTTTGGTCGCCTGCGCGAGAAGATCGGCCTGTGAAGCGCGCCGTCACCAGGGTCGTGGTCGCGGGGGCGGGCGGCAAGATGGGGCAGACGCTCATCGAGGCTGTGCGCGCCGACAGTTCACTGGTGTTGACGGCCGTACTCGATGTCCGGCGCAGCCCTGCGGTTGGCACGAACATCGGCGGCGTGAAAGTGGGGTCGGATGCGGCCAAAGCCATTTCGGCAGGGGACGTGCTGATCGATTTCACGCGCCCCGAGGGGACCATCGAGCATCTCGACATCTGCGCGCGGCTGGGCAAATCCATCGTCATCGGCACGACCGGATTTCCCGATTCGCTCAAGAAGGCGATCCTCCAGGCGGGGCGCAGGATCCCGATCGCCATGTCGCCCAACTTCGCCGTCGGCGTCAACGCGCTTTTCAAGCTGGCCGAAGTGGCGGCAGGAATCCTCGGCGACGATTTCGATGTGGAAATCGTCGAGGCGCACCATCGCAACAAGGTGGACGCGCCCTCGGGCACGGCCCTCAAGCTGGGGGAAGTCGTTGCTTCGGCATTGAAAAGGGACTTGAAAAAAGAGGCCAGGCACGGCCGCGTCGGCGACACGGGCGTGCGCCCTCTCAGGCAGATCGGCTTCCATGCCATCCGCGGCGGCGACATCGTTGGCGAGCACACGGTGATTTTCGCCGGCGCGGGGGAGCGGGTTGAACTCACCATCCGTTCGCAGAGCCGCATGACCTACGCCCTGGGGGCGCTTCGCGCCGTCAAGTTCCTGCGCGGCAAGCGGGCGGGGCTCTACGACATGAACGACGTGCTTGGCCTGAAGTAGCGGCCGCGGTATAATTCGGCGCTCAAATTGAGCGGGAGGGGCGCGAGCCTCTTCCGCTTTTTCACATCTAATCCGGGAGTTCGCCGTGCCAGTGCTCGATTCCGCCGCCCTCGTCCTTGCCGACGGGTCGGTGTTTCGGGGCCGGTCCATCGGCGCGCCCGGCTCCAGCGCTGGAGAGGTGGTGTTCAACACCGCCATGACCGGCTACCAGGAAATCCTCACCGATCCCTCGTACTGCCGCCAGATTGTCACGCTGACCTATCCGCACATCGGCAATACGGGCATCAATGCGGAGGACGAGGAAGCAGACCGGGTGCACGCGGCCGGGCTGGTGGTGCGCGACCTGCCGGCGCAGTTGTCGAATTGG
>JANYII010000290.1 GCA_025358705.1 Betaproteobacteria bacterium | reverse complement strand
TCATCGCGCGCCTGGTGCTGAACCGCATGGAAGGCCCGCTGGGGCAGCGCTTCATCGTCACCAATATTCCCGCCGCGGGCGGCGTCGCCGGCACGCTGACTGCGAGCAAGGCTGCGCCCGACGGCTACACCATCGTCATGGGCGCGGCGGGGCCGACGGTGGTGAACAAGATCCTCAACCCCAAGCTCGGCTACGACCCGGAGAAGGATTTCGACGCGATCTCGCTCTACGCCAGCATGCCGAACGTCGCCGTCGTCAGCACCAGGCTGCCGATCAACACCTTGCTGGAGCTGGCCGACTACGCGCGCAGGAATCCGAATACGCCCTACGGCTCGGTCGGCAACGGCAGCTCGCAGCACCTGGCCGGCGCGCTCTTCGAGCAGATGACCGGCGCGCGGATGCAGCACGTGCCGTACCGGATCACTTCGCAGATGCAGGTCGACATGACGTCCGGCACCATGCCCGTGAGTTTCCAGCTCCTGCCGAACGTCCTCGGCAACATCAAGTCCGGCCACCTGCGCGCGCTCGCCGTGGCCAGCACGCGGCGCCTGCCGGCAATACCGGACGTGCCTACCTCCGCGGAAGCCGGGCTGAAAGGTTTCGAATCCGCCGCCTGGTTCGGCTTCCTCGCGCCGCGCGGTTCTCCCAGGCCGGCGATCGACCGGCTGAACAAGGAAATCGCCGCCGCCGTCGCCGATTCCGCCGTGCGTTCGCGCTTCACCGACTTCGGCGCCGAGCCGATTGGCTCCACGCCTGAAGAATTGAGTCGCTATATCTCCGCAGAAGTGGTGAAGTGGCGTGAGATCATCACGAAGGGCGGCATCACGCTTGAGTAGCAGGGCGCTGATACGCGTTTGTTACCGCCCGGCGATTCGGCGAGTACACTGGGCGCGCACACTCCACCGCTTGTCAACCTCCTGGGAGGGAGCGCAATGCTCGCATTCGCATACGGCGTGGTGGTCTACGTGTTTTTCCTCGGCACCTTCATCTATGCCATCGGCTTCGTCGGCAACATCGGCGTGCCGCGCGGGCTCGACAGCCCGGCGAGTGCGCCGGTCATGGAGTCGCTGCTCATCGATCTCGCGCTGCTCGCGCTCTTCGCGGTGCAGCACAGCGTGATGGCGCGCAAGGGCTTCAAGGCCTGGTGGACGAAGATCGTCTCGCCGGCGGTCGAGCGCAGCACCTACGTGCTGGCCTCGAGCTTCGTGCTGGGCGGGCTTTGCTGGCACTGGAAGCCGATCGAAGGCGCGGTCTGGTCCGTCACGGATCCGACGGCCGTCACCGCGATCCAGGCCGTGTTCTGGCTCGGCTGGGGCATCCTGCTGCTGGCGACTTTCCTCCTCAATCACTTCGAGCTGTTCGGCCTGCGCCAGGTCTACGCGCAGATGGTGGGCGGCAAGATCCCCGAGCAGGAGTTCCGCACGCCGTTCCTCTACAAGCATGTGCGCCACCCGATCTACCTCGGCTTCGTGCTCAGTTTCTGGGCCACGGCCGAAATGACTTACGGGCACCTGCTGTTCGCCGCGGGCGCCACCGGCTACATCTTCGTCGGCATCTGGTTCGAGGAGCGCGACCTGGTCGCTCACTTCGGCGACCGCTACCGGACGTACCGGAAGAAGGTCGGCATGCTGCTGCCGCGCATCGGCTGATGAGCGGCTAAACTCCCGTCCATCCAACGGGCGGGAGAAGCCGCATTACAGCTTCGAAAGGAATTCTTTTCGCCGCACTGCTCGCTTGCGCAGCCGGCGGCTTTCCGGCCGCGGCGATGGAAATGAAATTGGAGGGAGACCGGCTCTACCTGCATTCCACCGGCATCACGCTCGAGGACTACATCACGTACAAGGAGCTGGTGAAGGGCAGGGACATCAAGACGGTCATCCTGCTCAACCAGCCCGGCGGGATGATCGACTCGGCGGTCGGCATCGCCGACGACCTCATCGAGCGCGGCGTCACCACCGTGGTCGCGGGGCGCTGCATGAGCGCCTGCACCATCCTGTTCCTCGCGGGCAGGGAGCGGCAGATCTCGGCGCGCTATCCGATTTCCTTTTCCACCATCGCCTTCCACGGCTCCTACAACCCGCAGAGCGGTGAGCGCGACTCGCGTTCCTGGTCGAAGGTCTATGGCTTCTACCGGCGCCGGCTGGGGAGCGCGGTGGATGACTCCGTGATCATCAAGGCGCTCGAATCGCTCAACCGGGGCGGATTCGCCTACCTGTGGCACCCGTCTTTTCGCGCCAACGGCGCCATCTGCGACGGCTCGATCGAGAAGGATTGCGTGGCCCTGCCGGGCAGGAACGCGCTGACGGAAAACCTGATTACCCGGGAGGTGCTGTCGGACGTGAGCATTCCCGCCGAGTTGCTGCCGAAGGACAATCTTTTCAGCATCGATTTCTCGGTGTTCGGCGCGCTGGACGCCGAGGGCAGGCGACAGTTGTGCGCGTCGCGGCCGAAGGGTTGCCTGGAAGTCCTCGCCAAGTACCAGGCCACGAAGACCGACCGCGCGCTGGTCACCAACACGAGCGACACGTGGAGCGACTATGCCTTCGGCTACGGCGACAAGCGCAGCGCGGTGCGGCGCGCGATGTTCGAGTGCGCCAGCCGGAGGCCGGCGCCGTGCATGCTTGGCGCGGTGAACGATCGCGAGACGTCGGCGCTCTACCGGCTTGCGGCCGAAGGCAATGCCAAGGCGATTGAGCAGCTGCCGGGCCTCAAGACCTCGCGCACGATCGCCGATCTGGAGGACAGCAAGGAATTGCCCATGCGGGGCGTGCGCATCGGCTCCTATACCGCGCCGACGCCCGAACGGATCGAAGGGGTCAGGGAACTCGCGAGCAAGGACGTGGTGGATCTCCTCATCGCGCGAAGCAACATGCTGTTCGTCGACGTGCAGTGCCGGGACACCACGATCCCGACCGCCCGGTGCATTTTCGGCGGCGGGCTGGCCTCCGGCGAAGCGGCGGTGGACGCGAACATCGAGAAGAATCTCCTCTCCGTCCTCAAGGTGCTGACGCCGGACAAGTCCGTGCCGGTCGCGTTCTTCTGCTCCTCGTCCCAGTGCTGGCTCGCGCCAAACGCGGCGTATCGCGCGGCGAAGGCCGGCTACAAGGTGCATTGGTACCGCGGTGGCCTGCGCGCCTGGGAAAAGAACGAGCTTCCGCTGGTGCCGACCGTCCCCATTGGCGCCGTGCTGGCGAACTCGGGGTAGGCTGCCTCACGCGCCTTTTGTGTGCGTTGGCGCACCGCAACCGCAGGAATTGGACTCCCGGATAGGAAATCGGCGCGGTTTCAATGGAAGCTGCCTAGAGACCGGACGCAAGAGGGCGGCCGGGCATTCTTGGGGGAAACAATGCGGATATCCACGCTGGTGCTGCCGGGCGTTTGCCTGGTCGCGGGTTGCGCCAATCTCGGCTGGGGGGACGCGGCCGATCCGGAACGTTCCAAGCAATTCACCGGCGTCGACATGCACAGCGCCTATCCGATCATGCGGCGGCAGTATTTCGAGCGCATCAACCTGCTCGAGCTGATCGACCCGGAACGGAAGGCGGAGACGGAGTTCAAGGCGGCCTGGGATGCCGCCGACAAACAGCAGCCGCTGGAAGGTGCGTTGAAGGACGAGTACGAGCACAACAAGTACGGCGTGCGGTACGACCTCTCGCTCGCCTCGTTCCGGGCGCGCACCGACATAAGCGACGACAGGAAGCGCCTGCA
>JANYII010000274.1 GCA_025358705.1 Betaproteobacteria bacterium | reverse complement strand
TTGATGCCAGCGCTGCGGATCACGTCCTTCGATTTCTGGATGTCCGCGCGGATCAGCGCGGCGAATTCGTCCTGCGAAAGCGGGTTGGGTTCGAGGCCCTGCCCGAGCAGCGCGGTGCGCACCTCGGGCTTCTGCAGGACCTTGTTGATGTCCACGTTCAGGCGCGCGACGACGGGATGCGGCATCCCTGCGGGCCCGAACACACCATAGTACGAGACTACGCTGTAGTCCTTGTAGCCGAACTCGGCCACCGCAGGAACGTCGGGCAGCGCCTGGTTGCGCTTGGGAGAGGTAACCGCCAGCGCGCGGATCTTGCCGGCATGCGCGAGCGAGGCGGCTGAGGAGATCGACGAGCCCGCGAATCCGAGGTGGCCGCCCAGCAGATCGGCCAGTGCGGGCGCCGAGCCCTTGTACGGCACGTGCTGCATCTTGAAGCCTGCGGCGAGCTGCAGCAGTTCCATCGAGATATGCACCGTGCCGCCGGTCCCCGAAGTGCCGTAGCTGATATTGCCCGGGGAGGCCTTGGCGGCGGCAATCGCGTCGGCGAGCGTCTTATACGGGGAGTCTTCCTTGACGATAAACACCATGGGCGTCGTTGCCACCAAAGCGACGGGCGTCAGGTCCTTGATGGGGTCGTAGGACACCTTGAGAAGCAGCGGGATCAGCGAGACGTTGTCCGTCTGCCCGACCACCAGGTCGTAGCCCGCCGGGTTGGCCTTGGCCCCTTCCGCGAGGCCGAGCGCCGTGCCGGCGCCGGGCCGATTGATGGGCAGCACGGTCCAGCCGTTCAGTTCGGCAAGCTTGGCGCTCACCAGGCGACCGATGAAATCCGTGCCACCGCCTGGCGTGGACGGGATGATCATGCGAATCGGTTGGGCGGGATAGGCCTGTGCATGCGCCATTCCGGTGGCGGCCAGCAGTGCGAAGCCAGATATGGCGACCGCCAGTATTTTTCTGATCATTCCTGTTCTCCGTTTGTTCCGTGGTTCGTCAGTCTATCTTCGCGCCTGAGCGCCGGACTACTTCGCCCCAGCGCGCCGAGTCCTTCCTGATCGTCTCGGCAAAGTCCTGCGGCGTGCCGCCGGCGGGCTCGTCGCCGATCAGGGCGAAGCGCTCCACAAATATCGGTGAGCGGATCGCTTCGTTGACCGCGGCATTGAGTTTTCCGACGATCGCCGGCGGCAATCCGGCGGGCGCGATGATGCCGGTCCAGGTTCCCGCTTCGTAGCCGGGAACCCCCGCTTCGGCGATGGTGGGCAACTCCGGAAATCCCGGCGAGCGCCTCGCGCCGCTTACCGCCAGCGCGCGCACCTTGCCCGAGCGCGCGTGTGGCGCGATCGAATTCAGGCTTTCCCAGATTAGCTGCACGTGTCCCGCGATCAGGTCATTGATGGCCATCGCGCCGCCCTTGTAGGGAACGTGGACGATTTCCGTGCCGGTCATGGTCTTGAAGAGTTCGCCTGCCACGTGCCCGGGCGAGCCATTGCTCGAGGACGCGTTGGTGAGCTTCCCGGGATTCCTGCGCGCGTAATCGATCAACTCGCGCACCGACTTGATTGGAGAGGACGGCGCCACCGCGAGCAGCAGGTGGCCGCGCGCCACCAGCGCGATCGGTTGCAGGTCGCGTTCGATGTCATATGGCAGCTTCGCAACCATGTGCCGCGTGATCGCCAGCGCGCCAATCGGGCCCATGCCGATGGTGTAGCCGTCCGGCGCCGCCTTGGCCACTACGTCGATGCCGATGGTGAGCGCGCCGCCGGGGCGGTTCTCCACCACCACTGGTTGCCCAAGCGCCTTCGACATCTCGGGGGCAAGAATTCGCGCGACCGTGTCGGTCGCGCTGCCCGGCGCCTGCGGAACGATGCACCGGACCGCGCGGTCCGGGTACTGCGCGGCGGCGCTGGCCGCCGCACACGCGAGCAGCAGCCAGGCAACCGCCCGTTTCATGTCAGCCCCGCCTTTTAGCCTTTCAAGCAGCTGCTCATGAACTTCTTGCGATCATCGCCCTTCTTCGCCTTGTCCTGCGCCAGTGCGGGCGCGGCCAGCATTGCACAGCACAGCAGTGCGATCCGTTTTTTCATTTGAGGTTCCTTGTAATTGAGTGATGTGCTGCGTTACTTCTGCAAGGCTCCAAACACCTTCCTGATGATGTCGCTGCCCGTCTTCACCGGATCCTGGCGGATCTTCTTTTCCTCCTCGGCAACCATGAAAAACAGGCCATCCAGCGCCTTCTGCGTCACGTAGTCGTCCAGGTTCGCCTGCTCCTTCTTCACCAGGCCGAACTGCACGCCCTTGTGCGCATACTGGTTGTATTTCTCCGCGAGCTTGACCTTGGCGGTGGCCTTCTTCACGATCGGCAGGAATTTCTCGCGCAGCTGGTCGGTGGTGCTGCGCTTGAAGTAATCGGTGCCGGAAGTCTGGCCGCCGGTGAGGATGCCCTTGGCATCCTGCACGCTCATCTTCTTGATGGATTCGGAGAACAGTTTTTTCGCCTCTGGCACCGCGGCCTCGGCGGCGCGGTTCATCGTCAGCACAAGCTCATCGGCATATTTCCCCATGCCGACGCTGTGCATGAGCTTTTCGTACTTCTTGAGCGAATCGGGCAGGGGAATCTTGACAGCCCCGTTGCCGAAAAAACCGTCGGTCTTGCCGAGCAGGTCGACCGCGACCCCGGCACCCTTCTCGAGCGCGGCCTTGAGGCCCGCGCCCGCATCCTTGTTGGTAAGCGCATCGAGATTGGCTTGCGCCGGGAAAATCCAGAGCGTCAGGAAGAAGGCGAACGCGCGTACGAACATGGGAGTCTCCTAGTCGATGCCGGCGTGGTGCGCCTGCCGGTCTGCATGGTACGACGAGCGGACCAGCGGGCCGATCGCCGCGTGCCGGAACCCCATCGCCGCGGCCTCCTGCTCGAACATCCCGAAGGTATCGGGGTGCACGTAGCGCTCCACCGGCAGGTGATGCGCCGAGGGCGCGAGGTACTGGCCGATAGTGAGCATGCTCACGCCGTTGGCGCGCAGGTCGCGCATCACTGCGAGGATTTCCTCGTCGGTCTCGCCCAGCCCGACCATCAGGCCAGACTTGGCTGGGATTGCCGGATAGCGCTTGTTGTAAAGATCGAACAACTTGAGCGAGTGCGCGTAATCGCCGCCGGGACGTGCCCGCTTGTACAGGCGCGGCACAGTTTCCATGTTGTGATTCATCACGTCGGGCGGCGCCGCGGCGAGCACCTCAAGCGCGAGCTCGAGGCGGCCGCGAAAGTCCGGCACCAGCACTTCGACCGTGGTCTCCGGAGAGCGCTCCCGCACTGCGCGGATGCAATCCGCGAAATGCTGCGCGCCGCCGTCCTTCAGGTCGTCGCGGTCGACGCTCGTGATCACCACGTAGGAGAGCTTCAGTATTTCGATGGTCTGCGCGAGGTGCAGCGGCTCCTGCGGATCCGGCGCCAGTGGCCGGCCGTGCGCCACGTCGCAGAATGGGCAGCGACGGGTGCAGATATCGCCGAGGATCATGAACGTCGCGGTGCCCTTGCCGAAACATTCGCCGATATTGGGGCAGGAGGCTTCCTCGCACACCGTATGCAGGTTCTGCCCGCGCAGGATCCGCTTGATTTCGTGGAAGCGGGAATCTGGCGCCGGCGCACGCACGCGGATCCAGTCCGGCTTCTTCAGCTTTTCCTTCGGGAAGAATTTCAGGCGCGCCGTTTTTTGCGCGCCCTTCTCCTTGACGCCGGCCTCACGCACGTTCGAGGTTCCTCGCGAGCAGGCCGGCGAGCTTGCGGCCCAGCACGTCCTTGTCGCCGGCGATGCCGAGGTCGCGCGTCTGCGTCACCTGCATGCCCGGATAGCCGCAGGGATCGATGGCGGCGAACGGCGAGAGGTCCATGTCGACATTCAGCGCCAGGCCGTGAAAAGCGCAGCCTCGCGAAACGCGGATGCCGAGCGCGGCGATCTTCGCGCCGCCGACATAGATGCCGGGCGCGCCGGCAACGCGCTGCGCGCGTTCAATTCCGCGCTCTGCGCAGACGCCGAGAAGGTCGATGACCGATTGCTCAAGCATCGCCACGAACTGCTTCACCTTGATGCCGCGCCGCGCCAGGTCCACCAGTGTATAGAGGACGATCTGCCCGGGGCCATGGTAGGTGATCTCGCCGCCGCGCTCGACCTGCAGCACGGGGATCGTGCCACCCGCGCCGCCGGCCTTCGGACCGTGCGCCGCGTCGGCGGCCAGGCCAAGCGTATACACCGGGGGATGCTCCAGCAGCCACAGTTCGTCCGGCGTGTCCGCATCGCGCTTCGCGGTGAAGTCGCGCATCGCCGCAAGCGTGGGTTCGTATGGACTCAGCCCCATCTGCACCACGCGCACCCTTTCCACGACGGCACTCATCAAAGCACCATCACGACGGTCGGGTGATCGCAGAGTTCGCGGTAGAGGGCGTCGAGTTGTTCCTGCGAAGTGGCATTCACCGTGGCGGTCAGGCTGATGTACTTTCCTTCGCGGCTGGGGCGCGTCTCGATGGTGCCCGGCACGAAATCCGGCGCATGCCGGCGCACGATCTCGATCACGGCCGTCGTGAAGCCTCCTTCCCTGCGCCCCATGATCTTGATCGGGAACGCCGTGGGAAAGTCGAGCAAGGAGGCCGCTACGAGCGGCTCTTCCTTGGGTGCCTCTTCAGGCGGCTTGCCGTTCCTTTCCTGCACGCATGACCTTTTGCTTGAATTCCTGATACAGCGCATGGACGCGGCGGAACACCGGGCCCGGCAAGCCGCCGGCCACCGGCTTGCCGTCGAGCGTCACGATGGCGAGCACTTCCTTGGAAGACGAGGTGACCCAGACCTCGTCGGCGCCGCGTACCTCGGCTTCGCCGATATTGCGGTATTCGAGCGGCAGGCCCGCAGCCTGCGCGATTTCGGCGATCACATCGTAGGTGATTCCCGGCAGGATGAGGTTCGACTTGGGCGGCGACAGGATCACCCCGCCCTTGACGACGAAGACGTTCGAGGCCGAGGCCTCGGTAAGCGTGCCGTCGCGAAACAGGATCGTCTCCACCGCGCCCGCATCCGCCGAAACCTGGCGCAGCAGGCAGTTGCCGATGAGCGAGATGGACTTGATGTCGCAGTGGTGCCAACGATCGTCGATCGCGCTGACCGCCGCTGCGCCGCGTTCCACCAGTTCCCGCGGCGGATTGACGAGCGGATTGGACATCACGAACACCGTCGGCACGGCATCCTTCGGGAAGGCGTGGTCGCGCTTCGCGACGCCGCGCGTCACCTGGAAGTACACGCCCTGGTCCTCGAAGGGCTGCTTCGCGACCAGCTGCAGGATGATGTCACGCCACTCCGCGCGACCGTAGGGGTTGCGGATCCGCACCGCCGCCAAGCTGCGCTCCAGGCGCGCGAGGTGCTCGTCCATGCGGAACGGCACTCGCGAGTAGACCGGGATCAGTTCGTAAACGCCGTCGCCGAAAATGAAGCCGCGGTCTAGCACCGGAACGCGCGCTTCCTCGACCGGCATGAACTTTCCATTCAGAAAAATCATGTGCACTCCACTGCTTCGTCCGCTACCTTAGCCAGAGCCTGAGTGTATCCCAGGCCCGCACGAAAATCCCCGCCGCCGGCACCTCTTCGAGCGCGACCACCGGGTACTCGCCGAGCGGCTTGCCGTCGAGCGTCACGCGCAGATTGCCGACGCGCGTGCCCGCCACCACCGGCGCCACCAGTGGCGAATGCGACAACAGCTCGGCTTTCAATTTCTCGCCTTGGCCCTTGGGAACCGTGACCACCAGATCGTCGCGAAAGCCGGCCTTGAGGCTGGCGCGCGCGCCTTTCCAGACTTCTATTTCCTTCACCGGTGCGTTGCCGGCGTAGAGGCGCACCGCGTCGAAGAACTGGAACCCCCAGTTGAGCAGCTTCTGCGATTCCTGCGCGCGCATCGACTCTGACGTCGTGCCGAGCAGCACCGACAACATGCGGCGCGGGCCGCGCTTCGAGGATGCGACCAGGCAGTAGCCCGCTGCTTCGGTGAATCCGGTTTTCATCCCGTCTACCGTGCTATCGAGCCACAGCAGGCGATTGCGGTTGGGCTGGGTGATGCCGTTGTAGCGGTACTCGCGAATCGAATAATACTGCGCGTACTGCTCCGGGAAATCGCGGATCAGCGCCGAGGCGAGCAGGAAAAGATCGCGCGCCGTTGAATAGTGCTGCGGGTCGGGCAGCCCCGATGCGTTCATGTACTTCGTATTCTTCATGCCAAGCCGTTCGGCCTCGCGGTTCATCATCGCGGCGAACGCCTCTTCGGACCCGGCAACCTGCTCGGCGAGCGCGATGCAGGCGTCATTACCCGACTGCACGATCATGCCGCGGATCAGTTCGTCCACGCCGACCGGTTTCTTCGGCTCGATGAACATGCGTGAACCGGGCGCGCGCCAGGCGCGCTCTGACACGCTCACCTGCTGCTCGAGATTGAGTTTTTTCTCCCTCAGGGCGGCGAACACGAGGTAGGCCGTCATTATCTTGGTGAGCGAAGCCGGCTCGAAGCGCTCGTCGGGCTTTTCCGACGCGAGAACCTGGCCGCTCGAGACATCCACGACCATCCAGGCGCGGCCCGTCACCTGCGGCGGTTGCGGTGCCTGCGCCGAGGCGAGCGCCGGCAGGGCGAGAATCAAAAAGAGGAAAAAGCGCGGCATCTGGGCGTCACTGCGGAAAAGGCCGCGGATTATAGCGGTTACCTCGCGACGAGCACCGGCCTAAGCTTGAATTCAGCCTGGATGCGATCCGCGATTGATCGCGCTTCCTCCTGCGAGCGGTAGGGGCCGAGGTGAACGCGGAATACGCCACCGCCGTCCAACACCTCGATCGCCTCCGACAGCCAGGTGAGCTCGCGGTAAACGCGAACCCGGAAATTTTCCGCCGCCTCGCGCGCGGAAAAGGCGCCGAGTTGCAGGTAAATGCCCTTCGCTTCCGCCGCCGTCCCCTGCTTCTGCTCGCTTTCCACCCTTGCCGGAACAACTGCGGCGGGAGCGATTCCCGGAACGATCGCCTCTACCTCCACGCGCGCGCTGCCTGCCTCCGCGTATCCGAGTTTCCAGGCGGCGGCGTAGGAAAGGTCGATGATGCGGTCCGAGTGGAAAGGCCCGCGATCGTTGATCCGCACCACGACGCTGCGGCTATTGGCGACATTGGTGACGCGGACGTAGCTCGGGATCGGCAAGGTCGGATGCGCTGCGGTCATGGCGTACATGTCGTAGCGTTCGCCGCTGGAGGTGGCCACGCCGTGGTAGCGCCGCCCGTACCAGCTGCCGATGCCGGCCTGCCTGAACGGCGCCACGCGCGCGGCGGGCAAATAGTCCTTGCCGAAAACCTGGTAGGGGCGATTGGCGAACCGGTGCAGCGGCTCCGCTTTCGGTACCGCGTCCGGAATGGCCGCCAGATCGGATGGCGGGTTCGCGCCGGGACCATCGTCCTTGTAGTAGGCGCCCTTGGAGGAAGCTGGCGAGGACGCAGAAGGCGATGGGGACGGCGGTGCAGGCGGTGCTTCACGCGTCGACAGCATGCCGCACCCGGCCGCGCTCGCCGCGAGGATGGCGATCAGGATCCTGCTGAAAATCGATTCGCGTACCATCTCGCCATGTCCCCGGGCAAGATTCTAAAGGTGCTGTGGCGCTCGCGCTCGCTATCGTTCGCCGGTGCCTACCGCGGCAGCGCCGCGGATCGCGAACGCGGGCCCGGCATCTATGCATGGCGCACGGGTGATGGCGCGGACGTGCATTTTCGGCGCGGCACCAGCGACCTCGGGATCATCTACGACGTGCTGCTCAAGCCCGGGCGCAAGGCGGAATACTGGCTGCCCGAAGCGCTGGAAGTCGAATCCATTCTCGACATCGGCGGCAATATCGGCGTCACCAGCCGCTATCTCGCGCACCGCTTTCCGGGCGCGAAGGTGCATGCCTTCGAGCCGGTTCCCGCGAACCTCGAACTCCTGCGCCGCAACGCGGCCGCGAATGCGCGCATCGCGGTACACCCATACGCGCTCGGCCCCGAGGACGGCGAATTGGTGCTCGGCAGCCCGGATGCCTCCGGCTACAACCAGGGCGGCTATTCTGCGTTCGCGGCGGCGGCAAGCGGCAGTACCGTCCGCGCGCCGGTGCGCAGTGTCGCGTCCGCGCTTCGTGAATCAGGAATAAACAGCGTCGATGTAATCAAGATCGACACCGAGGGCGCCGAGTTTTCGATTCTTTCGGCATTCCCCGAAGCGGTCATTGGCGGTGCGCAATGGATCTACGGCGAATTGCATACCGAGGGTATCGCGCAGCGAGCGGACTTCAAGGTGCTGGACTTGCTCTCGCGCTGGTTCGAGATCGAAGTCTACAAGCCGCTGCGAAAAAATAACTATTTCTTCGACGCCTGCCGCCGCGACCTGTGCGGCCGGTTCCGGGATTTCAGGCGCTACCGCTAGCGTCGTAGACCACGTTTCCGGCGACGATCGTCTTGCGGACACGGCCGGCAAGCTCGTAGCCGAGGAAGGGCGTGTTCTTGCCCTGGCTGCGCAGCATCTCCGGGGCCACGCGCCAGTTCTGCTGCGGATCGAAGAGCACGAGATCCGCCGGCAAGCCGGCCTCGATCCTCCCGGATTGCACGCCGAGGATGCGCGCTGCATCGCTGGTCACGCGCGCCAGCGTCTTCGCCAGCGGCAACTTCCTTGCCGCGCCCCATTTGAGCAGCAACGGCAGCAGCAACTCCAGGCCGGTCGCGCCGGGTTCGGCCTCCGCGAACGGCATCTGCTTCTGGTCCTCGTCGACCGGCGTGTGGTCGGACACCGCGCAGTCCACAGTGCCATCGGCCAGGCCGGCGGCTAGCGCGTCGCGGTCGCGCTGCGAGCGCAACGGCGGCTCGAGCCGGCAGTGCGAGTCGTAGTAGCCGAGATCCATTTCCGAGAGGTGCACGTGATGAATGCCGACGTCGCAGCTGACCGGCAGGCCCTCCTTCTTCGCGGCACGGATCATCTCGACGGCAACCGCGGTGGACAGGCGGCAGACATGCACGCGCGTCCCGGTGGCGCGCACCAGCTGCAGCAGGGTGCCGAGCGCGATGGTTTCGGCGAACGCCGGAATGCCAGGCAGCCCAAGACGGGTCGCGACTTCGCCATCGTGGGCGACGCCGCCGTGCGCGAGCGAACGGTCTTCTGTGCGCAACCAGACGGGAAAACCAAAGGTGGCCGCGTATTGCATCGCGCGCCAGAGCACCTGCGTGTCGGCGAGCGGTGCGTTGGCCTGCGAGAAGGCGACGCAGCCTGCTTCGGCGAGCTCGGCCATCTCGGTGAGGCGCTCTCCAGCCAACTTTACCGTGAGTGCGCCGACCGGGTACACGCGCGCGCGCGCGAGCACCTTGGCGCGCCGGCGCAGCATGTCCACCAGGCCCGGTTCATCCAGCGGCGGATCGGTATCCGGCGGGCAGGCAAGGCTGGTCACGCCGCCCGCCACCGCAGCGTCCATTTCCGATTCGAGCGTGGCCTTGTACTCGTAGCCCGGTTCGCGCAGCCGCGCCGAGAGGTCAATCAGGCCCGGTGCGACGACCAGTCCCTTGGCATCGATGGTTTGGTCGGCTTTTTCCTTTTTGCCGGAAATCTTCCCGTCGGAAATGAACACATCCCCAACTTCATCGCGTCCGCTGGCCGGATCCACGATGCGCCCGCCCTTGATCAGGAGCTTCATCAGTTGCTTGCCACGATGGACATCACCGCCATGCGCACCGCGATGCCGAAAGTGACTTGCGGCAGGATCACCGAATGCGGACCGTCGGCCACCGACGAATCGATCTCCACGCCGCGGTTCATCGGCCCCGGGTGCATCACGATGGCATCGGGTTTCGCGAGCGCGAGCTTGTCCGCGGTCAGGCCATAGTGCTTGAAGAATTCCTGCGCCGAGGGCAGCAGCGCGCCGTTCATGCGCTCGTTCTGCAGCCGCAGCATCACCACTACATCGCAGTCCTTGAGGCCCGAACGCATATCGTGGAACACGCGCACGCCGAGCGATTCAACTCCGGCCGGGAGCAGCGTCTGCGGCCCGATCACGCGCACTTCGGGAACCCCGAGCGTGGTAAGGCCGTGGATCAGGGAACGCGCAACACGGGAGTGCAGCACGTCGCCGACGATCGCCACCGTGAGCCTTGTGAAATCCTTCTTGTAGTGCCGGATGGTGTAGAGATCGAGCAGGCCCTGGGTCGGATGCGCGTGCCTGCCGTCGCCAGCGTTGATGACGTGCTCGTGCGGCTTGACGTGCCGCGCGATCAGGTAGGGCGCGCCCGAAGATCCGTGACGCACCACGAACACGTCCGCCTGCATCGCCGAAAGGTTGGCCACCGTGTCGAGCAGCGATTCGCCCTTGGTTTGCGAACTCACCGCGACGTTCAGGTTGATAACGTCGGCCGAGAGCCGCTTGGCTGCGATCTCGAAAGTGGTGCGCGTGCGCGTAGACGCTTCGAAAAACAGGTTGAACACGCTCTTGCCGCGCATCAGCGGTACCTTCTTCACTTCGCGCTCGGTAACGCCCGCAAAGGGCTCGGCGGTGTCCAGGATCTGCACCAGTATTTCCCGCGGCAGCCCCTCGATCGACAGCAGGTGCTGCAGCTCGCCATTGGCGTTCAGCTGCGGATTGTGAGGGGAACTACGCGGCATCTTCGAGCTCCAGCGAGAGCTTGCCGCTGGCGGCGCGCTTCAGGCGCAGCCGCTTGCCTGCCGGCACCTCCACCTGCGCGCCGACATGCTGCGCGGCGATGGGCAGCTGCCGGCCGCCGCGGTCCGCGAGCACCACCAGCGAGATGCTCTTCGGCCTGCCGTAGTCGAACAGTTCGTTCATCGCGGCGCGCACCGTGCGCCCGGTGTAGAGCACGTCATCCACCAGGAGCAGGTCGCGGCCCTCGACTTCGAACGGAATCTTCGTGCGCTTGGGGTCGTGCTTGAGGCCCTCTTTCGCATAGTCGTCGCGGTAGAACGCAATGTCCATGAGACCCAGCGGATCCTTCAGCCCGAGCAGCGGATGCAGCCGCTCGGCCAGCCATGCACCACCCGTATGCAGGCCGATCATCGCGCTGGCCGGCGTAACGAGAGCCTTCAGTTCGGCCGCGAGCTTCGGCAGCAGGATTTCGGCGTCAGGGAGTTTGGTCACGAAGCGTGCTCGCCAAAGTACTGCTCGAGGATGACCTGCGCCGCATGCGAATCAAGGGTTTTACCCCGAGCCAGATCGGCCGTCTTGCGCTTGCCGTACGCCGCCCGCATCCGGCTTTCGACCTCGGCCGAGCTGTAACGCTCGTCGACCATCTCCACCGGGAGCCGGAAGCGGCCGTTCAGCTGGCGCGCGAATTTTTCGGCGCGGCGCGTCATTTCATGCGGCGCGCCGTCTTCGCCGAGCGGCCGCCCGACCACCAGCAGGTTGGGTTTCCACTCCTTCACCAGGCGCTCGATCTCGGTGAGCCGTCCCGGCTGAGTCTGCGCGACGACCACCTGCAGGGGGTGCGCAGTCCCGGTTTCCGCTTCGCCCACCGCCACGCCAACACGCTGCAATCCGAAATCGAAGGCAAGGACAGTTCGGGCGGCCTGTTCAGGCATGTCCCGCCTGGTCGGCGAGCTGCGCGTAGTCGATTCCCAGCAGCTGCATCGCCGCGGGCAGGCGCTCATCGGCGGGAATGTCGAACAGGATGGCGTCCTTCGCCTCGACGGTGAGCCAGGCGTTCTGCTTCAGCTCGTGTTCGATCTGGCCGGCCGACCAGCCGGCGTAGCCGAGAGAAACGAGCATCTTCGACGGGCCTTCGCCGCGGCCGACCGCTTCCAGGATGTCCTTCGACGTGGTGAGACCGATCGCATCGCGCACTTTGATCGTCGCCTGCCATTCGCCCGCCGGCAGGTGCAGGACAAAGCCCCGGTCGGTTTGCACCGGGCCGCCGAAATAAATCGGCGCGTCGGCAAAAGCGCTGCTCTTCAGGTTCAGCGACAGGCGCTCGAACAGCGCCTGCAGTGTCATGTCGATGGGGCGGTTGACGACGATCCCGAGCGCGCCCTGCTCGTTGTGCTCGCAGACGTAAGTCAGTGTCCTGGAAAAGTACGGATCTGCCATGTTGGGCATGGCGATCAGAAAATGATTCGTCAGATTGATCGAGGACACGCTTGACGTTATTTTACCGCATCGCCACGCTCGTAACCTGCAGACCGCCGGTATACTCGGGCGCCTTTGTGCAGGGCGGCGGGTCGGCCCGGATTCACCCGCGGATTCCCCTATTTCCACCGGCTCACCCATGCGCATCTTCCGCATCATCGGTTACGGGTTCATGGTGCTTGTCCTGGCCGGCGGCTGGGCATTCATCTACTGGCAGTCGGGCTCGGTGGACCTCGCCGCGGTCGAGGGCGCGCGCGCCTCGCTTGCCGAACTGCGGGCGGTAGACGCCGGCTGGAATCAGCAGCTGGTGCACGCGCGGCTGTACACCCGCGACGCGCCAGCCTCGTCGCCGCCGCTCGCCGCACCTTCGCCCCGCCACAGGCTTCTCTATGCGTCGCTCGAAGTCCGGGCACTGCGGCTGGGCAATCCGCTGGTCGGCAGCGAGCTGACGCAACTCAAGCGCACGTTCGAGGAAAAGGCCGCCCTGATCGTGCGTTTTGCCGAGGTCCAGTCAGCGATTGCCGGCATCCGCAGCAGCGAGCCCGTGGACGAATCCAAGCTCGCGGAGCTTCGCGCGATCGCCGACGTCCTCTTCGACCAGGCGTGGTTCGCCTCGACCGGGCCGCGGCTCGACACGCTGGGACGCGCCATCGACAGGGTGTTCGACGAAATGCTCGCCCAGGCCGAGCTCTACCGCGTCGGCCTGCTCTATTACTCGGGCTTCCTGCTGGCGGTGCTCGTGTTCCTGGTGTTGAACCTGGACCAGCGCCGGCGCCAGATCGACGGCATCAACCGCCAGCTGCGGGAGGCCAACGAAACCCTGGAAGCTCGCGTCGTGGAGCGCACCAGCGAACTGTCCGAGGCGCTCGCCCGGCTGAAGGAATCGGAGGCGATGCTGATCCAGAGCGAGAAAATGTCCTCGCTTGGCCAGATGGTGGCCGGCATCGCGCATGAAGTGAATACACCGCTGGCCTACGTGAAATCGAGCCTGGACGCGGTCGGCAAGGGCGTTCCGCGAGTCGGCAGGCTCGCGGCGCAAACCGAGAAACTGCTCGCGATGCTCTCGACCGAGAATGTCGATGAAGCCGCCCTCGCCGCCCAGTTCGGCGTAGTGCGCGCCCTGGTGCAGGAACTGGAGGCGAAGACGGCGGGAGGCACGGTATTCGAGGAACTCGAGCGGCTGGTCAAGGACGGGCTATTTGGCATCGGCCAGATCTCCGAAGTGATCGCCAACCTGAAGAACTTCAGCCGCCTGGACCGCAGCATGGTCGCCGACTACGACTTGCACGAAGGCATCGAAAGCGCGATACGCATCGGGTACGCGCAATTGCAGAACCGCACCGTGCGCAAGGAGTTCGGCAGCATTCCGCACGTGTCCTGCGCACCGTCGCAGATCAACCAGGTCATCCTGAACCTGCTCTCCAACGCCGCGCAGGCCACCAGCGACGGCGAGGGCACGATCACCGTGCGCACCGCGACACGCGGCGCCGGGCACGTCACGGTTGAGGTGGCCGACAACGGCTCCGGCATCCCCGCGGACGTGTTGCCGAAAATTTTCGATCCTTTCTTCACTACCAAGGGCGTTGGCAAGGGAACCGGACTTGGATTGTCGATCTGCTACAAGATTGTCGAGAACCACGGCGGCAAGCTCGAAGTCCAGTCGACGCCCGGCACTGGCACCCGTTTCACCCTGGTATTGCCGATCAACCTTTCCGCGGCGATCGCTGCCTAGGTTCCATGGCGCCCAGCCAGGTCGGCAGGTACGAGATTTCGGGCGAGCTGGGCCGCGGTGGCATGGCCGTCGTCTACCGCGGCGTCGATCCGGTGATCAAGCGCGCCACCGCGCTCAAGGTCCTGCGCAAGGCCGACCTCGATCCGGCCCAGGCGCAGGCCATTCTCGATCGCTTCAAGCGCGAGGCGCAGGCCGCCGGCAGCCTGCATCACCCCAACATCGTCGCGATCTACGAGTACGGCGAGGACGACGCCCGCGCATGGATCGCGATGGAACTGGTCGAGGGTCGCTCGCTGCGCGACCACCTGCAGGCGGGCTGGCGCCCCGACCTGTCCAGGCTGCCGGTGCTACTGGAGCAATTGCTCGAAGCGCTCGACTATTCCCACGGCCGCGGCGTTGTGCATCGCGACGTCAAGCCGGGCAATGTCCTGGTAAGCGACATGGGCGTGGTGAAGATGAGCGATTTCGGCATCGCGCGCATCGAAAGCTCGCACCTGACGCAGCAGGGCGAGATGCTCGGCACGCCCTTCTACATGGCGCCCGAGCAGTACGAAGGACACGAAATCGACGAGCGCACCGACATCTACTCCGCCGGCGTGATCGTCTACGAGGTGCTGTGCGGGCGCCGGCCATTCGACGGCCAGGGCGGCAACCTGATGCGCCAGATCCTGCAGGATCCGCCGCCACCAGCCTCCACCTACGAGCCAAAGCTTCCGGTCACCATCGACATGGTGCTTACGAGGGCGATGGCGAAGAAGCCGCAGAACCGCTACCGCGGCGCGCGCGAGTTTCTAAACGCCCTGCGCAATGCATTTCCCGGCAGCGCCCCGGCAATGACCAACACAACTTCATTGCCGCCCATCTCAGGAACGACCCACACGTCGGGCACTACCGGCACGAGAATTACCGGCAACGTTGGCGCACTGCGCCGGGCCCTGGGCTCGGCGCCGGCGGTGGAAAAGGCGACACCCGCTGCGGTGGCAGTACCCGCGAGACCCACGGTTCGCCGGCCGGCGGTGCTCTTCGTCGACGACGAAGAACGCGTGCTGAACGCGCTTGGTTACCTGTTTCGCGACCTCTACGATGTCGAAACGGCAACCAGCGGCGCGCTGGCGCTTGAGCGCCTGCAGGCGCGGCGTTTCCACGTGCTGGTAAGCGACCAGCGCATGCCCGAGATGCCGGGCGTGGAATTGCTGCGCCAGGCGAAAGACACCGCCCCGGGAACCGTACGGCTACTGCTCACCGGCTACTCCGACCTGGCGGCCATCGTCGGCTCGATAAACGAAGGCGAGGTCTTCCGCTTCGTCTCCAAACCCTGGCAGGAGGAAGACCTCTCCGCCACCGTCGCCGAGGCGGTGGATGTGGCGATCGCGCTGGAGGCCGCGGCGGCTGGCCCCGCGCCGGCGCTGCCGCCGAACGCGGCGGTGCTGGTGATCGGCGACGCGGCGCTCGGGCGGGCGGTGCGCGAACTGGCGAAGAACGCCTACAAGGTCTGCGACGCTGCGGACACGGATGCCGCGCTGGAAGTACTCGCCGCCGAGGAAATCGCAGCCCTCGTTTGCGACCTGGATGGAGCGGGCGATCCGGCGGCGCTGCTGCGCATCCTGAAAAAGCAATCGCCGCAGACGCAGCTCATCGCCACCTCCGCGGCCGCGGATTCGGAATTGATCGTCGGCCTGATCAACGAAGCGCGCATCTGCCGCTTCCTGAGGCGGCCGGTGAATTTCTCGCTGCTGCAGGGCGCGCTCGCCACGGCGCTGCAGCGCTACGCGCGGCTCGCGAAGTCCCCGGGCCTGCTGCGCTCGGAGTCGGCCAAGGCGGGCAGGCAGGGCGCCGCTGAAAACTTCATCCTCGAGCGCCTGAAATCAATCGGCGGGCGTTTTGCCGCCGCGCTCCGGCGCTGATCGCCGGCCGTTTCCGGGGCTGAGCGCTCAGATCTCCGTCATTTCGAAGTCGTCCTTTCGCGCGCCGCACTCGGGACAGGTCCAGTTCATCGGCACGTCCTCCCAGCGCGTGCCCGGCGCAATGCCTTCACCGGGAATTCCTGCGGCCTCGTCGTAGACCCATCCGCAGATGAGGCACATCCATGTCTTGTATTGAACTTGCTGCTCGGTCATTGGTCGCTGGACAGTAAAATTGCCCCGGATAATAACTCATGTCGTCGCGAATTCCGGCCGTACTAGCCATTGCAGCGTCCGATCCGACGGGTGGCGCGGGCCTGCAGGCTGACCTGCTCACGCTATCGAGCCTCGGCTGTCATCCGCTGTCCGTGGTCACGGGACTTACAGTGCAGGACACGCGTGGTGTCGAAAGCATGCACGCCACCGAACCGTCGCTGGTCGAGCGCCAGGCGCGCCACGTGCTGCGGGATATGCCGGTGTCAGCATTCAAGCTGGGCGTACTCGGCAGCGCGGATAATGTCCGAGTCGTCGCTGCAATCCTCGCCGACTATCCGCGCACACCCGTGGTGCTCGACCCGGTCCTCGCTTCGGGCCGGGGAGATGCGCTCGCGGACGACGAAGCGCAAAGAGCGTTGCGCAGCGCGCTGTTGCCGCTCACGACCGTGCTGACGCCGAACAGCCTGGAGGCGCGACGCCTCGCTGGCGCGGCACCGGGCACGGATCTCGCTGGATGCGCGCGTGAACTCACGCAACTGGGCTGCAAGTACGTGCTCGTGACCGGCACGCACGAAGCGGGAGTGGAGGTGGTCAATACGCTCTACGACCCGAACGGAATTGTTCGCGAAGATTCCTGGCGACGCCTGCCCGGGAGTTACCACGGCTCAGGCTGCACGCTTGCGTCTGCGATCGCCGCTCTGCTTGCGAGGGGAATGGCGGTGGAGCAGGCGGTCCAGCAAGCGCAGGATTTCACCTGGAAATCGCTTGCCGCCGGATTCTCCCCGGGCCATGGCCAGTCAATTCCCGACCGATTCTTCCAGTCCCGATGATGCTGCGCGGGCTATACGCCATCACGCCGGAGCTCGTGGACACCGGGACGCTGTTGCGGCAGGTAGCGCAAGCGCTCGAAGGTGGAATCGCAATGCTGCAGTACAGGCGCAAGGACAGACAGAATGTTGACGAAGCAAGGACGCTGGCGCGCATGTGCGGGGATTGCGCAGTGCCGTTCATCGTCAATGACAACGTCGCGCTCGCGCTGGACTGCGGCGCCGACGGCGTCCACCTCGGCCGCGACGATGGCGAGATCTCCGCCGCGCGCGTGAAGTTGGACGGCGCGCTCGCCGGCAAGCTGCTCGGCGCCTCCTGCTACGACTCCCTCGCTGCCGCGCGGACCGCGGTCGCCGCTGGCGCCGACTATGTCGCGTTCGGCAGCGTGTTCCCTTCATCGACAAAGCCTGCGGCGGTACGCGCGCCGCTCGCACTTTTTCGCGACGCGCGTGCGCTCGGCGTGCCGCTGGTTGCGATCGGCGGCATCACGCTAAAGAACACGCCGCAACTGCTCGCCGCCGGCGCCGACGGCTTAGCGGTGATCTCCGACCTGTTCGGCGCGCCGGACATCGCCGCGCGCGCGCGCGCCTACGGTATGCTCTTCCAACCATGACTTCACGCAATGATTCGTTGTTCGAGCGAGCGCGCAAGCGCATTCCAGCGGGCGTGAACTCGCCAGTGCGCGCGTTCCGTGCCGTTGGCGGCACGCCACCCTTCTTCGAGCGCGCCTCCGGCCCGCACCTCTGGGATGCGGATGGCAAGCGTTACATCGACTACGTCGGCTCCTGGGGCCCGATGGTCCTCGGCCATACGCACCCCGCAGTCGTGGAGGCAGTGCAGGCGGCGGCATCGAAGGCGCTGTCCTTCGGCGCGCCCACCGAAGCCGAGGTCGAGCTTGCCGAAGCGATCTGCCGCCTCGTCCCTTCGATCGAGATGGTCCGCCTTGTTTCCTCGGGCACCGAGGCCACTATGAGCGCGATCCGCCTCGCGCGAGGGCACACCGGACGCAGCCTGGTCGTCAAATTCGAAGGTTGCTATCACGGCCATGCCGACAGCCTGCTGGTAAAAGCTGGCTCCGGCGCGCTCACCTTCGGCAACCCGAGTTCCGCCGGCGTGCCGCCGGAGACTGCCGCGCATACTCTGGTTCTCGATTTCAATGATACCGCCCAGATGAATGCTCTTTTCAAGGAAAAGGGAAACCAGATTGCCTGCGTGATCGTAGAGCCGGTTGCCGGCAACATGAATCTCGTGCTGCCCAAGTCCGGCTTCCTTGAGGCGCTACGAGAGAACTGCAGCCGGCACGGCGCAGTCCTCCTCTTCGACGAAGTCATGACGGGATTTCGCGTTGCGCTGGGCGGTGCGCAGGCGCGCTACGGTATCAAGCCGGACCTGACGACGCTGGGCAAGGTTATCGGCGGCGGCCTGCCGGTCGGTGCCTTCGGCGGCAAGCGCGACATCATGGAGAAGATCGCCCCGCTCGGGCCGGTCTACCAGGCCGGCACGCTCTCGGGCAATCCTGTCGCCGTCGCCGCGGGTTTGGCGACGTTGAAGCTTGTCGAGGAGAAAGGTTTTCAATCGAAGATCGAAGCGACCACGAAACTTCTCGTCGAAGGCCTGATGGCGGAGGCCCGCAAGGCAAGCGTGGTGTTCTCCGCACAATCGATCGGCAGCATGTTCGGCCTCTATTTCCGCGCCGCGCCGCCAACCAGCTTCGCCGAAGTAATGCAGTGCGACAAGGATCGCTTCAACAAATTCTTCCACCACATGCTCGAGCGCGGCGTGTATCTGGCGCCATCGGCCTACGAAGCAGGTTTTGTCTCCGCATCGCATGGACATGCCGAGATCGACGCGACGCTGGCTGCAGCGCGGGAGGCGTTCAAATCCTAGGCCAGCGCGTGATGTCAAATTCGTCGGGGACGGGAACGTGCGCGAAGCCGCGGGTTCCTTCGAGCGTGCGCGTGACGTGGCCTTCGCCGGTGGTGTCTTCAGCGAACAGGATGTCGCCCGGCGCGAAGCGGTGACGTGTTCCATCGCCTAGTTCGATTTCGCCGACGCCACTGGTGACAAAAATGAACTGGCGCTGCGGCGCACGGTGCTTCTGATGGACGTGCGCCGGCGGTGTGTCGCGGAAGAAAAGCTTCAGTGCCGCAAAATCCGGCGAAATCGCGCGCCCGCTGGCGTCGGGCGTCATCGGCACTTCCCGCCGCTCGATGCACGCCTTGCCGTCCGGCGCGGCATAGATTCGCGTGACGATCATCAGAGCAGGAACAGGGTCGCCAGGCCGAGGAAGATGAAGAAGCCACCCGAGTCGGTGCAGGCCGTGATGAGCACCGAGGAGCCGACCGCGGGGTCGCGGCCAAAGCGGGCGCGCAACGCGGGGATCGCGACGCCCATGCCCGCGGCGAGCAAAAGGTTGAGCAGCATCGCGAGCGCCATCACGCCACCCAACGCGACGCTGTGGTACAGCAGATAAGTCGCGAAGCCGAGCAGTCCGCCCCAGACCACGCCGTTCAAGGTCGCCACGCCGAGTTCCTTGGCAATCAGCTTGTTCCAGTAGCTGGACTGGATCTGCCCCAGCGCCAGCGCGCGGACGATCATAGTGATGGTCTGGTTGCCCGAATTGCCGCCGATGCCGGCGACGATCGGCATCAGCGCCGCCAGCGCCACCAGCTTCTCGATCGACCCCTCGAAAGCGCCGATGACGCGCGACGCGACGAACGCGGTGACGAGATTCACCGCCAGCCATGCCCAGCGGTTCTTGAAGCTGTTCCAGACCGGCGCGAAGACGTCTTCTTCCTTGGACAATCCGGCTTCGGCGAGCTGCGATTCGGCGCTCTTCTCCCGGATGTGGTCCATGACCGCGTTCACGGTCACGCGGCCGACCAGGCTGCCAGTGATCAAGTCGACCACCGGTGCCGACACCAGGTCGTAGCGCTCGAAGGCCTGCGCGGCGTCCTCGGCGCGATCTTCGGGGCGCAGCTTGACGCTCTCGGGCACCATCACGTCTCCCACCACGCGCTCCAGGTCCGAAACGATGAGGCGCGCCAACGGCAGCGTGCCGCGCAGCTTGTTGCCACGGTCGATCACGAACAGCTGGTCGGTATGCGGCGGCAATTCATCCAGCGCCCGCAGGTAGCGGGTCGCGGCCTCCAGCGTCACGTCCTCGCGTACCGTGACCTGGTCGAATTCCATCAACGCGCCGACCGTGCCTTCGTCGTAAGACAGCGCGGCGCGCAGCAGCACGCGCTCCTCCTGGGGCAGCGCGCGGATGACGTCCTGCACCACCTCCTCGGGCAGGTCCGGCGCGAGATCGGCGATCTCATCCGCATCCAGGGTTTCGGCCGCGGCGACCAGTTCCTTCGAATCCATGGTCGCGATGAGCGATTCGCGCACGGCATCCGAGAGCTCGAGCAGGATTTCTCCCTCGCGCTCGGCCTTTACCAGGTTCCAGACCACCAGGCGTTCATCCAGCGGCAGCGCTTCGAGGATGTAGGCGAGGTCGGCCGGATGCAGCTTGTCCAGTTCAGCGCGCAGCCCGGCCGGATCGTGGGTGCGCGCGAGCCGCTCCTGCACCGATCGCAGGTTCTGCTGCAGGTCCTCGACTTCGAGGCGCGAAGCCTGGTCTGTGGTCATGGAATCTGCACCGCGGGCATGCGCGACAGCATCGTCTCGATACGACCGGCGATGTAAGGCGTGACGCGCCCCGGCGCATAGCGCCGCGGGCTGGGCAGAATCACCGCCAGGAATGCCGCCTGCGGGGCGCTCAAAGCCGCCGCGTCGACGCCGAAGTGGTAGCGCGCCGCGGCGTCGGCGCCAAAAACCCCGTCGCCCCACTCCGCAAAATTGAGATAGAGCTCCAGAATGCGGCGCTTGCTGAGCGTGGATTCGAGCATCCAGGTGATCACCGCTTCCTGGCCCTTGCGCACCCAGGATCGTTCGCCCGACAGGAACAGGTTCTTTGCCAGCTGCTGGCTGATGGTCGAGGCCCCGGAGACCACCTTTCCTTTCCTCTCGTTCTTCTCCATTGCCTTGGAGATCGCTTCCCAGTCGAATCCCTCGTGGTCGACGAATTTCGCATCTTCCGCGGCGACCACGGCGCGCTTGAGCTGCGTCGAAATACGCTCATAGGGAATCCACCGGTGCGCGAGCTTCGCCTTGGCATCCTTCTCGCGCAGCCGTTCCACGCGCGCTTCCATGAACGCCGTGGTTTCGGGCTGATACACCCGCCACCACAGGACATGGGCAAAGAACCAGCACTGAACAGCCGCCACGATCAGGACCAGCGCGCCCAGGCCGTAACAAAAGACCTTCCAGGCCCGGACCATCCATCCAAGCGGGTTTTTCGACTTAGGCGGCACGCAGCGCCGCTAGCACCGCCCTCGTGTCGGGGGCAATGCCGCGCCATATCTGGAACGACTCCGCTGCCTGTTCGACCAGCATGCCAAGCCCGTCACTCGCCGCCGCACCGGCGGCGCGCGCCATGGCGACAAACGGCGTGTCGCGACCGTACACCATGTCGTAACCAAGCGCGCCGGGCGCAAACACCCCTGGCGCGAGAAGCGGAGATTCATCCTTCAGGCCCGCCGAAGTGGCGTTGATGAGCAGATCGAATTGCGCACCTTCGAGATCGTCATATCCGCCGCCCGCCGCTGCGCCAAAGCGCCGCGCCAGCGCACGCGCTTTGTCCGGTGTGCGATTGGCGATCACCAGGCGCTGCGGACGGACGCCAAGCAGCGGTCCGAGAACGCCCTGCGCCGCGCCGCCCGCGCCCATCAGCAGCACACGCTGGCCCGCGATCGCGCGGCCGAGATTCACAGTGATGTCGCGCAGCAATCCAACACCATCCGTGTTGTCGCCGCGCACCTCGCCTTTCTCGAAAATGAGCGTATTCACAACCCCTGCCGCACCGGCTCTTTCGCTTACCGCATTCCCGCAATAGGCGAAGGCTTGTTGCTTGAATGGCAGCGTGACATTGGTACCCCGCGCGCCGGCGGCGCGAAACGCATCCACGGTGCGCGCAAATCCATCCAACGGCGCTTCAACTCGTTCGTACGCCATGTCCTGCCGCGTCTGGCGGGCAAACTCGGCGTGGATCCACGGCGACTTCGAGTGCGATACGGGGTGGCCGATCACCGCATACCGGTCGGTCATTCAGTCCAGACCTTGTCGCCCTTGTCGAAGAACCAGGTGCGCGTAATGACCAGCAGATCGGTGTCCTTGCGGATGTCGGCCGGGAAGGTGGCGAATGGCGCCGCCATCTGCACGATACGGAACGCCGCCCGGTCGAGCACCTTGAGTCCGGAGGAACGATCCAGGTCGATCGACTCCACGCTGCCGTCGGGGCGAATCGTCACCGTCAGGCGCAGCACGCCGTAGAGCTTGCCGCGCGCCTCAGCCGGATAGTTGATCGTGCCGACACGCTCGATTTTCGCGCGCCAGTCTTCTTCGTACTGCGCGAAGCGGTATTCCCTGGCGTTGGCACCGATGAAGCGCTTGCGCGGCCGTTCCTGGTAGGCCTGCGTCTGCCGCGCGATCTGCGCCTGCAGGTTGAGCATCGCGAGCGAGCGATCCGCCATGTCGCGTCCCGAAACCTGCGGCGACGGCTCTTCCGATGCCTGGCGCTGCGATTCCGCAGGAATTTTCGCGCCCTGCTCCCGGTTCACCGCGAGGAGCTTCTGCTGCTGCGCCTCCAGCTCGCGCTGGCGGCGCTGCGTATCGGCCAGGTCGCGTCCGGGATCGCGCGGATTGGTCACCGGCGCCGCGCTGGTCGCGCGCCGCTTGTCGTCAGTATTGCCGCCACCATCGAGGTTGGCCTGCGCAAGCGCCTTTGCGCGCGACGGCTTGTCGCGCGTCTTGGAATTCACGAGGATCACTTCCAGCGGCTGGCTGGCCGATTTCCAGCGCAGCGCATCGGGAAAGCGGAAATGTATCGTCAGGAGAATCGCATGCAGGAAGATGGACACGGCGATCGATATCGCCAGCACGCGAGACTGGCGGTCAAGGCCGCTCCAGTATTCGCGCGGATCCAGCAGTATGTTCGCGGTAATGCCGTGCAAAATCACCTCTGACGGCGAAGTTCTGCGGGCATTTTAGACTCTTACAGCGCTCCCTGCCCGAGGGTTTCCCGCCACGTGCAGTCCAAGGTGCGCCCGATCAGGTCGGGCGAACCAAGCGCGAGGCGCACGCGCGCGCCGGCGTCGAGCTCCGGCAGCGACAGCACGCGCACGGCCAGCGGCAGGCCGTCGAAGCGCACGAGGTTTTCCCGCAGCACCGTGCCTTCGATCTCCGTGACACGCTCCTGCGCTAGCCAGCGCAGGCACCAGTAGTGCTCCAGCGCGCGCTGGTGCTCGTCGTAGCCCGCGGTGGTGACTTCGAAGGCGCGCAGGGCCGCGAGCAACGACTCGCTGTTGCGCGCGAAGGGCGGGCGCTGCCCGCGCAACCCGGCCACCAGTTGCCACTGGTTCACGAGATCGACGTAGCGGCGCAACGGCGAGGTCATCCAGGAATAGGAGGAAACCCCCAGGCCTTCGTGCATTTCCGCATGCACGCTCAGCCTGACCTTGCCCGAGGACTGCACGCGGTAGATACCGGCGATGTCCTTCTCGGCGAGCTGCTCGCCCCAGCTCGTGTTGGCAAGGATCATGAGCTCCGAGACGGTTTTGTCGAGCGGCGCGCCGCGCTTGCGCGCCTCGATCACCACTCGTTCGCCCTCGACGCGGAAAACGTAGTCGAGATTGGCGGCATTGACGCTCGGCTTGCCGCGGCGCACCTCAAGCGCGAGCGCCAGCCGCCACAGCGTATGCAATTCCTCTTCGAAGGCAAGCCCGAGGCGGACCGGATTCGCCCCGTCCGCTTCGAACGCAGCATTCAGCGCGTCGTGCCCGGCGTGGCGCAGATTGGCGGCCACTTTCACACATTCCAATTTTGTATGCCGGCCACGCAGCGCGAAATCCTTCGCCCCGACGTTCAGATAGAGCGACATGACCGGCCGCACCTGGCCTTCGTCGAGCGACAGGCGCTCCACGGCGTCATCGGGAAGCATGGTGAACTTGCGTCCGGGCGTGTAAGCGGTCGAAAGCCGTTCCCGGGCGATGGCATCGAGCGCCGAACCGGGCGCAAACGCCAGTCCCGGCGCGGCGATGTGAATGCCGATGCGCAGTTCGTCGTCTGACACTCGCATGACCGAGAAGGCATCGTCGATTTCGGTGGTGCCGATGTCATCCAGGCTGAACGCCGGGCTTTCGGCGAGCGGCAGATCGTCCGGCAACACGGGTGCGTCGTGCGCCGGGAAACCGGTGCCCTTCGGATAGAACTCGTGCACGAAGCGCCCGAGGTGGTACTCGTGGCTGTCGGCAAGCAGGCCGCAGCGCTCGAACAGGCGCGCTGTCGCCAGTCCGGTCTGCGCGCAAGCCTGCTCCAGCGCCTTGGTTTCAGCCTTGGCGCGGTCCGGTGCGTAGAGCAACTCGTCGCGCAGCAGTAAGATCTCCGGGGGGCATTCGAAGCGCGCAAGCTGCGCTGCCCACGCGGCAATTTTCTCCTGCAGGAGCTTTTTTTTCTCCTGCCCGGCCAGCGCAAGCTTGAGCGTGTCCTCCGGCGCCGCCTGGAAGCGGCCCCGTCCGCGACGGTAGAAATACATGGGCGCAGAGTGCAGCTTGAGCAGCACCCCGGCACTTTCGACGTCCGCCGGGTCGTGGCCGACGTAGTCGCGCGCCAGGTCCTGGAAGCCGAACTCGGCTCCCTTGCGGCATTGCCAGAGAAAATCCGTGTCCAGGCCATCGGCGAACTTGCGCGCTTCTGCAAGCAGCTCTCCGGCCGAGGGCCGCTCGAAAGTAAGGACAACACTGGCGGTCTTGATCTTCGAGCGGCGTCCGTGCGGGCTCTCGATCTGGTAGGAGGCGGGACTTTGCGACAGCACCACGCCAGCCCTGTACTCGCCCTCCTCTTCGTACAGGACGTTCATGCGGGCAAATTCATCCCGGCAAACGTCAGGATGCGCCCGATATGCTCAGAAAAACCCTGCAACGAGTGGTCGCCCCCGTCGCGTATCGCCGCGCGCGCGCCTTCGTATTTGCGCGCTGCTTCGCGCCAGTCGAGGACCTC
>JANYII010000218.1 GCA_025358705.1 Betaproteobacteria bacterium | reverse complement strand
CTCGCCGTCGTTCAACTGGAAACGGAATCTCGACGACGCGTCCATCGCCAAGTTCCAGCGCGAACTGGGCGCCATGGGCTACAAGTTCCAGTTCATCACCCTGGCCGGCTTCCACTCGCTCAACTACTCGATGTTCGAGCTCGCCTACGGCTACGCGCGCAACAACATGACGGCGTTCGTGGAGCTACAAGAGAAGGAATTCGCCGCGGCGGAGAAGGGCTTCACTGCGGTCAAGCACCAGCGCGAAGTCGGCACCGGCTACTTCGACCAGATCACCCAGGTGGTCACCGCCGGCAAGGCCTCGACCACGGCGCTGCACGGCTCCACCGAGGACGAGCAGTTCTTCGGCGAGGACGCGCTGTCGCTGTCGAAGAAAGAGAAAAAAGCCGCCTGATCTGCCCTAGAACAATCCGCTGGCCAGGCGTCGCAGCTCGGCCAGCGGGATCAGCAGCACCTGCAGTAGCACGATCAGCACCAGTGGCGAAAGATCCACGTTGCCGAGCGGCGGCACGAAGCGCCGGATCGGCCGCAGGAACGGCCGCGTCAGCGCGTCGAACAACGGGCCAACCGGTGAATACGGATTCACCCAGGAAAGCACGGCCTGCATGACCAGGGCGAATACGAAGATGTACAGGGTGAAGCGCACGAGGTCTATGAGCGCGAGGCCCGCCACGACTCCCCCGCCAATGCCCGGCGCCGAGCTGAAATCGATGCCCGCGATCAGGTACAGCACATACAGCATGAGCGCCTGCAGCAGCCAGGCGAGCAGCAGCGACGCGAGGTCCAATCCGGCGAGCGAGGGGATCACGCGCCGCGCCGGCACCACCATCCAGTTGGTCCCGGCGATGATGAACTCCCCCAGCACGTTGCGGAACGGCACGCGCAGCCACTGGAACAGGAAGCGCGCGAGTAGCAGGTAGACGAAGAAACCCACCACCACGTCCACCAGGAAGCTTGCGATCTGCTGCAGCATCTATTCCTTCCCCAGAAGCGTGCCAAGTTCGGCGCCGCGGTCGCGCGCCGCCTCGACCGCGCGCAGGAAGCGCTCGGCCAGCTTCTGCTCCTCGAACGCCTTCAGTGCGGCTTCCGTGGTGCCGCCCTTCGAGGTCACGCGCTCGCGCAGCACGGCGGGCGAATCGGCGCTTTGCGCGGCGAGCTTGGCGGATCCAAGAACGGTCTCGATCGCGAGTGTTCTGGACGTTTCTCGATTCAATCCCAAAGACTCCCCCGCCGCGGCAAGCTGCTCGATGAACCAGAACACGTAGGCCGGGCCGCTGCCGGATATCGCGGTGACGGCGTCCATCAGCGACTCCTCCGGTATCCACACCGTGGTGCCGACCGCGCCGAGGATCGTTTCCGCCTGCCTTTTCTCCGCCCCGCTCACGCCAGCGAGCGCATAAAGGCCGGTGACGCCAGCGCCGACAAGTGCCGGCGTGTTGGGCATGGCGCGCACCAGCTTCGTGTAGGCAAAACTCGGCCCGCCCAACCAGCGCGCGAGGCTGGTGAGCGTGATGCCGGCGGCGATGCTGATCACCAGATTCGCATTCGGCTTGACGCTGGAAAAACGGGCCGCCTCCTTCATCTGCTGCGGTTTCACGGCAAGCACGATCACGTCGCCCGGGCGGTAGGCCTTCTGCGGCGCGTCGAAGCACTCGACCCGGTGCTTGTCGGCGAGTCGCCGCCGCGCGTCGCCGTTGACCTCGATCGCGCGCAGCTGGCTGGTGGAAAAGCCATTCTTCAGCAAGCCGCCAATCAGCGCATCGGCCATGTTGCCGCCGCCGATGAACACCACGTTCATGGCGACGTTCATGCGGCGGGCCTGATCTTTTCGCGGGCGCCGAAAATCGCCGTGCCGATGCGCACCATCGTCGAACCCTCGGCGATCGCGGCATCGAGGTCGTCGCTCATGCCCATGGACACGGTATCCAGGTTGAACTCGGCCTTGAGCTTCTCGAACAGGTCCTTCACATCGCGAAATCTGGCGCGCGCCGCTCCCGGCTCGGGAATCGCCATCAACCCGCGCAACTTCAGATTCGGCAGGGACGAAATCGCCGCGGCCAGGCCCGCAACTTCCCCCGGCGCAGCGCCGCTCTTGCTCGTTTCGCCCGACACGTTCACCTGGATCAGGACGTTCAGCGGCGCCGCGCCGGCGGGCCGCTGCTCGGACAGCCGGCGCGCGACTTTCTCGCTCTCGACCGCATGCACCCAATCGAAGCGTGCCGCGACGAGCCGGGTCTTGTTGCTCTGAAGCGGTCCGACGAGGTGCCACTCAATGGAGCGGCCCGCGAGAGCGTCCATTTTTTCGATGGCTTCCTGCACGTAGTTTTCGCCGAACGAGCGCTGGCCCGCGGCCAGGGCCTGCTCCACCAACGCCGCTGGATGGGTCTTCGAGACCGCCAAAAGAGTCACGCTCAGGGGGTCGCGGCCGGCCGCAGTGGCGGCATGCGCGATACGTCCCCGAACGGCTTGCAAGTTGTCATGGATTGACCGCATACTTTGCCCCATTGCTATTGGAGGAATTGTAATGGATCTCACTGAATTGCTTGCGTTTGTCGTCAAGAACAAAGCGTCGGACCTGCACCTGTCCTCCGGACTGCCGCCGATGATCCGCGTGCACGGAGACATCAAGCGCATCAACCTGCCCGCGATGGACCACAAGGACGTGCACGGCATGCTCTACGACATCATGAACGACGGGCAGCGCAAGTTCTACGAAGAAAACCTGGAATGCGACTTCTCTTTCGCGATACCCAACCTCGCGCGCTTCCGCGTCAACGCCTTCGTGCAGAACCGCGGCGCCGGCGCGGTGCTGCGGACGATTCCTTCGAAGATCCTGTCGCTGGAGCAGCTGAAGTGCCCGAAGTCCTTCGAGCAGATCTCCGACCAGCCGCGCGGCGTGGTGCTGGTGACCGGCCCGACCGGCTCGGGCAAGTCCACCACCCTCGCGGCGATGGTAAACCACAAAAATGAAGTCGAGGAAGGCCACATCCTCACCATCGAGGATCCGATCGAGTTCGTGCATGAATCGAAGAAATGCCTGATCAACCAGCGCGAGGTCGGACCGCACACGTTGTCTTTTTCGAACGCCCTGCGAAGCGCGCTGCGCGAAGACCCGGACGTGATCCTGGTGGGCGAGATGCGCGACCTTGAAACTATCCGCCTCGCCCTGTCCGGCGCGGAAACCGGCCACCTGGTGTTCGGCACGCTGCACACCTCATCGGCGGCGAAGACCATCGACCGGATTGTCGACGTGTTCCCGGCGGCGGAAAAGGAAATGATCCGCGCCATGATCTCGGAGTCGATCCGCGCGATCATTTCGCAGACCCTGCTCAAGACCAAGGACGGGCACGGACGCGTCGCGGCGCACGAGATCATGGTCGGCACGCCGGCGATCCGCAACCTGATCCGCGAGAACAAGATCGCGCAGATGTACTCGGCGATCCAGACCGGCGCGCAGCTGGGCATGCAGACGCTGGATCAGAACCTGCAGGATTTGGTCAAGAAAAACATCGTGTCGATGGCCGAGGCCCGCGGCAAGGCCGCCAACAAGGACAATTTCGCCGGAGGTTAGATCATGGAACGCGAACAGGCAGTCAAGTTCATCTACGACCTACTGCGTGCGCTGCTCGCGAAGAAGGGCTCGGACCTCTTCATCACCGCGGGCTTTCCGCCGGCGATGAAGATCGACAGCAAGATGACGCCGGTATCGCAGACCGCGCTCACCGGCCAGCACACCGCGATGCTGGTCCGCGCCGTGATGAACGACAAGCAGGCGGCCGAATTCGAAGCCAAGAAGGAGTGCAACTTCGCCATCAACCCCTCGGGCATCGGCCGTTTCCGCGTCAACTGCTTCGTGCAGATGGGCCAGGTCGGCATGGTGTGCCGCGTGATCACCGTCGCGATCCCGAAGTTCGACGACATGAAGCTGCCGCCGGTGCTGAAAGACGTGATCATGACCAAGCGCGGCCTGGCGCTGCTGGTTGGCGGCACCGGCTCGGGTAAATCGACGACGCTGGCGGCGATGATCGGCTACCGCAACGAGAACTCCTACGGCCACATCATCACCATCGAGGATCCGGTCGAGTACGTGCATCCGCACCAGAATTGCCTGATCACCCAGCGCGAGGTGGGCGTGGACACCGACTCCTGGGAAAGCGCACTGAAGAACACCCTGCGTCAGGCGCCCGACGTGATCCTCATCGGTGAGATCCGCGACATGGAGGTGATGGACCACGCCGTGGCCTTCGCTGAAACCGGCCACCTGGCGCTTGGCACTCTGCACGCCAACAATTCCAACCAGGCCATGGACCGGATCATCAACTTCTTCCCGGAAGCGCGGCGGCACCAATTGCTGATGGACCTGTCGCTGAACCTGAAGGCGGTAATCTCGCAGCGCCTGATCCCGCTGAAGGAAGGCAAGGGCCGCGCCGCGGCGGTCGAAGTGCTGCTCAATTCGCCCCTCATCAGTGACCTGATCTTCAAGGGCGAGATCCATGGCATCAAGGAAATCATGAAGAAGTCGAGGGAACTCGGCATGCGGACTTTCGACCAGGCGCTGTTCGACCTCTACGAGGAAGGCCGCATCAGCTACGAGGACGCGCTGCGCTTCGCCGACTCGACCAACGAGGTGCGCCTGAACATCAAGCTGAACGGCAAGGAATCCAAAGGCGCCGACCTCTCCAAAGGCCTGGAGCACCTCGACATCGTCTGACCGCAGCTGTTGGGCGCAGAGCAAAAAAAGGGCGCGCAGGCGCCCTTTTTCAATCTAGGGCTTGCGGTTGCTGCCGGCGACGATGCGGATTTCGAACAGCCGGCATTCGAGCGCGCCGTTGAAGAGAGGCACGCGACGCGAAGGCTGCAGGCGCATGAGTTTCGGCATCCGCAGATCCGCGGTGAAGAAATGGCAGCGCCAGCCGGGATAGTTCTTCTTCAGCGCGCTGCCCAGCCCGGGATAGAACTCGGCCAGTTCCTCCTTTGAGCCGATGCGCTCTCCATAGGGCGGATTGGCCACCATGACACCGGCGGGAGCCGGCGCCGGGCGTTCGAGGATATCGACCTGTTCCAGCTTTACCCACCGGTCCACGCCTGCGCCCGCGATGTTTCGCCGCGCATCGCCCAGCGCGCGCGGGTCATTGTCGCTGCCAAAGATTTCGAGCTTGACCGCCTTGTCCGCTCGCTCTTCGGCCTTGATACCGGCCCACAGCTTCGGATTGAAGATCTTCAGCTTTTCGAAGCCGAATGACCGGCGCGCCCCCGGCGCCCGACCGCGCGCCATCGCCGCGGCCTCGACCAGCAGGGTGCCGCCGCCGCACATGGGGTCGAGCAGCGGCTCCTCGGGCTTCCAGCCCGACAGCAGGATGATGCCGGCGGCAAGGTTCTCGCGCAGCGGCGCCTCGCCCGCTCCCGCGCGCCAGCCGCGCTTGAACAGCGGCTCACCCGAGGTATCCAGGTAGAACGCCCCGCGTGCGGATTCCAGAAAGGCGTGCACGCGCACGTCCGGATTGGCGCGGTCCACGTTCGGCCGGCTGCCGAGCGTTTCGCGGAAGCGGTCGCACACCGCATCCTTGATGCGCAGGGTGGCGAAATCGAGGCTCGTGAGCGGGCTTTTCTGCGCCGACACGTTGACGCGCAGCGAGCGCTCCACCGTGAACAGGCGCATCCAGTCCACCTTGCGCGCGGCTTCGTAAATGTCTCCTTCGCCCGCATAGTCGAACTCGGCGACGCGCCAGAGGATGCGCGAAGCGAGCCGCGACCAGAGATTCGCCGTGTAGCAGACCCGCCAGTCGCCCGAGAACGCGGCGCCGCCAGGCACCTGCTGCACATGCTGCGCGCCAAGCGAAGTAAGCTCGGTCGCGAGCAGCGGCTCCAGGCCGCGCGGAGATGACGCAAAGAAATGTTCCATCGGCTTTCAGTGAGAACGATTGACGCCGGACAGCGGGCGGCGCGAGGATAGCAGACCCATGGAACGAAACGATTCGCGCAGCGCCGCCCGTAGTGCCGCCGACTGGCTGGCCGAAGGCAACGCGCACTACGACGCGCAAGCCTGGAAGGAAGCCGGCGCGGCGATCGAGAAGAGCCTGGCGCTCGATCCTCGCCAGGCGAATGCCTGGTACCGACTCGGCAACGTACGCGAGGAACTGGGGCAAGACGGCCTGACTGCGGCCGCCTGCTTCGAGAAAGCGGTCGCGCTCGATCCGTCGCATGCCCGGGCCTGGAACAACTTGGGAAGCGCCCAGCAGCGGCTGGGCCTCGGCGACCAGGCTGTCGCGTCGTACCAGAGGGCTATGCAGGTCGACCCGACCTTGGCACAAGCCTGCCTCAACCTCGGCCGGCTTGCCGGCACGCGTGGCGACCATGCGCTCGCGGCGGAATGCTTCAGGGCGGGGATGCTGCACCATCCCGGAGATCCGACCTTCGAGCATCTGTCCGCCGCGTCCGCGGGCCACAGCACGGCGCGTGCACCGGAGGGCTATGTAACGAACCTGTTCGACAGCGTCGCAGGGCAATTCGAGCGCCACCTGGTGGAAGAGCTCGAATACCAGGTGCCCGAAGAACTCGCGAAACTGGTTCGGCCGGAACTCGAAGCGAATGCGTGCGTCATCGACCTGGGCTGCGGCACCGGTCTCGTCGGAGCGGCGCTGGCCGGGACGGGCGCAAGGGTCATCGGGGTGGACCTGTCGCCGCGCATGATTGAGATCGCCGCGCGGCGCGGCGTCTACGCGACCCTTGAAAAGGGGGACCTGGCCGAAATCCTGGCGCGAATTCAGGCAGGCTCCGTGCAGGCGGTTCTGGCCGCAGACGTCTTCATCTACATAGGCGATCTCGCTGCGATATTTGCGGCGGTCGGGAGAGTGCTTGCACCGCAAGGCCTGTTCGCGTTTTCAGTCGAAGGCCTCGAAGGCGGCACCTACCGGCTGCAGCCGACCGGGCGCTACGCCCAGTCGCTCGACTATCTGCGCAGCCTGGCCGCGCAGTCCGGGCTGGCAGAGCAATCTCTGGAGCGCGCGCTCATACGGCGCGAGGGCCGCGGCCACGCCGAGGGCTGGCTGGCGCTGTTTTCTAAAACGGCTTGAAGACGACCAACAGAACGACGGCAACCAGGATAAGTACCGGAAATTCGTTGAACCAGCGGAACCAGGCGTGCCCGTGCGTATTGCGCTCGCGCCGGAAGTCCATCATCAGTTTGCCGCACCAGACGTGATACGCGACCAGCAAGCCGACCAGCGCCAGCTTCGCATGCAGCCAACCGCCCGCACCCTGGAACCAGCCCAGCCACAGCCATAGGCCGAACACCAGCGTCAGCACGCCGCCCGGCGTCGCGATTCCCCAGAACAGCTTGCGCTCCATCACCTTGAAGCGCTCGATGGAGATCCGGTCGCTCGCCTGCGCGTGGTAGACGAACAGGCGCGGCAGGTAGAACAGCCCCGCGAACCAGGTCACCATGAAAATGAGGTGCAGGCTTTTTACGAGCAGCATATCCGGCCTACTTCCAGCTGTTCTGCACAATGGCGCGCAGGATATGCAGACGGCGATGAAAGAAGTGGTCAGCGCCGGGCACCACGACCACCGGCAGGTCCTGCGGCCGTGCCCACGCGAGCACGTCCGCCAGCAGCACCGTTGTGTCTTCTTCGCCGTGAATCACGATCGTGTCCGTCGGGACCGGCGGTGCCTCGAAATGCTTTACCGCAACCCCCACCAGCGCCATGCGCTCTGGCTTCATTTTCTGCGCGAGCTTGGCTTGAATAGCTGCGCCGAACGAAAACCCGGCAAGCACGGGCCTTTCGCTTTTCGTGTGCTCAACAACGGCAGCGAGATCCTCCAGTTCGCCGCGTCCTTCGTCATGCGCGCCCTCGCTTGCACCGACGCCGCGGAAGTTCGGCCGCCACGCCGTATAGCCAAGCTCGACGAACGCACGCGCCAGCGCCTGCGTCACCTTGTTGTCCAGCGTCCCGCCGAACAACGGATGCGGGTGCGCGACGAGAGCGACGCCACGCGACGGCCTTCCTTCCGGTTCATCGATTGCGCACTCTATTTTCCCCGCCGGACCCGCGATCAGTTCGCGCCGGGTGGCGGAGCGCATCAGATGCGCAGCCGCTCGACAACGCGGCCGTGCTGCAGGTGTGCTTCGATGATTTCGTCGATGTCGGCGCGATCCACGTAGGTGTACCAAACCGCTTCCGGGTAGACCACGATGCAGGGCCCTTCCTCGCAGCGGTCGAGGCAACCGGCCATGTTGACCCGCAGCTTGCCGCGGGTTTCATCTCCCTGGGCAAGGCCCAGCTGCTTGACGCGCTGCTTGGCGTAATCGCGCATGGCCGAGGCCCCCTTGCCGTTGCAGCAGGGCCGCTCGCCGCCATCGCGCTGATTGCAGCAGAAGAAGATGTGCCGTTCGTAATATGCCATGGCCAATTTTACCGGAGCGGGTCGCGCAGCCTGGAGGAGGCGAGATAAACCAGGTAGGCCAGCGCCGCAAACGGCCACGCCGCGGACACCAAGCGGGTAAGACCGTTGAAGTTCAGGAAATGCCCCTGCTCCCAGACCTTGAGCGTGGCCGCGAAGTAGGGATTCGGCGGCGCGAGGTTGACCAGCACCGTCGCGGCCATGAGCAGCACCGCGGCAAACGCCAGTCGCGCGGCGCGCGGCAACCACAGCGCCGCCATAGCGAGCGCGACGCCGACCACGAGGCCCAGCTGCGCACCCGGCGTCAGCCAGGCAAACACGTGCTCGGCGCGCATCACGATCGCGAACGCGAGCGTCTTCACCACCAGCGCCACGAGAATGAGCAATGCCACCAGGCGGCGTACCGGCGCTTCCGGCCGCGCGCCTGCCGAAGCAAGCACCGCCACGGCTGCGAGATTCATTGCCGCAATCGCCGCTTCGATTGAAACGAACAGCTCGGCCTTGTGCCGCTCCCCTTCTGCGCTGGCCAGGAGGTCCCTCAGGTCGCCGCTGCCGAACAGCAGCGTCGCCGGATTGAGCTGGGCGAACAGCCATAGCCCGAGCAACGCCAACCCCAGGTCAGCCGCGGCACCGGGCATCAGGGCTTGCGCGCGCAGGCGGCGCAGCGGCCCGCCGCCGAGCAGCCATCGCGCAAAAACCGCGGCGATAACCGCGCCCGCCGCCGTGCCGGCGACATTGGCCAGCACGTCGACGTTCGACGCAATGCGCGCAGGCAGGAAACTCTGCGCGGACTCAAGCAGCAACGACAGCAGCGCACCGGTAACGACGGCAAGGGCGACCGCAGCGGCGCGTGAAATTCGCCCGTCGACCGCGAGCGCGCACAGCAGGCCGTAAGGAAGGTAGCCGAAGAAATTCGCGGCCAGATCGAAGGCAGTCAGATAACGCGGCCATGGCCCGGCAAGGAAGGCGAGCGCCGGGCCGCCGGGATCGCGCCAGCCGGCCAGCGGATGGAGCGACGCATAGACAACGAGAAGAACGTAGACGACGAGAAAAAATCGCGGGAGGGACGACTTGCCGAAGCTAGGGCTTGTGATGTGGATGCCCGCCATGCGTCTCATGCGCCGGCACTGCCGCGTGCTCTCGAGGTACGAGCGAGCCGATCACCATGCCGAATATGGATGCCGCAAGGCCGACCAGGGGCGGCGGCACGGTCGCGTCACCCGCAAGCATGTCTGCCGCCAGCCAGAAAACCAGCCCGAAAACCGCAGACAGAACGGCACCCGCGTTGTTGGCGCGCTTCCAGAAAACGCCGGCGGCAAGCGGCACGAAAGCGCTCACCAGGGTCACCGTGTACGCACTCTGCACCATGTCGTACATCGTCTTCTTCGAATTGAGCGCGAAGAGCAACGCCGCAAGCGTGAACGACACGAGGACCAGGCGCAGGGTCAGGAGAAACTGGCGATCGCTCATGTGCGGGTAGCGCGGCTTGATGATGTTCTCGGTGACCAGGGACGTCGGCGCGATGATCGCGCCGCTCGCGGTGGACAGGATCGCCGAGAGGAGCGCGCCGAAGAACAGCACCTGCACCCACAGCGGCGTCTGCCCGAGGATGAAGTTGGGCAGGATCTGCTGCATCTCGCGGGCATCCTCCGTGGACAGCAGCTTGCCGAGCGAAGGGTCGATCATGAGCCCCGCGTACACGATATAGATCGGCACGAAAGCAAAGGTGAAATAAATCGCGCCCCCGAGCAGGGTGCCTGCAACCGCCGTGTTCTCGTTCTTCGCGGAGGTCACCCGCTGGAAGATGTCCTGCTGCGGGATCGAACCGATCGCCAGGGTGAGGAAGGACGTGACGAACACCAGCCACTCCTTGGTGCCCGCCTTGGGCCAGAACTCGAAGCGGCCGGCTGCTGAGGCCGCGGCGATGACTTTTGCTGGGCCGCCCGCCATGTCGCCGATCACCCAGGCGATGATCACCACGCCGACGATGATCATCACCGACTGAAACAGGTCGGTCATCGCCACCGACCACATGCCGCCCCAGATGGTGTAGCCGAGCACGACCGCGGCGCCGAGGATGATCCCCGTCTGCAGGGAGACCTCGCCTCCCGTGAGCGTGGAGAAGGCGAGCCCCAGCGCCGTCATCTGCGCCGCCGTCCACCCCAGGTAGGAAATGGAGATGACGATGCTCGTGCCCAGCTCCATCACGCGCCCGTAACGCTTGCGGTAAAAATCCCCGATGGTGAGCAGGTCCATCCGGTAGAAGGCGCGCGCGAAGAACAGGGCGACGATGACCAGGCAGAACGATGAGCCGAACGGGTCGGCAATGATTCCGCCCAGCCCGCTTTTGGAAAATTCCGCCGATACCGAGAGTACGGTTTCGGCGCCGAACCAGGTCGCGAACACCGTCGCAGTGTTCATGTAGAGCGGCAGGCTCCTGCCGGCCACGACATAGTCCTTGGAGCTATGGACACGTCTGGCGGCCCACAGGCCGATGGCGATGGTAACCAGCAGGTACAGGACGACGAAGGCGATCAGCATCTCGCGCGCATCATAATCAGAACATGGACATGGCCACAATAATCAGGCCGGCAGCGACGACAGCGAGCAGCGCGGCGAGCAGGTCATTGCGGCGGCGGTTCTCGGCAGCGAGGCGCTCGATCGCCGCCTGCAGCCCGCCCGCGCGGTCCTCCGCAAGCAGCCGGTGCAGCAGCCGGGGAATCGCAGGCAGCGTCTGCGCCCAGAATGGCGCCTCGTGCCTGACGGTGCGCAGCAGGCCGCGCCAGCCGACCTGCTCGCTCATCCAGCGTTCGAGGAACGGTTTTGCCGTCTGCCAGAGGTCCAGGTCGGGGTCGAGGTCGCGGCCCAGGCCTTCGATGTTGAGCAGGGTTTTCTGCAGCATCACGAGTTGCGGCTGGATTTCGACGTTGAAGCGGCGCGAGGTCTGGAACAGGCGCAGGAGCAGTTTGCCGAAGTAGATCTCCTTCAGCGGCCGGGCGAAGATCGGTTCGCACACCGCGCGGATGGCGGCTTCGAAGTCGTCCAGCCGCGTGCCGGCCGGCACCCAGCCCGCGTCCAGGTGCGCCTGCGCCGCGCGCCGGTAGTCGCGGTTGAAGAAGGCGAGGAAATTCTGCGCCAGGTAGCTCTTATCGACTTCTGACAGCGTGCCCATGATGCCGAAATCGAGCGCGATGTATTTTCCATCATCCGAAACCAGGATGTTTCCAGGGTGCATGTCGGCATGGAAGAATCCGTCGCGGAAAACCTGGGTGAAGAATATCTCTACGCCCGAGCGCGAAAGCGCGGGGATGTCGACGCCTTTGCGCCGGAGAACGTCGACCTGCGAAATCGGCGTGCCATGCATGCGTTCCATCACCATCACGCGCCGCGAACAAAATTCCCAGTGAATCGCGGGCACCGCGAGCACGGGCGATTGTGCGAAATTCCGGCGCAGCAGGGAAGCGTTGGCGGCTTCCCTCACCAGGTCGAGTTCGTCATCGAGGTGGCGCGCGAATTCGGCGACCACTTCGCGCGGCTTGAGCCGCCGTCCGTCCGCCCACAGCAGTTCGAGCAGCCCTGCCGCGGTTTCCAGGAGCAGCACGTCTTTCGCGATCGCCTGCTCCACGCCCGGCCGCAGCACCTTGACCGCCACCTCGGTGCCGTCCTTGAGCTTCGCGAGGTGCACTTGCGCGACCGACGCGCTTGCAACCGGCTCCCTTTCGAAACTGCCGAATACCTGGTCCAGGCTCCTGCCAAGCGAACGTTCCACCTCGGCAGCCGCGAGCCCGGAGTCGAATGGCGGCACCCGGTCCTGCAGCTTCGCCAGCTCGTCGGCGAGGTCCGCCGGCAGCAGGTCGCGGCGCGTGGAAAGCACCTGGCCGAACTTGACGAAAATTGGTCCCAGCGTCTCAAGCGCTTCGCGCAAGTGCACCGCCCGGGATAGGTCAATTTCTCCCGAAAAACGGGGCAGGAAGCGGTACAGGCGGAAGCGCCACCCAACCCAGAGAATCCGGCCAAGACGCAGGACGGACATTCAGTGCTTTCCCGCCAGGCGCTCGACGCGTTTTTCGAGCCGCTCGAGACCGTCGCGCAAACGCGCGACCGCAGCCGAAAAATCCTCCAATGCCGGACGCCCCACGAGCACCTTCTTTTCCTCCACTGCGTACTCCATGAAACTTCCGGCCAGGCGCTGTGCCGCGTCGGCATGCCATGCGGCGGCGTCCCTGGCCAGCCCGGCGAAGCGATGCGCGGTGGCATCGCCCACGAATTTCGCGAGATCTTCTTCGAAATCCCAGCGCAGGTGGCGCACCAGGAACATGACTTCGCTGGCCAGCTTGGCATTGCCTGCAACGTCAATCGACCGCAAAAAATGGTCTTCGCCCTTCACCGCGGCAGCGAGCGCTCCGGGCAGCACGGTAACGATCAGCGAGGGCTCGGCCGCCTGCGACGCGACGTCGAGGCGCCCGTCGGCGGCGACGGTGAAGCGCAGCGCCGGCAACGGCGGGGCGCGCAACTCCAGGGTCTCGGAGGCAAACGGAAGCAGCCGCTCGCGCGCCCAGGGCTCGCGCTGGAGCAATCGATTCAATGCAGCAGCAAGAGGAGATTCGAAAGTCATCATGCAAAAAACAAAAGGCCACCGCGCGGTGGCCTTTCTTCCCCCGGGCGGGACCCGGAGATTAATGCATCTGCTGGATGCCGGCGAGTTGCCAGCCCTGCGACCCATTAATCGGCTTGGCGAGGTTCCAGACTTCCTCGAAGCCGGTGGGCGCGTCGCCCGGCGCCTCGCGCACGCTGCCCGAGAAGCGCACGCTCGCCCAGTGCTTGTCTCCCTCGGTCACAACTTCAAGCAGGTCGGCGTTCAGGGCCAGCACGTCGGTCTGCTGCTTCTCGCTGCCGCGTGCCTGCACGTCTTTCTTGAGTTCCTCGAACAGGGCATCGCTGGTGAATTCGCGCAATTCATCCAGGTTGCCCTGGTCGTTGGCGATCTGCAGCTTCATGTAGTTGAGCTTGGCGCCGCGCAGGAAGCCGGCGACATCAAATCCCGCCGGCACGTTCGCCGCGATGCCGCTGGCCGCCGGCGCTGCGGATGCGTCGAAACCGCTGGCCTGCGATGGCGGCGGCGCCGCCACCGTCTCGCTGCCCATGGAAGAATAGGACGATCCCTGTGGCGCTCCCGCATACTGCATGCGCGGTGCGTCACCGCGCTTTTGCGCCAGCATGCGGATGACGAAGATCGCCGCGAACACCAGGAGTCCGACGAGCAGCAGTCCGACCATCATGCCGCCCATGCCATTGGCGCCCATCAGCCAGCCGAGCGCGCCACCGAGCGCGAGACCGCCCAGCAACGGCATCCACCTGCTCATCCCCGATGCGGCCGGCTGCGCCGCGGCAGGGGCCGCAGACTGTTGCATCGGCTTGGCGGGTGCCGCGGCCGGCGGAGCATTGGTGATGTTGCGCTGAGCGCCGATCGAGCGGGCGCCGCCAAGGCGTTTGGCCGCATCCGCATCGGTGGCCACGAAGGCTACGCACATCAGCGCCGCCGCAAATCCAAGCAGGAGTTTTCTCATCGGATTCCTCAGTATTTCTTTGTCAGCATTCTGTCAGGATTTTCATACTACCCCAGTTTGAAGGCGCGGTGCACGGCAACCGCGCCCGCGGCAAGATTGAAGTATTCGACCCTTTCCAGTCCCGCGCGTTCCAGCATCGTCGCAAGGGTCCGCTGATCGGGATGCATGCGGATGGACTCCGCGAGATAGCGGTAGGACGCGGCGTCCCCCGCCACCTTTTCCCCCAGCCAGGGCAGCACATGGAAGGAATACAGGTCGTAGGGCTTTTGCAGCGGTTTCCACACTTGCGAGAATTCAAGCACCAGCAGGCGTCCGCCCGGCCTCAGGACCCGGGCCATCTCCACCAGCGCGGCGTCCTTGTGGGTCATGTTGCGCAGGCCGAAGCCCACGCTGACGCAATCGAAACTCGCGGCGCCGAACGGCAGCCGCTCGGCGTCGCAGCGCACCGCGGGCGCCGTGCAGCCGGCGTCCAGCATGCGGTCGCGGCCGCGCGCGAGCATCGGCCCGTTGATATCACTCATCCACACCTGCGCCCCGCGCGCCAAGAAAGCGCGCGCAAGATCACCGCTGCCCGACGCCACATCGAGCACGCGCTCGCCGGGCCGGATCCGGGCCACCGAGACGGCGAACGCCTTCCACAACCGGTGCATGCCGAACGACATCAGGTCGTTCATCAGGTCGTAGCGCCCGGCGACCCGATCGAAGATCTCTTCTACGCGTTTTGCCTTTTGCTCTTCGGGAATGCGCTTGAAGCCGAAATCCGTGTCAGTCACGGCTGGCACCTGCCTTGCTCAGCTTTTCCAGATATTCCGCCCAAAGACGATCCTGCTTCTCTCCAAGGTGATACAGGTACTGCCAGGAGTAGATGCCGGTGGCGTGGCTGTCGGAAAAAGTGGGCTGCACGGCATAGGAGCCGACCGGTTCGAGCACCCGGATCTCGACTTCGCGCTTGCCCTTCTGCAGCACCTCCTGTCCTGGCCCGTGTCCGCGCACTTCCGCCGAAGGTGAATACACGCGCAGGAATTCGTAGGGAAGCCGGAATTTCTTGCCGTCGGCGAACGCGATTTCCATCACACGCGACTTCTGGTGCAGCTTTATTTCAACAGGTGCAGGAACAGTCTCGGACGCCTCAGCCATCAGGTCAGCATCTCGTACGCGATGCGCTCGTAGTCGCTGCCGCGCTCGATCATTTCGGTGAGCCGCACCTTGACGTGGCCCTCGACATAGACCTCGATCACGCGCCTGGGCTTGAACCAGCCCGAGGGCAGCACCAACGACGGAGGCGCGCTAAGCGCCGCGACGCCGGTCAGCGAGAGCGCCGGCGAATACTTCGCGTCCATTACATTCAGGCCCACCGGGCGCACCGCGGTCGCCGCAGGCAAGCCGGGCAGCAGGCGGACACCGGCAAAAATGTCGCCGGCGTCGTTCTGCACCAGCCAGCGGATCTGGCCGAGCATGAAGCCCTTGGAATCCGCGGGCTTGATCCCGAGCAGCTGGCCGTGGCTGTAGCGTGCGCCCGCATCCGCGACACGGCGGATCAACTTCAGGCCCTGCGTGCTCTCGTCCTCGAGGTGCCAGTTCTCCAGCGAGAATCCATGCACAACGCTGTAATCGTCCTCGTCGCGCGTGCTGACGCGGCCGAACGTGGCGATCTGGTCGCGCTGCTGCTGGGTGAGTTCCTTGACCTCGCCCGGCTGCTTGAACACGCGGCCGGAGATATAGTAGTGGAGCGCGGCCATCTCGTGGCCAACCTGGGCGGCGTCGGCGATTCTTTTGCGTTCCGCGCCGCGCGGCGGCCTGAGCTGGCACCACTGGCGATAAAGGAACACCAGCAGGTGCTCGCAGGAGGGCTGGACGCAGTCCTCGCCCAGCGCGAGTTTCGCCGGCGACTCGCCTTTTCTCAGCAGGCCGATGCGGTTGCGCAGGCTCTTGGCCAGGCGCTTGACATCGAGGTATCTCGAATCCGCGGCATCCGGGCCGTCGCGTTCCGGGCAGAAATCGCTTTCCAGGTCGATCACCAGCGGCGCGATTTCCTCGTCCGTTGGCGCCTCCTTCGATACGTCCACCTTCTCGGCCCAGCGCTCGAGCAGAAAAGCGACGAAGGTGAGCTGCCGCTGGCTGAGCTCGTTCGGATTCGCCATGCCGAGCAGCAGCGCGCGCAGGTACGCGATGCGCGGCGAAGTGTCGTTGACGTCGCGGTTCAGGTAGTCCTTGACCGTGTCCTCGGCGACGCCCAGCTCCTCCGCCATCGCGTAGCCCTCATGCAGCTCGCGCCAGATGCGCGGCGGAACCTGGCGGTAGGCGCGGTGGCAGTGAAACATCTTGAGCCCCGTATACGAGAGCGCCCTCTGGCAGACGAGGCCTCCCTGCTCGCGCATGCCGGCCTCCCCCGCGACGACCGCCTCCAGGCAGCGCAGGTACCCGAGATGCATCTGCTCCCAGAGATCGAGCGTGTCGTTGAACACCGCGTTCTCGCCTTCGGCCATCGGCAGGGCGCGGTTGGTGAAGCGTCGCGCCTGTTCAATTTCCACGAACTGCACCGCTTCGCGCAGCGCCTCCAGCGTCGCCAGGCGGCTGGCCGCGCTGGTGCCATAGCCGTTGAATTCCCGGATCTGCTCCAGCAGCTGCTGCTGGGCGGCGGACACGTTCGCGAGCGGCACGTGCTCCAGCCACGACTTCGCGGTCGTGGCGTCAATGAATTCCGGCGCCGCCTGGGGGGAGAGCTCGGGGAGCGTGAGCTTTTTCATGGGGGAATTGTAGGGGATTTGGCGGGAGTATCTAGGGCATTGTCCTCACTGAAAACCTCGCGATAGCTCAGGTACGAGCTCGCGAACCAGACCGGCAGCAGCGTCCAGATGACCGAGAAAAGGGCGGAATTGGCCTGCACCGCGCCGCTGCCGCCAAGCAGCATCGCCCCGCCCAGCGCCAGCATCAGCACGAAGCCGAACAGCAGCATCACGGCGACGCCGTACACGAGAAAGGCGCGCCAATTGATCAACGACGCGGCAGTGCTGAAGAATACCGCCTTGGACGCCGACAGACCGTGCCACGCCACCAGCAACGGCGCGTACCACAGCGCGCCCAGCAGCAATGTCTGCAGGCCGGCGCCGATCAGCATCGCGCGTTGCAGCTCGGGACTCTGCAAATCGGCGAGCTCGAGCGGGGCGCGGCCGATCACCGCCAGCGCGAAGCGGCCGTCGTCGGCCAGCGCGGTGCCGGCCAGCACCACCACCATCGCGCCGAGAAATACCCCACCCATGCGCAGCTGCGCTGCCAGCTGCTGGCGAAATCCGGCGACCAGCAGCTCCGGGCCTGGCGTCGTGCCGCCGGCCGCCATGCGCGCCACCGCATGGGGACCCACCATCAGCGCCGGGAACAGCAGCCAGATCGCGGCAAAACCGACCAGCGGCAGCGCCACCACGATGGTGCTGATGATCAGGAACCCGAGATTCAGAAGCAATTGGCGTACAGGCGCGACGCGGAAAATCATGAAAGCCTCGGCGACCCAGCGCAGGCCGCGGATTGCCGGCAGGCGATTGGCGCGCACGCTGCTAGGACGCCCAGGGCGCCGGCGCCCCGGGCGCCGCGCGCAGCGCGAGAATTTCGCGGAAGTGCTCCGGATCATGCACGGTCACCAGCATACCGGGGCGCGGTAGATGCTTATCATGCAGGCGGGAGAGCCAGAAGCGCAGCGCCGCCGCGCGCAGCAGCACCGGCCAAGCGCCGCGTTCCGCGACTTGCAGAGGCCGTATCGCCTGGTAGGCGCCGAGCAGCGCGAGCGTCTTCGGCTCGTCCAGCCGCCGGTCGCGCTCCGCATCGACGAGACACCAGTCGTTGGCGCAGACTGCGAGGTCATAGGCGAAGCAATCGATGCCGGCGAAATAAAAATCGAACACGCCGCTGATGCGCCCTGCATCGAACAGCGCGTTGTCGCGGAACAGGTCTGCGTGCACGGCGCCGCGCGGCAGTTCGGCCAGGCGATGCTGCGACTGGAACGCCAGCTCCGCCTCGAGCTGCGCCGCGCGGCCCGGCTCGAGATGGGGGCGCACTTGCGCCGCGGCGCTGCGCCACCATTTCGGCCCGCGCGGATTTTCGAGGTAGCCGCCGTAGGAGCGTCCCGCAAGATGCATGCGCGCGAGCAGCGCGCCGAGTTCGGCGCAATCGGCCACGGCCGGTTTGTCGAGCGAAACGCCGGCCAGCCGCGTCACCAGGGTCGCCGGCTTGCCGTTCAGGCTCGACAGGTAGCGGTCGCCGAGATCGGCGATCGGCGCCGGGCAGGGGATGCCGTGGCGCGCGAGGTGCGCCATCAGCTCCAGGTAGAACGGCAGTTCGGCCGCCGGCAGGCGTTCGTACAGAGTGAGCACATAGCGCCCCTGCGTCGTGGTGACGAAATAGTTGGTGTTCTCGATGCCCGAGGCGATCGGCTCGAGCGAGCCGAGGCTGCCGACCGAATAGTTCTTCAGCCAGGCGGCAAGCTGGCTTTCAGCAACTGGGGTGAAAACCGACAAATCAGTCGAACGTCTTGATTGTCCACATCGGCACGCGAAGGCCGGGATCGAGCGATTCGCGCCGGGTCAGATTGCCGTTGCCGGTGAGGTCCATGAGGTAATAGGGAATGCCGTTGGGCGGCGTGACCTTCAGCATCACGATGCGCCCGCCTTCGCGTACTTCCTCCACCTGGTCGCCTTCCTGCGGAGCAATGCGCACGCGCGGTTCATCGGCGCCGTCGCGGATCAGCGGCGGCGGCGGCGGTTCGGGGAGCGGCTCGAGTTTCGGCGGCGGCTGCTGTGCCAGGGCACCGGCAGCCACGACCGACAGGGCAAGGAACAGGATCCGGCGCATGGGTCCATTCTACTCCACTGGATTATTGCGGGACATCGCCCGTAAGATTCGCCCCTCGATGGACAAAACGCTTCTGCTGGTCGACGGTTCTTCCTACCTGTACCGCGCCTTCCATGCGCTGCCCGAGTTGAAGAGCCCGCGCGGAGAGCCGACCGGCGCCATTCACGGCGTGCTGAGTATGCTAAAGCGCTTGTCCTCGGAATACGGGGCGGCGCAGCGCGCCTGCGTGTTCGATGCCAAGGGCAAGACCTTCCGCGACGATGCCTACCCGCAGTACAAGGCGAACCGGCCTTCGATGCCCGAGGACCTCGCCAGCCAGATCGAGCCGTTGAAGGAGGCGATCGCCGCCCTTGGCTGGCCGGTGCTGACGATTTCCGGCGTCGAGGCCGACGATGTCATCGCGACGCTCGCCGAACAGGCACGGCAAGGGGGCTGGAGCTGCATCATATCGACCGGCGACAAGGATCTCGCGCAGCTGGTGGACGAGCGCGTGACCCTCGTCAACACGATGTCGAACGAGAAACTCGACCCGGCCGGCGTGAGGCAGAAATTTGGCGTCGCGCCGGAGCAGATCGTGGATTACCTCTCGCTCACCGGCGACGCCGTGGACAACGTGCCCGGCGTAGACAAGGTGGGGCCAAAGACCGCGGCGAAGTGGATCCAGCAGTTCGGTTCGCTCGACGCGGTGATGGCGCATGCCGGCGAAATGCCAGGCGCGGTCGGCGAGAACCTGAGGAAGGCGCTCGACTGGCTGCCGAAAGGACGTGAATTGCTGACGGTGAAGCGCGACGTCAAGCTGGATGTCGGCTTGGGCGACCTGGGCGCAAAGGATGCCGACGCGGCGAAGCTGGCGGAATTTTTCGAACGCTACGGCATGAAGACGATGCTGCGCGAAATCCAGGGCCATGCGCCAGCCACCACGCCAGCGCGGCATTTCGCGCCTGCTGTTCCCTCCCTTTTGCCGTCGCCGCTCGAACGCCGCAAGTACCTCACGCTTCGCGACGAAAAGATGCTCGCCGAGTTCGTGAAGACGCTGGATAGAGCCGATCTGGTCGGCTTCGATACGGAGACCACGGGGCTGGAGCCCATGGTGGCGAAACTGGTGGGCATGTCGTTCGCATTCGGCGACAGCGCCTGGTACCTGCCGATCGCACACGAGTACCCTGGCGCGCCAGACCAGATCGGCACCGACAATGCGCTGCGGCTGCTGAAGCCATGGCTGGAAAGCGCGCGGCACGCGAAAGTCGGCCAGAACCTCAAGTTCGACGCCCATATCCTCGCCAACCACGGCGTCGGCCTCGCCGGCGTCGCGCACGACACGCTGCTCGAGTCCTACGTCTACGAGGTGCACGAGCGCCACGACCTGGATTCGCTTTCGCAGCGGCACCTGGGCTGGAAGACCATTTCCTACGACGAAGTGACCGGCAAGGGCGCGTCGCGCATTTCGTTCGCCGAGGTGGATGTCGAACGCGCCTCCCAGTACGCCGCGGAAGACGCGGACTGCGCGCTCGCGATCCATGGCGTTCTCTTCCCAATGATTGCCGCGGACCAGAAACTGAAATACGTCTACGAGAAGATCGAGCTGCCGGCGATGCCAGTGCTGCTGCGCATGGAACGCAATGGCGTGCTGCTGGATGGCGCCAAGCTCGATGCCCAGAGCCACGAGCTTGGCAAGGAAATACTGGAACTCGAGCAGAAGGCCTACCAGGCGGCGGGGCAACCGTTCAACCTGAACTCGCCCAAGCAGATCCAGGAAATCCTCTTCGACAAGCAGAAGCTGCCGGTAAAGAAGAAAACGCCGAAGGGCCAGCCCTCAACCGATGAGGACGTGCTCGCCGAACTTGCGCTCGACTACCCGCTACCCAAGCTGTTGCTCGAATACCGCAGTCTGGCCAAGCTGAAATCCACCTACACCGACAAGCTGCCGCGCATGGTGGACGCGAACACCGGGCGCGTGCACACCACCTACTCGCAGGCCACTGCGGTCACCGGCCGGCTCGCCTCGAACGATCCCAACCTGCAGAACATTCCCATTCGCACGCCGCAGGGCCGGCGCATCCGCGAAGCGTTCATCGCGCCGCCGGGATCGAAAATCGTCTCCGCCGACTATTCGCAGATCGAACTGCGCATCATGGCGCACCTCTCGGGCGACAAGGGCCTGCGCCATGCCTTCGACCACGGCCACGACGTGCACCAGGCCACGGCCGCCGAAGTATTCGGCGTGCCGCTGGACAAGGTGAGCAAGGACGAGCGGCGCACCGCGAAAGTGATCAACTTCGGCCTGATCTACGGCATGAGCGCGTTCGGCCTGGCGCAGAACCTGAATCTCGAGCGCGCCACCGCGCAGGCCTACATCGAGTCCTACTTCACCCGCTACCCCGGTGTGAAGAAATTCATGGACGAGACGCGGGAACAGGCGCGCACGCTTGGCTACGTCGAAACCGTCTTCGGCCGCCGCCTGCGCCTGCCCGAGATCCAGTCGGGTTCGCCCGCTCGCCGCCAGGGCGCCGAGCGCGCCGCCATCAACGCGCCCATGCAGGGAACCGCCGCGGACCTGATCAAGTTGGCGATGGTGTCAGTTCAAGACTGGCTGGATAAGAAGAAACTTAAAAGCCTTCTGATCATGCAGGTACATGACGAGCTGGTGCTGGAAGTGCCGGAGAACGAACTTGCGGAAGTAAAGGAAAAGGTCCGCGAGCTGATGCAGAACGTCGCCAAGCTAGACGTCGCGCTGATCGTGGACGTCGGCGTTGGCGACAACTGGGACCAGGCGCACTGACGAAGACTTATTCGACTTTGATGCCAGCGCTGCGGATCACGTCCTTCGATTTCTGGATGTCCGCGCGGATCAGCGCGGCGAATTCGTCCTGCGAAAGCGGGTTGGGTTCGAGGCCCTGCCCGAGCAGCGCGGTGCGCACCTCGGGCTTCTGCAGGACC
>JANYII010000208.1 GCA_025358705.1 Betaproteobacteria bacterium | reverse complement strand
CACGAACTGCGCACCCCGGTGGCGGTGGTGCGCTCGTCCCTGGAGAACCTGCATGCCGCGCGCACGCCCGAGGAGACGCGGACTTACGTTGCGCGCGCCGAAGAAGGGCTGGCGCGACTAAGCACCATCCTTTCGCGCATGACCGAAGCCAGTCGCCTGGAACAGAGCCTTTCGGAGGTGGAGCGGGAGCATTTCGATGCGGTGGCGGTCGTGCGCGGATGCGTCGAAGGCTATCGCCTGGCTTATGCAGCCAGGATCTTCGAACTTGCGGCACCGGCCGAACCGGTCCTCGTCCTGGGCTCGGCGGATCTTCTTGCGCAGATGCTCGACAAGCTGGTGGAGAATGCGGTGGACTTCGCATCCGCCGGGAGTTCGATTCGCATCTCTCTTGACACAAATGCTCGCCTGCGCGTGGAAAACGAGGGCCCTCCGGTGCCGGATGCGATCCGCGAATCGCTGTTTGAATCGATGGTTTCGCTGCGCAGCGAGCGCTCCGCAGGCGCGCCGCATCTGGGCCTGGGACTGTACGTCGCGAGGTTGATCGCGGAATTCCACGGCGGCACGCTGCACGCAGGGAATCTGCCCGGCGGGCGCGGCGTCGCTTTTGAAGCGCAGCTTTCATGGGTCGCCTGAGCACCCACCTTATAATTTCCCGTTTGCAATCCCACGGTCCCTTTGGAAAATAATTACGATCTGCTGGTCGTGGGTGGCGGCGTCAATGGGGCGGGTATCGCGCGCGATGCTGCCGGCCGCGGCCTGTCGGTGCTGCTGGTGGAAAAGGATGACCTCGCTTGCGCGACGTCTTCGTCGTCCTCGAAACTGATCCACGGCGGGCTCAGATACCTGGAGCACTACGAGTTCAGGCTGGTGGCCGAGGCGCTTGCCGAGCGCGAAGTACTGCTCAAGGTCGCCGCGCACCTGGTCTGGCCGGCGCGCTTCGTCATGCCGCACGTACCCGAACTGCGGCCGCGCTGGATGATCCGCGCCGGCCTGTTTCTCTACGACCACCTTTCACGCCGCGCCAGCTTGCCGGGCTCCAGGGCGGTCCGGCTTGACGAGCCGCCGTACAACTCCGGCCTTAATCCGGAGTTCAAGCATGGTTTCATCTATTCCGATTGCCGCGTGGACGATGCGCGCCTTGTGATCGCGAATGCCATGGACGCACGGACGCGCGGTGCGCGCGTGTTGACGCGAACCGAGTGCGTCACGGCACGCAGGGAGGCGCGGGCCTGGAAGGCGAAGCTTTCAAACGGCGAGGAAGTAAGGGCGCGGGGCATCGTGAATGCGGCCGGGCCGTGGGTGAAAACGGTCCTGAACGGCCACCTGTCGCAGCCTTCGCGCGACGCGGTGCGCCTGGTGAAGGGCAGCCACATCGCGCTGCCGAAACTCTACGAAGGCGAGCACGCGTTCATCCTGCAGAACGACGACCGACGCGTGATCTTCATGATTCCCTATGGCGATCTGCACACGCTGGTCGGCACCACCGATATTCCCGTGCCGGGCGAGCTCGCGCATCCGCAGGCGAGCGCCGAGGAGATCGAATACATGTGCCGGGCGGTAAACCGCTACCTTGCCCGGCCGGCACGGCCGCAAGACGTGGTGTGGAGTTACGCGGGCGTGCGACCCCTGTACGACGATGGCACTGCGGATCCATCGGCGGTTACGCGGGACTACACGCTACGCGTGGACGATGATGCGGGAGCAGCGCCCGTGCTGTCCGTATTCGGCGGCAAGATCACCACCTATCGCAGGCTGGCGGAGCAGGCCATGGGCAAGCTCGCGCCATATTTTCCCGGACTCAAGCCCTCGTGGACCGATCGCGCGCCGCTTTCCGGCAGCGATTTCGGCAATGCGACGCGCGTCGAGGCACGGGACGCGTTCTTCGCGAGCCATCCGTATATCGCGGAAGCCACGCTGCGGGGAATTTTCCGGCGCCACGGCACGCATGCGCAGGCCGTGGTCGGCGACGGCGACCTGGGCGAAGACCTCGGCGCCGGGCTCACCGAGCGCGAAGTGCGCTATTTCGTGGCGCAGGAATGGGCGCTGACCACCGAAGACGTGCTGTGGCGGCGAACCAAGGCCGGGCTGCTGATGAGCCGCGCCCAGCAGGAGCGCGTATCGCAAGTCCTCGCCCGCGCATGAAGCCCTTGGCGGAGCTGCGCGACCCACAGCGCATCCGCGGAGTGCTGTTCGACATCGACGACACGCTTACCACCGACGGCCGGCTCACGGCCGAGGCCTATGGTGCGATGGAACGCCTGAAGCGCGCCGGCAAGCTGCTGGTGCCGATCACCGGACGCCCGGCCGGCTGGTGCGACCACATCGCACGCATGTGGCCGGTGGACGCGGTGGTCGGGGAGAACGGCGCCTTCTACTTCCGCTTTTCGGAAGGAAAGCTGCACAAGACATACCGGGAGGCCGACGAACTCCGCGTCCGCAACAGGGAGCGCCTGGCGGCGATCGGCACTCGCATTCTCGAACGCGTTCCCGGCTGCGCGCTTGCCTCCGACCAGGCGTACCGGGAAACGGATCTCGCTATCGACTATTGCGAGGATGTGCCGCCGTTGCCGCTGGAAACCGCCGAGCGGATCGCGGCTCTGATGAGTGCAGAGGGCCTGACGGCGAAAATCAGCTCGATACACGTCAATGGCTGGTTCGGCAGTTACGACAAGCTGGCAATGGCCCGGCAGCTTTTTACCGAAGCCTTCGGGATTTCCCTCGATGTCCTGCAGCGCGAATTCGCCTTCGCAGGGGATTCGCCGAACGATGCGCCCATGTTCGCCCATTTCGAGAACTCGGTCGGCGTGGCGAATGTAAACCGGTTCGCCGGCAGGCTGATGGCTGAGCCGAAATACGTGGCGCGCGGTACCGCGGGCGCCGGCTTTGCCGAACTCGCCGCAATCCTGCTCGCGCAAGCCCCCGAGAGGCGCTGATGGAGTGGTGGTGGGTGTATCTCGCGATCGGGATGACGGTCGGATTTCTTGCTGGACTGTTCGGCATAGGCGGCGGCATGGTCATGGTGCCGATGCTGGTGTTCGTTTTCACCGCAAAGGGTTTCCCTGCCGAGCACATGATGCATCTGTCGCTCGCCACTTCGATGGCGACCATCGTGTTCACGTCATTGTCCAGCGTGCGCGCCCACCATCGGCACGGCGCGGTCGATTGGACGGTGGCGCGCGCCATGGCGCCGGGAATCGTCGTCGGCGCGCTTGCCGCGACCCTGATCGCGGGTTTCATCCCGACGCGGCCACTGGCGATTGCTTTCACTGGATTCATGTTCTACGCCGGTACGCAGATGTTCTTCGAGGTAAAACCCAAGGCTTCGCGCCAGCTTCCCGGAGCGGCTGGGCTCTTCGGCGTCGGCGCGGGGATAGGCGCATTGTCCAGCGTGCTCGCCGCCGGCGGCGCGTTCCTCTCGATTCCCTTTCTTGCCAGGTGCAATGTACCGATCAAGCGTGCCATTGGCACCGCGGCGGCGAACGGGTTCCCGATCGCCGCCGCGGGTACGGCGGGCTACGTGCTGAACGGCTTGCGCGTCGACGGCCTGCCTGCCGGCAGCCTGGGCTTCGTCTATCTCCCAGCGCTGGCGATCATTGTCCTTGCCAGCATGCCGCTCGCGCCCCTGGGCGCCCGCCTCGCGCACCGGCTGCCGGTGCGACGCCTGCGCATTTTTTTTGCGCTCATGTTGCTTGCGATTGCGCTGCGCATGCTCGCAAACCTCTGGTAGATTCGCTGCCTTACTCGAAGGAGGGTCGAATGAAAAGACTTCTTGCAGCAGCAATGATCGCGGCACTTGCCTCCACCGCCTGGGCGCAGAAGAGCAAGTCCGGCAATAGTGCGTTCGACGCGATCGACAAGAACCGCGACGGCTATCTGAGCAAGGAAGAAGTCGCCGGCGACAAGGAACTCGCGAAACGCTTCACCAAGTTCGATGCCGATAAGGACGGACGCCTGGACGTAAACGAGTTCCTCAAGGCTGGCCAGGACAACGACGCGCGGGTGCTAGCCGACAGCGCCATCACCACCAAGGTGAAGGCTTTGCTGCTGGCGGAGAAAGGCGTGCCCTCGACGTCGATATCCGTGGAGACCTATGAAGGGCGCGTGCTGCTGTCGGGCTTCGTGGACAGCAATGCGCAGGGGGCGCAGGCCGGCAAGGTCGCGGCAGGCGTCTCGGGCGTGAAGAAGGTGCAAAACAACCTTGCGGTGAAGTAATCCATGGCTGGACCGCTTTCGCACATTCGCGTCCTCGACCTGTCGAGGGTGCTCGCCGGACCTTGGGCCGGCCAGAACCTGGCCGACCTCGGCGCGGAGGTGATCAAGGTCGAACGGCCGAAGGTCGGCGATGATTCGCGCGCCTTCGGGCCTCCCTGGGTGAAGGACAAGGAAGGCCGCGAAACCAGGGACTCGGCCTATTTCACCTCCGCGAACCGCGGCAAGAAATCCATCACGGTGAACGTTGCCAAGGCGGAGGGTCAGGAACTGATCCGTGCGCTGGCGCGCGAATGCGATGTCCTGATCGAGAACTACAAGCATGGCGACTTGGCGCGCTACGGGCTCGGCTACGACGATCTCAAGAGCGTGAACCCGCGGCTGGTTTACTGCTCGGTCACCGGATTCGGGCAGACAGGGCCTTATCGCGAGCGGCCGGGTTACGACTTCATGATTCAGGGCATGGGCGGGATGATGAGCGTCACCGGCGAGCCGGATGGCACGCCGGGCGGCGGACCGCAGCGCGCGGGCGTGCCGATCGCCGACATCATTACCGGGATGTACGCCTCGATCGCGATCTGCGCTGCGCTCGCAAGTCGCGCGGAGACCGGCAAGGGACAGCATCTCGACCTCGCGCTGCTGGATTCGCAGATCGCGCTGCTCGCGTACCAGAACACCAACTACTTTTCGACGGGCAAGCCACCCGGGCGCATCGGCAACCTGCACCCGAACATCGTCCCGTACCAGCCGTTCAAGTCCAGCGACGGCGAAGTGATCGTCGCCTGCGGCAACGACAATCTGTTCCGTAAATTCTGCGACGCCGCGGGCCATCCAGAACTAGCGAAGGATCCGCGTTTCGTCACCAACGGCAAGCGTGTCGAGAATCGTGTCGAGATGACGCGGCTGATCCAGGAAATCTTTGGCAAGCGCACCACCGCGCAATGGCTCACACTGCTTGAATCAGCCGGCGTGCCGAACGGACCGATCAACGATATCGCCCAGGTGTTTGAGGAGCCGCAGGTCAAGGCGCGCGGCGTGAAGATCGAACTCGACCACTCGGCGGCAGGCAAGTTGCCGCTGGTGGCCAGTCCGATGCGTTTTTCAGGAACCCCGCTCGACTATCGCCTGGCGCCGCCGTTGCTGGGCGAGCACACGGATCAGGTATTGAAGGATTTCCTGAAATTGAATGAAAATGAAATCGTCAAACTACGGGCCGACGGCGTGGTCTGAAGACTAGTTGTCGATCTTTGCGTCGGCGTCCTTCACCACCTTCGCCCACTTCGCGATCTCCGTATTGATCATCGCGGCGAACTTCTCGGGCGTCTCGCCGCCCGCGGTCGCGCCCTGGGCCTCCCAGATCACTTTCATCTCTGGCGAGTGCAGCGCCTTTACGGTTTCCTGGTACATGCGGTCGAGCGCCTCTTTCGGCGTCCCCTTCAGGCTCCAGAGCGCGTACCAAGTGGTGACCTCGTAACCGGGCAGCCCGGCTTCCTGCATCGTCGGCACATTCGGAACCGCAAAGGAACGGGTCGCCGTGGTAACGGCGAGCGCTTTTAGCTTGCCACCCTTGATCTGCGGCGCCGAGGTGCTCATGCCGTCGAAGGCCATGTCGACCTGGCCGGCGAGCAGGTCCGTCATCATCGGACCCGCTCCCTTGTAGGGCACGTGCGTGAGATCCAGGCCGGTCATGGTCTTGAACAGTTCGCCGGCGAGATGGTGCGTGGTGCCGCTGCCCGCGGAGCCATAGTTGAGCTTGCCCGGGTTCGCCTTCGCGAACGCCATCAGATCCTTGAGGGAATTGATGTTCGTGTGCTTGGGGTGCATCACCACCACGTTCGGCACGTAGGCGAGTACGGTGACAGGAACGAAATCCTTCGTCAGCGAGTAGGTCAGCTTGGTATACAGGCTCTCGGCGATCGTGTGGTGCACGGCGCCGAGGAAGAACGTATAGCCATCGCCCGGCCGCCGGGCCGCGCTCGCCGCGCCCAGAGTGCCGCCGGCGCCTGCGATGTTTTCGACCAGGAACTGCTGGCCGACGGTCTTGCTGAGATAGGCGGACAGCGGGCGTCCAAATGCATCTACGCCTCCGCCGGGCGCGAACGGGTTGACCATCGTGACCGGCTTGGCCGGCCAGGACTGGGCGTGCGCACTCGCCACGAATGCCGCGAGCAAGGCGCAGATCAGTATTCTGAGCATCGTTCCTCCTCTATTGCTTTGTGAATCTCCCTGCGACAAATCATAGCATTGCGCCATTGGCCGAAAACGGCGGCGCCCGCCATCATTCAATCTTGACGCCGGTGTCCTTGATCAACTTCGCGTACTTCGCGACTTCGGCTTTCATGTAGGCCTCGAATTCGGCCGCGCTCTGCTCGTGCAATTGCGTGCCGACGCCCTCGAGGCGCGCGCGCACTTCGGGAACCTGCATCGCTTTGTTGATGTCGGCGTTCAGCTTCAGAACGATGTCGCGCGGCGTGCCGCCGGGGGCCATGACGCCGTACCAGTTGGAGACGTCGAATCCCGTGATCCCTTCCTCGAGGAATGTCGGCACGTCGGGCAGCTGCGGCAGGCGCCTCGGCGTCGAAATCGCCAGGCCGCGCAACTTGCCGGCCTGGATGTGCGGCATGACCGGCGGCATGGTATCGAAGTTCATCGCCACCACGCCGGCGAGCAGGTCCTTGATCGCGTCGCCGCTGCCCTTGTAGGGCACGTGGACGATGCTGGTGCCGGTGAGCTGCTTGAACATCTCGCCCGCCAGGTGCTGCGTGCTGCCGTTGCCCGAGGACGCGTAGTTGAACTTGCCCGGCTGCGCCTTGAGCAAGGTAACCAGTTCCTTGACCGACTTTACATTGATCGAAGGGTGTACCGCGAGCACGTTCGGCACGTAGCCCACGTACGCCACCGCGGCGAAATCCTTGATCGGGTCGTAGGGAAGTTTGGGGAAAAGATTGGGCGCGATGCCCGTGGAATTGACGTGTCCCATGATCAGCGTGTAACCGTCCGGCGAGCTCTTGGCGACCACGTCGGCGCCGATGGTGCCTGTGGCGCCGGCGCGGTTCTCCACTGTTACCGCCTGGCCCCACCATTCGGTGAGTTTCTGCGAGATGACGCGCGCGACGACGTCGGTGCCGCCGCCCGGCGGGAAACCGACGACTATGCGAACCGGCTTGGAGGGGTAGGACTGGGCGATGGCGCCGCTGGTGACGATCACGCAGGCGGCTGCGACAAGCAATCTTTTCAACATCTGCAATCTCCTCTGATATCAGGCGGCAGCGCGTGCCGGATGGGCGTGGCATTCGGCGAGGTAAGCCATGGCGGCTTGCACGCCTTCCTTCTTTACCGGAATGCCCGCGAGCTGCAATCCCATTTCGCATCCCGCAAGGGTACCCATCAACGTCAAATCGTTGAAATCACCGAGGTGCCCGATACGGAACACCTTGCCGGCGAGCTTGCCCAGGCCGGTGCCAAGCGACATGTCGAAATTCTCGAGGATAGTTTTTCTAAGCTTGTCGGAATCGTGGCCGGCAGGCACCAGCACTGCGGTCAGGGATGCGGAGTACTCGGCGGGATTTTTCGCCAGCACCTCCAGCCCCCAGGCCCGTACCGCGCGTCGCGTCGCCTCGGCATGGCGTTGGTGGCGCGCAAAGACGTTCTCCAGGCCCTCTTCCTCGAGCAGCATCTTGAGTGCTTCACGCAGGCCGTAGAGCAGGTTGGTGGCCGGCGTGTACGGGAAATAGCCGTCCTTGTTGCTGGCGATCATTTCGCCCCAGTCCCAGAAGCTGCGCGGCAGCTTTGCCGCCTTCGATGCGGCGAGCGCTTTCGCCGAAATGGCGTTGAACGACAGTCCGGGCGGCAGCATCAGACCCTTCTGCGAGCCGCCGACGGTGACATCGACGCCCCATTCATCGTGCCGGTAGTCGATCGAGCCGAGCGACGAGATCGTATCGACCAGCAGGAGCGCCGGATGCTTCGCCGCATCGATCGCGCGTCGCATTTCCGCGATACGCGATACCACTCCAGTGGCGGTTTCGTTGTGCACCACGCACACCGCCTTGATCTGGTGCCCCTTGTCCTCGCGCAGGCGCGCTTCGATCGCTTGCGGGTCGGCACCGCTGCGCCAGTCGCCGGCGATGAATTCGGGCTCGAGCCCGAGGCGCTTGGCCATCTTCTGCCACAGCGTCGCGAAGTGGCCGGTCTCGTACATCAGCACCCGGTCGCCCGCGGAAAGCGTGTTTACGAGCGCTGCCTCCCAGGCGCCGGTACCCGAGGCCGGATAGATGACGACATGGCTGGAGGTCTTGAACACCCGTTTCATTCCCGCGAGGACGTCCTTGCCCAGCGGTCCGAAGTCTGGCCCGCGGTGGTCCATGGTCGGGAAATCGATGGCGCGCAGCACCCGGTCAGGAACGTTGGTCGGCCCGGGAATCTGGAGGAAATGGCGTCCGGCAGATCGAGTCATGCTTATCTCCTAATATTGCATGCAAAATATAAATTGTGCGCAGCATAGGGGCTACGTCTTGCGAAAGTCAGCTATTTTTTGTATTCTGCATACAAAATGGACATTTCGCAAGAGCCAGTCCTCATCATTCGCCGACCCCTTCACGAGGAGGCGACCGACCGCCTGCGCGACCTGATTGTGCAGGGGCGCCTTGTCGCCGGCTCCCGGTTGAACGAACGCCTGCTGACCGCCCAGTTGGGCGTGTCCCGCACTCCCTTGCGCGAGGCCTTCAAGGTACTCGCCACGGAAGGCCTGGTCGAGTTGCTGCCCAACCGTGGCGCCATCGTCTCCCAGCTTGACGCGACGCGGCTGTCCGAGACCCTGGCTGTCATGGGCGCGCTCGATGCCCTGGCGGGAGAACTTGCCTGCGCCAACGCGACCGATGCCCAGATCAACGAGATCCGCGCGCTGCACTACGAGATGCTCGCTTACCATGCACGAGGCGATCTCGCGGGCTATTTCAAGTTCAACCAGGCGATCCATCTAAAGATCGTAAAGTACGCCGGCAATGCCGTGCTCTACAACACCTATCGGCAACTGAACGGCGCCATGCAACGCGCCCGCTACATGGCGAACCTGTCGCAGGAACGCTGGGACACCGCGGTACGCGAGCATGACGAAATCCTCGCTGCGCTGAGCTCGAGGGACGTCAAGCGCATCAGGGCGCTGCTCGCGGACCATCTCGCGCACAAGCTCGCAAGCGCGCTCGCCGCCTTGCCCGCGCGCCAGGCGGCGTGAACGCGCCATCCTTTCCGGTGAAAGTGGTGGCGGCACGACCGGGTGATTCTTCGCTTGCGCAACGCCTGCGCAAGGAAGTCGATGGTGAAGTCCTTTTCGATGCGGCGTCGCGCGGGCGCTACTCGACGGATGCGTCGATCTACCAGGTCGAGCCGATAGGCGTGGTGGTGCCGCGCAGCGCGGAAGCGGTGCGCACGACGATGGCGATCGCAGCTGACGCGGGCGTACCGGTGTTGCCGCGTGGCGCCGGAAGCTCGCAGTGCGGCCAGACGGTCGGCGCTGCGCTTGTGATCGACGATTCGAAGTACCTCCACCAGCTGGTCGAGGTGGACGCTGCGGCGCGCACTGCGCTTGTACAGCCGGGAATTGTGCTGGATGCATTGAACGCCAAACTACGGCCACACGGGCTATGGTTTCCGGTCGACGTATCGACCAGTGCGCAAGCGACCCTTGGCGGCATGGCGGGGAACAACTCCTGCGGCTCGCGTTCCATCGCCTACGGCAACATGGTGCACAACGTGCTCGCCATCGATGCCGTCACTGCGGAAGGCAAGCGCTGGCGCTTCGGGCCGATGGAGAAGCCGTCAGGGCCAGCCGAATATCTCGATTTTGTTTCACGGCTGAAGAATCTCTACGAAAGAGAAAAAAGCGAAATCGAAGCCCGCTTTCCGAAAGTCCTGCGCAAGGTCGCCGGCTACAACCTGGATCACCTCGGGCCGCCGCACGCCAACGCGGCGCATCTGCTGGTCGGTTCCGAGGGCACGCTCGCCTGGTCCGAGCAGTTGCTGCTCAAGCTTTCGCCGCTGCCTGCCGCGCGCGCTCTCGGCGTCGTGCATTTCCCGAAGTTCTACACGGCGATGGAACTGACGCAGCACATCGTGAAACTCAGGCCTTCGGCGGTGGAACTGGTGGATCGCACCATGATCGGCCTGGCGCGCGACATCGCCGCGTTTCGCAAGATCGTCGACGCTTTCATAAAAGGCGACCCGGATGCCATCCTTCTTGTCGAATTTTCAGGAGAGGATTTTTCCTTTCAAAGAGAAAAATTGAAGCAATTGGCCCAATTGATGGCCGATCTCGGGCTGCCGGGCAGCGTGGTCGAGATCACCGACGCGAAGCAGCAGAAGGATCTCTGGGAGGTGCGCAAGGCCGGCCTAAACATCATGATGTCAATGAAAGGCGACGGCAAGCCGGTCTCCTTCATCGAGGACTGCGCGGTGCCGCTCGAGCACCTGGCGGAGTACACCGACCGTCTCACGCAGGTATTCGAAAAGCATGGCACGCGTGGCACCTGGTACGCGCACGCTTCGGTCGGTACCTTGCACGTGCGGCCGGTACTCGACATGCGGCGCGACGGCGCGCAAAAAATGCGTGCCATCGCTGAAGAGGCCTGCGCCATCGTCAGGCAGTACAAGGGCGCGTACTCCGGCGAGCATGGCGACGGACTCGTGCGCTCGGAGTGGATTGCGCCGTTCTTCGGCCCGCGGCTCACCGCGGTGCTGGGCGAGATCAAGTCAATGCTCGATCCGCGCGGACTGATGAATCCCGGCAAGATCGTCGCGCCATCGAAGATGGACGACAGGATGTTGTTCCGCTTCAAGCCCGGCTACGAGACCAAGGCGCCGCTACCGGCGCTCGACTGGTCGGAGTGGGGCGGCCTGGATAAGGCCGTCGAGATGTGCAACAACAACGGCCACTGCCGCAAGTTCGACGCCGGCACCATGTGTCCCTCGTTCAGGGTCACGCAGGACGAGCAGCACCTGACCCGCGGCAGGGCGAACACGTTTCGCCTCGCGCTATCCGGGCAACTGGGTCCGGATTCCGACGCGATGATGAAGGAGGCGCTCGACCTGTGCGTCTCGTGCAAGGGCTGCAAGCGCGAATGCCCGACAGGCGTCGACATGGCGCGTATGAAAATCGAGTTCCTCGCGCATTACCGCAAGGGCCACGGCCTGACGTTGCGGGATCGCGCCGTGGCCTATCTGCCACGCTACGCACGGCTTGCGGCTGCGGCCGCGCCTCTATCGAACCTTGGCATGCGGATGTTCGCAGGTCTCGCCGGCTTCACGGCCAATCGCCCGCTGCCGGCGTGGCGGCGAGATCTCTTTGTTGACCGCGCTTGGGCAAAAAGTGGGGCGCGGGAAGTAGTACTCCTGGTGGATACCTTCAACCGGTATTTCGAGCCGGATAACGCGCGCGCCGCGATCCGCGTGCTTCAGGCCGCCGGCTTCCGTGTGCACATCGCGGACCCGATGGAAGGCAGCCGGCCGCTATGTTGCGGCCGTACATTCCTTTCCGCTGGCCTGGTGGAAGAAGCACGCGCTGAAGCGAAGCGCGTGCTCGACGCGCTCAATCCGTGGGTGGCGCACGGTGTCCCCGTGATCGGGCTGGAACCATCCTGTTTGTTCACGCTGCGCGACGAATACAGCGTAATGCTTCCCGGGACCGAGGCGCTGGCGAAAAACTCCTTCCTCTTCGAGGAATTCCTCGCCAATGAATCGACGGCGGGCCGCCTCGACCTGAAGCTGAAGCCGGTCGCCACGGATGCGCTGCTGCACGGGCATTGCCACCAGAAAGCCTTTGCGGTCATGGGCGCCGTCGAACAGGTCCTGCGCCTTGTTCCCGAACTGAACGTGCGGACAGCCGAATCTTCGTGCTGCGGCATGGCGGGCAGCTTTGGCTACGAGGCAGAGCACTACGACATTTCGATGAAGATGGGTGAAGCGAACCTGTTGCCCGCGGTGCGCGCGGTGTCGCCGGAAACCCTGATCGTCGCGGACGGCACCAGCTGCCGTCATCAAATCGAGCACGGCGCACAGAGACAAGCGCTGCATGTCGCGCGAGTCCTGGAACGGGCCCTGGCCTAGCGAGCTAGCATCGTCATCACCACGGAAACCGTAAGGACCGAAAGCGCGGTCGACAATACGGCGCTGCACGAGGTTTCCACTTCCAGCAATTTATAGCGTTGCGCCAGCACGAACGCAGTGGCGCCCAACGGCAGGCTCGCGCCAACCACTGCAACTTTGGCCCAGAGCGGATCCACCGAAAGCAAGCCATAGAAGACTCCAGCCGCAATGAGTGGATGCAGGACCAGCTTGAGCGCGACTCCTGGCCAGGCAGCCGCCATGCCCTTGCGCATCGATTGCCGCGAAACGAAAAGGCCAAGTGCAAAGAGAGCGCCAGGACCAGCTGCGGCTGCCAGCAGGTCCGCGAAGCGCATGAACGGCACGGGCAGCGTCAAATTTGCAGCCACCAACACGATGGCCAGCGCAATGGGCCAGATCAGCGGGCTGCGTGCCGTCCCGAGCAGCGCCATGGCGATGCCCTTTCCATGCGAGGAATGCTTGCGATCGAACAATTCGAGCAAAGTCAGGCCAGTGGCGAACAGCATCACGTTGGTTGCGACCGTCGCCATCGCGGCCGGCAGCGCAGCCTCTGGTCCATAGGCGACCGTGACCAGCGGAATGCCGAGATAGCCCGTATTGCTGAACGACGCGTTCAGCGCGCGCAAGCTGTGTTCCTGCGGCGAGCCGCCCGTCATCCAGGCCGACAGCGCGAATCCGGCGGCCGCGCAGGCGAGCGTGACGATGACGACGCCGACCAGGAAGTGGAAATTCAAAATCTGCTCCAGGGAGCCGCGCGCGACAGCGGCGAACAGCATCGCCGGCAGCGCGAAGTAGTAGACGAACTGGTTCAGCGCATCGCTTGATTCGGCGCCAACCAGTCGCGTGCGGCCGGCAATCCAGCCGCACAGCACCAGGCCGAAGACCGGAATTACCGCCGAGACGATCGAATCCAGAGGAAGATACCCGCCACGATCATCGGCAATGAAAGCCACTGGCCCATGGACAGGCCGAAGGCAAGAATACCCAGGAATGCGTCGGGCTCGCGCGCGAATTCCCCAATGAAGCGAAAAGCGCCGTAGCCGATCAGGAACAGTGCCGAAACCTGCATGCGTGGACGCGGACGCGATGAAAACCACCACAGCAGTGCGAACAGCGCAAAGCCCTCGAGCGCCATCTGGTAGAGCTGGGAGGGATGGCGCGGCAGCGGCCCGCCACCGCGGAAGACCATGCCCCAGGGTACGTCGGTGACACGGCCCCAGAGTTCGCCATTGATGAAATTGCCGAGGCGACCCGCGCCCAGACCGATCGGCACCAGCGGCGCGACGTAGTCCATCAGGCCCCACCAGTTGACGCGCTGGCGATGCGCGACGAAGCCCATTGCGACAAGCACGCCGAGAAAACCGCCGTGAAACGACATGCCACCCTGCCAGATGGCGAAAATTTCGAGCGGATGTGACAGGTAGTAGTCCGGCTTATAGAACAGCACGTAGCCCAGGCGACCGCCGAGAATTACCCCGACGATGCCGCCGAACAGCAGGTCGTCCAGTTGCTCGCGGGTGATCGGAGCGAGACCTGCCTTGATGCGGCGCGTGCCGAGCCACCAGAACGAGGCGAAAGCGAGCAGGTACATGAGGCCGTACCAGCGCACGGCGAGCGGGCCGACCGAGAACACTATCGGGTCGAATTGGGGATGCGTCAGCATGATTCTGGCCGCAGGTTAGCGCGCAATCCTGCGTGCGTGCAGCACGAACTCGCGCGCGGCGGCGGTGCCCAGCGCGCCGCTGCGCCAGGCCAGCCACAAGTCCAGGCGCGGGTGCGCATCGGCGATCTCGCGGTAGGCGACGCCGCGCCGGCCGAGGTTTGCGACCGAGGCCGGCACGACGGCGACTCCCATGCCGCTCGAGACCAGGCTGACGACGGTTTGCATCTGGATCGCCTCCTGCGCCACGCGCGGCGCGAAGCCGGCGCGCCGCGCCAGCGCCGCTACCACGTCATGCAGACCGGGTGCGATCTCGCGCGGCGCCATGACGAAAGCCTCTGCCGCGAGTTCCCGCATCGCGACGTTCCCGCGCACGCGCGCCAGCCGGTGGCGCGAGGGCAGGGCGACCAGGAATCGCTCCCGCTGGACGACAATGTGCTCCAGATCCGCGCCGGCCACGGGCGGCAGCAGCAAGCCGAAATCCAGTTCGCCTGCCGCGAGCGCCGCCGCCTGGTCGGGGGAAAGCATCTCGCGCAGCGCGAGCGCGACGCCGGGTTGCGCTGCCTTGAAAGCCTTGAGCAGGTTTGGCAGCACTCCATAGTCGGCGAGCGAGACAAAACCCAGGCGCAGCCGTCCGCCGCCTGCCGCCATTCGCCCCACCTCAAGGACTGCGTGTTCCAGCTGCGACAGCAGGCGCTTCGCCTCCTCGAGAAAGCGGGCGCCTTCGGGTGTCAGCTCGACCTTGCGCCGCGTGCGCGCGAGCAGCGTCGCGCCGAGGCGCTCCTCGAGGTCCCGGATCGAGCGCGACAGCGGTGGCTGAGACATGTGCAGCGCGGCGGCGGCGCGGCCGAAGTGCAGTTGCTCGGCAACCGCGACAAAGTGGCGCAACTGGCGCAGGTCGGGCGTTTTCATACTCAAAGGGTATTAATCATGGCTTTGTATTGTATTGGATTGCAATACAGCCCCGGCTTAGACTCGCGGCCCCAGAGGAGCAAACCATGACGACACCGACTAACCGCCGTTCCAAGCTCATTACTCACGGTCCTGCCCGTTCGCCCAACCGCGCCATGCTGCGCGCGGTCGGTTTCGGCGATGGCGATTTCGAGAAACCGATCATCGGCGTGGCCAACGGGCACTCGACCATGAACCCGTGCAATGCCGGGATCCAGCCGCTCGTCGACAGCGCCATCGCCGCCTTGCACGCAGCGGGCGCCAAGCCGCAGGTGTTCGGCGTGCCGACCGTCACCGATGGCATCGGCATGGGTACCGAGGCGATGAAGTACTCGCTGGTGTCGCGCGAGGTGATCGCGGATGCAATCGAAACTTCGGTCAACGGACAGGCCATGGACGGCGCGCTGGTGGTCGGCGGCTGCGACAAGAACATGCCCGGCGGCATGATGGCGCTGGCGCGCATGAACGTGCCGGGAATCTACGTCTACGGCGGCACCATCAAGCCCGGAAAATGGAAGGGGCAGGACCTCACCGTGGTCTCGGTATTCGAGGCGGTGGGCGCCTTCAACGCGGGCAGGATGAGCCAGGAGGACTTCGTCGGCATCGAGAAGAACGCCTGTCCTTCGGTCGGTGCCTGCGGCGGCATGTTTACCGCGAACACGATGTCGTCTTCATTCGAGGCGCTCGGCATGAGCCTGCTCGGTTCTTCGCAGATGGCGGCGCCCGACGCGGAGAAGGCGGATTCCGCCGCCGAATCCGCGAAGGTGCTTTTCGAAGCCGTGCGCCGGAACTTGAAGCCGCGCGACATCATCACCCGCAAATCCATCGAGAACGCGATCGCGCTCGTCATGGCGACCGGCGGCTCGACCAACGCAGTGCTGCACTACCTGGCGATCGCTTCCGCTGCCGGCGTGAAGTGGAGCATCGATGACTTCGAACGCGTGCGCCGCAAAGTGCCGGTGCTGTGTGACCTGAAGCCTTCCGGGAAGTATGTCGCGGTGGACTTCCATCGCGCGGGCGGCGTGCCGCAGGTGCTGAAAGTCCTGCTCGAGAACGGCAGGCTGCACGGCGACTGCATGACTATCCACGGCCGCACCATGGCGGAGATGCTGAAAGACATTCCCGCCGAGCCGCGCAAGGACCAGGACGTGATCAGGCCGTGGTCAGATCCGATCTACAAGCAGGGCCATCTCGCGATCCTGAAGGGCAACCTTGCCATCGAAGGCTGCGTCGCGAAAATCACCGGGCTGAAGAAAATCTCGATCACTGGGCCGGCGCGCGTCTTCGATTCCGAGCCCGATGCGATGAAGGCGATCCTTGCCAAGAAAATCAAGCCCGGCGATGTGCTGGTGATCCGCTACGAGGGCCCGAAGGGCGGGCCCGGCATGCAGGAAATGCTGGCGCCGACCTCCGCGCTGATCGGGCAGGGCCTGGGAGATTCGGTGGGCTTGCTCACCGACGGGCGATTCTCCGGCGGCACCTGGGGCATGGTCGTGGGGCACGTCGCGCCTGAAGCCTACGTGGGCGGAACGATTGCGCTGGTGAAAGAAGGCGACTCGATCACCATCGACGCGAAAAAGCTTCTGCTGCAGCTGAACGTGCCGGCGAAGGAGCTTGCCGCGCGCCGCAGGAAATGGAAAGCGCCCAAGCCGCGCTACGCCAAAGGACTGCTGGCGAAATACATGCGCCTGGTTTCCACCGCCAGCATAGGCGCGATCACCGACTCAGAAACTTGAGCCGGGCTGGCTGAGGAATTCCGTCTCCTCGGGCGTGCTGGCGCGCCCGAGGGCGGCATTGCGATGGGGAAACCTGCCGAAGCGGCGGATGATGACCAGGTGCGCCTCGGCCCATTTTGGCAGGTCGGCCAACTCCGGATACATCGCGATTCCCTTCATCAAGGCGAGACAACGCTCCTGGTCCGCCAGGGATTCGGAGTGCTCGAAGGGCAGGTAGGCGAACATGCGTTCATCCGGCGTCATGGCCTTGTCCCATCCATTGTCCAGAACGATGCGTGCCGCCTCGCGCGCCAGTAGATCCGCGGCGAACGCTATCGCGCTGCCGCGGAACATGTTGCGCGCAAACTGGTCGAGCAGCACGATCAGCGCCAGGCAACTGGTGGACGCCTGCTTCCAGGCCGCCAGTTTTCCCACGGCGCCACGCTGGTAGAGAGGCAGGAAGCGCTGCCGGATCTCCTCGTCGAAAACCGGGTTTTTCTCAAACCAGGCTTTTCGGTCGCGCTCAAACCAGAACCGCAGGACGTCGGAGGCTTCCATCCGCCGCAATGGTGCCCGACACCCCCTGTCAACGGTCGGCCTTGTCCCAGCGTTACTTGCAAAGAAACCGTACTGCGGTAGCATCCACACCTCCCTACCCGACAGGAACCCCATGAAATCATTGATTCTTTCTGCCGCTATCCTGACCTTTGCCGTGGCGTCACCGGCGCGGGCGAGCGAAGAGCTGGCCAAAAAGCACCTGTGCACCACCTGTCACGTCGTCAAGGGCACGAAGACCATCGGCCCCGCCTATATAGACGTGGCCAAGAAGTACGCGGGCCAAAAGGATGCGGAAACCAAGCTCGCCGAGAAAGTGAAGAAGGGCGGGCAAGGTGTCTGGGGCCAGGTGCCGATGCCGCCCAACGCCGCCGTGCCGGAAGCCGATATCAAGACGCTGGTGAAGTGGGTCCTGTCGACCAAGTAATCCTTCGCGACCGGATAGGCAGATCGGGCCGGGCAACCGGCCCTTTTCATTTCCCGTGGGATCAGTATCATTGGCCCCCTGTTTGCCCCGGGAGATCCCATGAAAAGCTCGAAACTTGCACTTACGCTGCTCGCCATTTCGGTCGGCCTGATTGGCTGCGGCGAAGATAAAAAGCCCGAGACCAAGAAGGCCGAAGCTCCGCCGCCGCCGTCGATCGAAATCAAGATCGGCCACGTCGGGCCGCTTACCGGCGGCATCGCGCACCTGGGCAAGGACAACGAAAACGGCGCACGCCTCGCGATCGAAGAAGCGAACGCGGCGAAGATCAAGATTGACGGCAAGGACGCCAAGTTCGTGCTGGTCGCCGAAGACGACCAGGCGGATCCGAAAGTCGGCACCACGGTGGCGCAGAAGCTGGTGGATGCAAAGGTTGCCGGCGTGGTCGGGCACCTCAATTCGGGTACCTCGATCCCGGCGTCGGATATCTACAACAAAGGCAACATACCGGTGATTTCCGGTTCGGCGACCAACCCCAAGCTCACGGAACAGGGGTTCAAGGTCCAGTTCCGCGTCGTCGCGCGCGACGACCAGCAGGGTCCGGCGGTCGCCAACTACCTCGCGACTGCGTCCAAGCCAAAGGTCGTGGCGATCATCGACGACGCGACAGCCTACGGCGAAGGCCTGGCGAATGAAGTCGAGAAAACCCTCAAGGCGGCGAAGATCACGGTGCTGCCGCGCGAAAAGGGCACCGACAAGACGACCGACTGGAAGGCCGTGCTCACCAAGGTCAAGGGCAAGAAGGCCGACGCGGTGTTCTACGGCGGCATGGATGCGACCGGCGGGCCGCTGCTCAAGCAAGGCCGCGAGCTTGGGCTGAAGGCGGTGTTCTCCTTCGGCGACGGCGCCTGCACCGACGAGATGACGAAACTGGCCGGCGCCGCTGCCGACGGCCTGCTGTGCTCGCAGGCGGGAATTCCGCCGCAGGCCGCGGACAAGAAATTCCTCGACGCCTACAAGAAGAAGTTCAACGTCGACCCGATCATCTACGCGCCGTTCACCTACGACGCTGCGAACCTGCTGATCGAGGCGATGAAGAAGGCGAACTCCGCCGATCCGGTGAAGTACCTGCCGGAACTGGCGAAGATCGACTACAAGGGCGCCACCGGCAAGATCGCGTTCGACGAGAAAGGCGATCGCAAGGACGCCGAGATCACGATGTTCACGATGAAGGACGGCAAGCTCACGCCGATCGCGATCATTAAGGGCGGCCAGACGGTTTCCTACGAGGATTTCGTCAAGGCCTCGGCTCCCGCGCCGGCCGCACCCGCAGTGGCACCGGCCGCCGAACCTGCGAAGGACGCGCCCAAGGCGGAAGCGAAAAAGTAACCCTGTAGTACCAGCGGGAGAAAACGGCACCTTCGGGTGCCGTTTTTTTTGTTAGGCTGGGACCGCCGTGGACATCTTCGTTCAGCAGCTGGTGAACGGTCTGACGCTCGGGGCCGTATACGCCATCGTGGCGCTGGGCTACACGATGGTCTACGGCATCATCCAGCTGATCAACTTCGCGCACGGTGAAGTGGTGATGATCGGCGCGATGGTCGCGTTCACCGTTATCAACGCGCTGGCGGCAGGTTCCATGCCGCCCCTGGTGGTGGTGCTGATCGGCACCGCCTGCGCGATCCCGGTCTGCATGCTGGTCGGCTACGCAATGGAGCGGATGGCCTACCGGCCCTTGCGCAGCGCGCCCCGGCTCGCGCCACTCATCACGGCGATCGGTGTCTCGATCATCCTGCAGCACCTGGCGATGCTGGTCTGGAGCCGCAACGTAATGGCGTTCCCGCAGATCATTCCGCTCACCACATATGGTTTTGCCGGCGCCACCATTACCAGTGTGCAGTTGACCATCGTCGGGCTGTGTTTCGCGATGATGGCAGGGCTGGCGGCGCTGGTGTACCGCACCAGGCTCGGTACCGCGATGCGCGCCACCGCGCAGAATCCGCAGGTCGCGCGGTTGATGGGTGTGGATGTGAACCGCGTCATCGCCGCGACGTTCATCATCGGTGCGGGACTCGGCGCGGTCGCCGGCGTCATGATCGGGACCTATTACGGCGTGGCGCAATACACCATGGGCTCGGTGCTTGGCCTCAAGGCGTTCGCGGCAGCGGTGCTGGGCGGCATCGGCAATATCCCGGGGGCCATGGTCGGCGGCTTGCTGCTTGGCGTGGTCGAGGCGCTGGGCGCCGGCTACATCGGCGATCTCACGGACCTTTGCCGCTATGGACTTGGTCCGGAGGAAAGCTGCGCTGATGGCGGGCATTTCATCCTGTTCGGTTCGAACTACCAGGACGTGTTCGCTTTTGTGGTCCTGATTCTTGTGCTCGTGTTTCGGCCTTCCGGTCTGCTGGGGGAGCGCGTGGGAGACCGGGCGTGAAAAATCAAAGGAGGGTCTGGTTCGGCGTGGCGCTTATCGCGCTGACGTTGCTGCTGCTTCCCTTCGCACTCTCGCAGGCTGGTACTGCCTGGGTACGCATTGCCAACTTCGCGCTGCTCTACGTATTGCTCGCGCTGGGCCTGAACATCGTGGTCGGTTTCGCCGGCCTGCTGGATCTCGGCTACATCGCCTTCTACGCCGTGGGCGCATACGTATACGCGCTGCTCGCCAGCCCGCATTTCGGCCTGCACCTTCCCATCTGGGCGATCCTGCCGATCGGTGCAGCGGTGGCCGCGCTGTTCGGCGTGATGCTCGGCGCGCCGACGCTCAAGCTGCGTGGCGATTATCTGGCGATCGTCACGCTGGGTTTTGGCGAAATCGTCCGGATCTTTCTCAATAACCTGTCGCAGCCGGTGAATATCACGCGAGGTCCGCAGGGCATCGCGGGAATCGATCCGGTACGCATCGGTGGGATCGATTTTTCCCGCAGCGACAGTGTGCTGGGCGTGGTGGTGAGCGGGCCGATGAAGTATTACTACCTGCTGCTCGGCCTGATGCTGGTCATTGTCCTGGTCAACGTGCGCCTGCAGGACTCGCGCATCGGCCGCGCCTGGGAGGCGATCCGCGAGGATGAAGTTGCGGCACGTGCCATGGGCATCGATACCACTGGCATGAAGCTGCTCGCGTTCGCCATGGGCGCGAGTTTTGGTGGCGTCGCGGGCGGCATGTTCTCCGCGATCCAGGGCTTCATCTCGCCTGAGAGTTTCGTCCTGGTCGAATCCGTGATGGTGGTCTCGATGGTGGTGCTGGGCGGCATGGGCAACATCGCGGGCGTGATCCTAGGGGCGGTGTTGCTTGCGTTCGTGCCCGAAGTCCTGCGCTGGACGGTCGAACCGGCGCAACGCGCGCTATTCGGCAAAATGCTGGTCGAACCCGAAGTGATCCGAATGCTGATATTCGGATTGGCGCTGGTGCTGGTGATGCTGTATCGCCCCGCCGGATTGCTGCCGTCTGCCGTGCGTAAACGCGAATTGACGCAGGAGCGAACGTCATGATTCCCCTGCTCCAGGCAAGCGGCATCGGCAAGCGCTTCGGCGGCGTGCAGGCGCTCACTGGCGTGTCGTTCGCGATCACGCGGGGCGATATCTATGGCCTGATCGGGCCGAATGGGGCAGGCAAGACGACGTTGTTCAACCTGCTTACCGGTATCTACCTGCTGGACGGCGGATCATTTGTTCTCGACGGGAAAAACATAGCCAATCTGAAGCCGGACCGGATCGCCAGGACGGGCATCGCGCGCACGTTCCAGAACATCCGCCTTTTCGCCAGCCTGTCCGCATTGGAAAACGTGATGATCGGCCGCCATGCGCGCACGCACGCCGGTGTGGTGGGGGCGATTCTGCGCGACCGGAAAACCCTCGAAGAGGAATCGGACACGCAAAAGCGCGCGTTGCATTTGCTTGACTATGTTGGCATCCGCAGCCGCGCCAATGACGCCGCCGGAAACCTGCCCTACGGCGACCAGCGGCGCCTGGAGATCGCGCGCGCCCTGGCCGCCGAGCCGAAACTGCTGGCACTGGACGAACCGGCGGCCGGCATGAATGCCTCGGAGACGCTGTCGCTGCGCAAGCTCCTGCACGACATCCGCAAGGATGGCACCACCATCCTGCTCATCGAGCACGACATGCGCCTGGTGATGAACGTCTGCGACCGCGTGCTGGTGCTGGACTACGGCGAGAAGATCGCCGAAGGCACGCCAGCCGAGGTGCAGCGCGACCCTCGCGTCATCGAGGCCTATCTCGGGGCGGCCAGTGCTGCTTGAGCTCAAGGGGCTCGAGGTCAATTACGGCGGCATCCGTGCAGTGAAAGGCATCGACCTGGAAGTGCGCGAAGGCGAGCTCGTCTGCCTAATCGGCGCCAACGGCGCGGGCAAGAGCACAACGCTGCGCGCGGTATGCGGGCTGCTGGCGGCGCGTGCAGGCAGTGTGCGCTACGCCGGCGCAGACATTGCCGGCATGCCGGTTCACGAGTTGCCACGCAGGGGATTGGTGATGGTTCCCGAAGGCCGCGGCATCTTCGGGCAGCTCACCGTGGAAGAAAATCTTGCGATGGGCGCGTTCACGCGAAGCGACGCCGATATCGCGCGCGACCTGGAGCGCCGGTACGAAACATTTCCGCGCCTGAAGGAAAGGCGTGGGCAGACCGCGGGCACGCTCTCGGGTGGCGAGCAGCAGATGCTCGCCATCGGCCGCGCACTCATGGCCCGGCCAAAGCTCTTGCTGCTGGACGAGCCTTCGATGGGACTCGCGCCGCGCCTGGTGACAAAAATATTCGAGATCGTGCGCGAGATCGCCGCGCAGGGCGTCACCATCCTGCTGGTGGAGCAGAACGCGCGGCTTGCGCTGGAAGTCGCCTCGCGCGGTTATGTCATGGAATCGGGCAACCTCACCCTCGCCGGAGGCTCGGCTGAATTGCTTGCGAACCCGAAGGTGCGCGAGGCGTATCTTGGAGAAGCGGCGGCCTAAGGCGTTGCCGCTATGTCGGCCTGGGTGGTGAAGGTGTCGGCGTAGAACTCTTCTTCCGGGAGTTTGCATTGCGCGATGAAGTCGCGCTTCGCGGAATCGACCATGATCGGCACACCGCAGGCGTAGACCTGATGGCCGGAGAGATCCGGAAAATCCTGCATCGCCGCGCGGTGGACGAAGCCGGTGCGGCCGCTCCAGTTGTCGTCCGGCTTCGCCTCGGAGATAACGGGGACGTATTTGAAGCCGGCATGCTCGGCGGCCCACGCAGTGGCGAGTTCGTTCATGTACAGGTCCTTCGGCTGCCTGCCGCCCCAGTACAGCGTCATCGGGCGTGAGATCTCCTTGTGGAACATGTGCTCGATAACCGCCTTGATTGGCGCGAAACCGGTGCCGGAGGCGACGAATACGATGGGCTTGTCGGAATCCTCCCGCAGGAAAAAGGTACCCATCGGGCCTTCGCAGCGCAGGATGTCCCGTTCCTTCATCTTGCTGAAGACATGATCCGTGAACTGCCCGCCGGCAACGTGCCGCACGTGCAACTGGATCAGTTCGGCGTCATGCGGGGGATTGGCCATGGAAAAACTGCGTCGGCCACCATCCTTCAAGAGAAACTCGATGTATTGTCCAGCGAGAAAAACCAGCTTCTCGTTCGCC
>JANYII010000206.1 GCA_025358705.1 Betaproteobacteria bacterium | reverse complement strand
CGGATCTCGTCAAGAGCTATGAATTGGGAGTCAATGCCTATGTCGTGAAGCCGGTGGGCTTCCAGCAGTTCGTCGATGCCATCCGGCAGACGGGCCACTTCTGGGCGGTGATCAATGAATCGACGCCATAGCCCCCCTCCTGACCCCCAGGACGCGAGCACTGGCGAGACCACCCGGGTCCTGATGGCGGAAGACTCCGATCGGGACGCCGAGTTGGTCCTGCGCGCGCTCAAGCGCTCGGGCCTGAAGTTCGAGAGCCGCAGGGTGCAGACGGAGCCGGAATTCCGCCGTGCGCTAAATGAATTTGATCCGGAAATCATCCTCTCCGATTTCGACATGCCCGGTTTCGGCGGCGTCGCGGCGCTCAGGATCTGCCGGGAGCTCGGTATCGATATCCCGTTTATTTTCGTTTCCGGGACGATCGGGGAGGACGTGGCGGTCGAGGCGATGAAAGCCGGCGCGGACGACTATGTCATGAAAACCAACTTGATCCGGCTTGGGCCCACGGTGCAACGCACGTTGCGCGAGGCGGAGGTGCGACGGGGCCGCAGGATCGCGGAGGCGGCCCTGCAGGAAAGCGAGTTGCGCCACCGGGTAATGTTCGAAAACGCCGCCGTGGGCATCGCCCACACCAGCATGGACGGGCGCGTCATGATCGCCAATCCGAAGTACTGTGAAATTACCGGCTATACCCGTGACGAGATCCTGGCGCTCACCATCGTGGATTTGACCCATCCGGGCGATATCGAGGCAAGGGTGGAGCTTCGCTCGCGCATGGTGGCGGGGACCATCGCGACTTACGAGCGGGAGACTCGCCTGGTGCACAAGGACCGTTCGCTGGTCTGGACCAACGTCACGGCATCGTTGGTCCGCAGCGCTGACGGTCGACCTCAATACTTTATTTCCGTTCTGCAGGATATTTCAGAGCGCAAGCGCATCGAGCAGGCGGCCCGCGACTCGGAGTCAAAGTTCCGCTCTATTTTCGAGAACACCGTCGAGGGGATCTACCGGGTTTCAATTGATGGCCGCCTGACGGCCTGCAATCCGGCGTTCGCGCGCTTGCACGGCTACGACACGCCCGAGGAGGCGATCGCCAGCATCCCTGACGTCGGGCGGCTGTACGTAGACCCGGACGACCGGAAGAAATTGCTGGCCGTGCTGCAGGTCAAAGGGCAGGTGCATGGTTTCGAGAGCCGTGCCTTCCGGAAGGACGGCAGCGTTGTCTGGATGTCGCTCAGCGTACGCCAAATCCGCGACGAGGCCGGCGGCGCCCCTCACGTGCTGGGCATGGTGCAGGACATCACCGAACGCAAGCGCGCGGAAGAGGCGTTGCGCGACGCCGAGCAGAGATATCGTTCCATCTTCGAAAACACGCTCGAAGGGATTTTCGAGTCGACGAGTGAGGGTCGCTATCTCTCGTGCAACCCGGCGGCGGCAAGGATACTGGGATACGAGTCGGAGCGGGATTTGATTTCAAGCGTGACCGACATCGGCAGCCAAGTCTACGTACGTTTCGACGACCGGCGGAAAGTGATCGCGTTGCTGGAATCGGAAGGCTATGTACACGGATTCGAAACGGAGTTTTACCGGAAAGATCGGCAAAAAATATGGATCGCGTTCAGCGTGCAACGCGTTGTTGACAAGGACGGCGGAAGCCACTTTCTGGGTCTGATGCAGGACGTCACCGACCGCAGGGCGCAGCAGCGCCGGATCGAGCGGCTGACCCGCGTATACGCGGTGCTGAGCGGCATAAATTCTCTCATCGTGCGCGTGAAGGACCGCGACGAACTCTTCCGCGGCGCCTGCCGCATCGCGGTGGAGGCCGGAGGATTCAGGCTGGCGTGGGCGGGGCTTGTCGATAGAGCGGCCGCGAAGGTGCAACCGATCGCATGGCGCGGCGCCGGCGAAGGCTATATCGAGTTGATGCCATTGAATCTGGGCGACAACGGTGCAGAGGCGAGCGGCTTGGTTACGCACGCGGTCGCGAACCGCAAGGCGATGATCTCGGACGATATGACGCAGGACCCGCGCATCATGCTGAAAAAGGAGGCATTCGAGCGCGGCCTTCATTCCCTTGCCGTCCTGCCGCTGCTGGCCGACGGCGAGGCGGTGGGCATACTGGCGCTGTACGCCAGCGAGATCGGATTCTTCGATGCGGAGGAGATGAGACTGTTGACCGAACTGGCGGGCGACATCTCGTTTGCGCTCGACCACATCGAGAAGGCGGGCAGGCTGGACTACCTGGCCTACTTCGATCAGTTGACCGGCCTCGCCAATCGGAACCTGTTCGTCGAGCGCCTGGATCAGTATGTCCAGGGTGCGGGTCCGACGGGCGGCAAGGTGGCGCTGGTACTTGTCGATGTGGAGCGCCTCAGGATGATCAACGAATCGCTTGGCAGGCGGGCGGGCGATGCCTTGCTCGTCCAGGTCGCGAAGAGGCTTGCGCTTGGCGCCGATCCGGCCGAGATAGCGCGAATCGGCGCCGACCAGTTCGCGGTGGTATTGCGGGAGGTAAAAGGCCGGTCGGAAGTGGTTCGCAGAATCTCGAAATTGTGGCACGGCCTGCTAGGCGAGCCTTTTGAGGCAGACGGAACCGAACTCAGGATCGCTATGAAAGCCGGGGTCGCGCTGTTTCCGCACGACGGTGCCGACGCCGGAACCTTGCTTCGCAATTCGGAGGCGGCGCTGCGCGTCGCCAAGAAAACCGGAGAGCGGCACGTTTTCCATGTGCGCGAGATGACCGCGCAGGCCGCGGTAAACCTGACTCTTGAAAACCGGTTGCGGCAGGCGCTGGAAAAGGAAGAGTTCGTGCTGCACTACCAGCCGAAGGTGGAGCTGGAAGCGCAGCGCATCGTCGGCGTCGAGGCCTTGATCCGCTGGCAGAGCCCGGAGCTGGGCCTGGTGCCGCCCATGAAATTCATCCCGCTGCTGGAGGAGACCGGCCTGATTCTGGAGGTCGGGTCGTGGGCACTGCAGCGGGCGGCCGCGGATCACCGTGGCTGGGTCGAACAGGGGCTGCAGGCGCCGCGGATCGCCGTGAACGTATCCGCGATCCAGCTCCGGCAGCGCGATTTCGTCGGCGCGGTGGAGCGGGCGATCGTCGGGGGAGTCGCGCCAACCGCGATCGACCTGGAGATCACGGAGAGCCTAGTGATGGAGGACATCGAAGGCAATATCCGCAAGCTGAAGGAAGTGCGCGCCCTCGGCTTGAGCCTCGCGATCGACGATTTCGGCACTGGTTACTCGTCGCTCGCCTACCTGGCGAAGCTGCCGGTGCAGACGCTCAAGATCGATCGTTCGTTCATCATCGCCATGCTCGATGACGCGGACACCATGACGCTGGTGCAGACCATCATCTCGCTCGCGCATTCCCTGCGCCTTGGCGTCGTCGCCGAAGGCGTGGAAACGGAGGAGCAGGCAAAGATGCTGCGCCTGCTGCGCTGCGACCAGATGCAGGGTTACCTGTTCAGCCGGCCCGTGCCGGTGGGGGCCCTGACGTCCCTGCTGCGGGAAAACCAGAGCCGGTAGAAAGCAAAGGAGCGCAATCATGTTCAGCAATTTCGCATGGCCGCAGCCGCCGTACTTCGAACTACCTCCCGGGGCCGAATTCACCGGGCACGAGCCCGCACTGATGATGTTGCTGCGGGGACAGAAGCTGGCCGGCACATTGTCGCGGTTTCTGCCATCGCACGGGACGGTGGAATTCCTTCTGGAGCGGGGGCGTGCCAACATCGACGTGCCCGTCATCGACATCCTCCAATTGAGGCTCACCCGGCCGATCGTCTTCAAGCCTCGTAAGACCGAACTCGAACTGCGTGCGGATGATTTGTCGAAACCCTCCCTGAAGCAGCCGTTCCGGATCGAACTTCGTAACGGAGAAATTCTGGAAGGGGAAACAGTGGGCTTCGAGCATCAGGTTGCGGGCCTTTTTCTGTTCGTGACTAATTACGGCGATACCGTGCTGCGCGTCTTCATCCCCGCGACCTCGATAAGGGAGGAGCGGATCGGCAGGCCGATCGGAGAAATGCTTGTCGAAGAGAATCTGCTTACCCAAACCCAGATCCGAGGCGGTCTGGATCGGCAGCAGGAGTTGCGCGATCAGAAACTAGGCGAGCTGCTGACCGAGCAGAAGATCATCTCGCAGGATGACCTGAAATCGGCGCTGGTGCGTCAGCGCAATGCGCCGATGATTCGCCTGGGGGACGCGCTGGTTGCTGCGAACGTCATCACGAGCGAGCAGCTGGCGCAGGCTCTCGAGCAACAGAAGGGCAATCGCAAGAAGCCGCTCGGCGAGATATTGATCGACCTGAAGCACCTGGAGCGCCGCGACCTGAATCGCGCGTTGTCGCAAAAGCTCGGCATCCCGGTGGTCGATCTGAAGCGTTTCCGGATCGATCCGCTCGCGGTCAAGCAGATTCCCGGCGTGATCGCGCAGGACTACCAAGTCATGCCGCTCTGCTTCGACGGCGAGACCCTCGTGGTCGCCATGAGCAATCCGCTCGATCCGGAACCGATCGAGAAAGTCCGCTTTTACATGCAGGGTCGGGTGGCGCCGGTCATGGCCTCCGCGGAGGATATTTCCTGGGCGATCGCCGAGCATTACGCGGCGCAACGCGATGATCGGAGGATCGAGGATCTCGCTTCGCAATTGAACGCCGAGGTTAGATTGCAGGCGACTGAGGAGGAGCAGATCCAGGAAACGGACAGCACCCTGGTGCGGCTCGTCAACAAGACGATCATGGACGCGCATGCCGCGGGGGCTTCCGATATTCATATCGAATCCAATCCGGGCCGGGCCAATGTCCGCATCCGCTTCCGCCGCGACGGCGTGCTCTCGGAATACCTGCAGGTATCCGGCCAGTTTCGCAATGCCATGGTCTCGCGGCTCAAGATCATGGCGAACCTCGACATATCCGAGAAACGCCGCGCACAGGACGGGCGCATCAATTTCCAGCAGTTCGGGCCGATGAAGCTCGAGCTGCGCGTTGCCACCATTCCGACCAGCGATGGTCTCGAGGATGTCGTCATGCGGCTGCTCGCGGCGGGCGAACCGCTGCCGCTCGCCAAGCTCGGACTGCGCGATCCGGTCCGGGATGAAGTCGGCAAGGTGCTAGAGCGCAGCTACGGCCAGATCCTGGTCTGCGGGCCGACGGGCTCGGGAAAGACCACCACGCTGCATTCGCTGCTCGGCGTGCTCAACGCGCCGGCGCGCAAGATCTGGACGGCGGAGGACCCAGTCGAGATCTCGCAGGCCGGGCTCAGGCAGGTGCAGGTTAACGCCCGCATCGCTTGGACGTTTGCCGCCGCGATGCGTTCGTTCCTGCGCGCCGATCCGGACGTCATCATGGTGGGCGAAATGCGCGACGCCGAAACCGCGTCGATGGCGATCGAGGCGTCGCTCACCGGGCACCTGGTGCTGTCGACGCTGCATACCAACAGCGCGCCGGAAACGCTCGTGCGCCTGCTCGAGATGGGCATGGATCCATTCAGCTTCGCCGACGCACTGATCGCGGTGCTGGCGCAACGGCTCGCGAGGCGCCTGTGCGAAAAATGCCGCACCAACCGGGCGGCGACGAAGGAGGAGCTGGCGGCGCTCGCCCAGGAATACTGCCGCGATACGCCGCGCGAACCGGATTCGCTGCTGGCGGAATGGCATATTCGTTTCGAGGGTGCCCCGCATCTGTACCAGACTCAGGGTTGCGAGCGTTGCCGCCAGACGGGCTACAACGGCAGGATCGGACTGCACGAATTGCTGGTAACGACGCCGGATCTGCGTCAACTCATGCAACGCAAGGCAAGCGCGAGCGAGTTGCGCGTCGAGGCCATGCGCGCCGGAATGGCTTCGCTGCGCCAGGACGGCATCGAGAAATGCCTGCTTGGCATGACCGACCTGCGCGAAGTCCGGGCGGTCGCGAGCTGAGCGCGGCTGGATGATTTTCGATCCACTCCGAAGGCGTTGGGTGGCGCTGTCCGCAGTGTTCGCGCTGCTGGCCACCTCTGCAGTGGCGGCTGCCGTGGAACTGGGCTACTCGCGCAGCCTGACGCAGGGGTTGATCGCGCTACGGGAGCGGCAATTCGGCAAGGGCGCGCGCGATCGCCTGGCAGGGTGGCAGGCTTTCGTGCGGGAAACGGCAACGCCAGGAGAAACCGCGCGCCAGCCGGGCGAGGACCGGTTGCTGCGCGCGGTGAACCGTTTTTTCAATCGGCTGCCGTCGATGACGGATCTTGCGCACTGGGGCGTCGAGGACTACTGGGCGACGCCCTCCGAATCCCTCGGAAGCAATGGCGCCGATTGCGAGGACTACGCGATCGCCAAGTACTTTACTTTGAAGGAACTGGGTGTGCCGATCATGCGGCTGCGCCTGGTGTACGCGAAGACCTGGCGTTCGGGCGACGCGCATCTGGTGCTTGCGTACTATCCCGATCCCGGCGCCGATCCGCTCATCCTGGATAACCTGCA
>JANYII010000194.1 GCA_025358705.1 Betaproteobacteria bacterium | reverse complement strand
CTTGCCCGGCATGGTCACCGTCTCGATGGTCAGCAGCTCGCCGCCGACCTCGGTCCATGCTAGGCCGGTGACCTGGCCGACCTGGTTCTTCTTTTCGGCCATGCCGAAGGTGTACTTGCGCACCCCGAGGAACTTGTCCAGGTTGCGCGGCGTGACAGAGATGCGCTTGGCCTTGTCGCCATCCTGTTTTTCAGTCAGCAACTGCTTCACGCCTTTGCGGCAGACCTTGGATATCTCGCGCTCCAGGCTGCGCACGCCCGCTTCACGCGTGTAATAGCGCACGATGTCGCGCACCGCGGGTTCGGTCACCGAGACTTCGCCATCCTTCAGCCCGTTGTTCTTCATCTGCTTGGGCAGCAGGTACTGCATGGCGATGTTGACCTTCTCGTCCTCGGTGTAGCCCGAGAGCCGGATCACTTCCATGCGGTCAAGCAGCGGCGCCGGGATGTTGAGCGTGTTGGCGGTGGCGATGAACATCACCTCCGACAAGTCGTACTCGACCTCGATGTAGTGGTCGGTGAAGGTGTTGTTCTGCTCCGGGTCCAGCACTTCGAGCAGCGCCGACGACGGGTCGCCGCGCCAGTCCTGGCCGAGCTTGTCCACCTCGTCCAGCAGGAACAGCGGGTTCTTCACGCCGACCTTGGTCATGCTCTGCAGGATCTTGCCCGGCATCGAACCGATATACGTGCGGCGATGGCCGCGCACTTCCGCTTCGTCGCGCACGCCACCGAGCGACATGCGCACGAACTTGCGGTTGGTGGCCCGCGCGATCGATTGCCCGAGCGAGGTCTTGCCCACGCCCGGCGCACCCACCAGGCACAGGATCGGCGCCTTCATCTTCTCTACCCGCGTCTGTACCGCGAGGTATTCGACGATGCGCTCCTTGATCTTCTCCAGGCCGTAGTGATCCTCGTCGAGGATCGTCTGCGCCGCCTTGATGTCGCGCGAAATTTTCGACTTCTTGCGCCACGGCAGGTTGACCAGGGTCTCGATGTAGTTGCGCACCACGGTCGCCTCGGCCGACATCGGCGACATGAGCTTGAGCTTCTTCAGCTCGTTCTCCGCCTTCTTGCGCGCGTCCTTGGGCATGTGCGCCTTGCGGATGCGCTTCTCCATCTCTTCCAGGTCGGCACCCTCTTCGCCTTCGCCGAGCTCCTTCTGGATCGCCTTGACCTGCTCGTTCAGGTAGTACTCGCGCTGGCTCTTCTCCATCTGCCGCTTGACGCGGCCACGGATGCGCTTTTCCACCTGCAGGATGTCGATTTCCGTTTCCAATTGGCTCAGCAGGTGCTCGAGGCGCGCCTTCACCTCGAACATTTCCAGCACCTGCTGCTTCTGCTCGAGCTTGAGCGGCAGGTGCGCCGCCACGGTGTCGGCCAGGCGGCCGGCCTCGTCGATGCCGGAGAGCGAAGTCAGGATCTCCGGCGGGATCTTCTTGTTCAGCTTCACATACTGGTCGAACGCGGACAGGAGCGCGCGGCGCATCGCCTCGACTTCCGGCGGCGGCGCGCCTTCGGCCGGGATCGGGCTCGCTTCGGCCACCCAGTGCGTGCGCAGATCGGTGATGGCACCGATACGGGCGCGGGTTCCGCCCTCCACCAGCACTTTCACGGTGCCATCGGGCAATTTCAGCATCTGCAGGATGCTGGAAACGCAGCCGATTTCGTACATGTCCTCGGGGCCCGGCTCATCCTTGGCCGCCGAACGCTGGGCGACCAGAAGAATCGACTTGCCGCTCTCCATGGCCGTTTCCATCGCCTTGATTGACTTCGGGCGGCCGACGAACAGCGGGATCACCATGTGCGGGAATACCACTACGTCACGCAGGGGCAGCAGCGGGTACTGGCCGCCAATGGCCTGGACGGCCGGCGGACTCACGGCTGGGCGGTCGGCTGGGGGGTTTTGTTCTTGATCGGACATGGGGGCCTCTTAGCCGTAGGACTCCCCCACAACATAGGGGTTCCCAGGCAAAAAATCAAACCGGTACTAGCGGGGAAACGCCAAAAAACGTCAGGCGGCGCAGTTAAGCGGAGCTACTGGCAACCTTGGGGGGGTCCTGATAGATGAGCAGCGGCTTGCCTTCGCCCGAAACCATCGGCTCGTCAACGACCACTTTGCTGACGTTCTCCAGGGTGGGCAACTCGTACATCGTATCCAGGAGGATCTGCTCAAGGATGGAGCGCAGGCCGCGGGCGCCCGTCTTGCGCGCCAGCGCCCGCTTGGCCACGGCGCCGAGCGCCGCGGTGCGCACTTCGAGCTCCACGCCTTCCATGAGGAACAGGCGCTGGTACTGCTTGATGAGCGCGTTCTTGGGTTCGACGAGGATCTCGATGAGCGCCTTCTCGTCGAGTTCCTCGAGCGCGGCGACCACGGGCATGCGGCCCACGAATTCCGGGATCAGGCCGAACTTGATCAAGTCCTCCGGCTCGGCCGCCTTGAGCAGGTCGTAGGTCGCCTTGGAATTGTTCGGGCTGCGCACCTCCGCGCCAAAGCCGATGCCGGTCTTCTCCGTGCGGTTGCGCACGATCTTCTCCAGGCCGTCGAAGGCGCCGCCGCAGACGAACAGGATGTTGGTGGTGTCGACCTGCACGAAATCCTGGTTCGGATGCTTGCGGCCGCCCTGAGGCGGCACGGAGGCCACCGTGCCTTCGATCAGCTTGAGCAGCGCCTGCTGCACGCCTTCGCCGGACACGTCCCTGGTGATCGAGGGGTTGTCCGACTTGCGCGAGATCTTGTCGATCTCGTCGATGTAGACGATGCCGCGCTTGGCTTTGTCGACGTCATAGTCGCAGTTCTGCAACAGCTTCTGGATGATGTTCTCGACGTCCTCGCCGACGTAGCCCGCCTCGGTCAGCGTGGTTGCATCCGCGATGACGAAGGGAACATTCAAAAGACGCGCCAGGGTCTGCGCGAGCAGCGTCTTGCCCGAGCCTGTGGGCCCGATCAGCAGGATGTTCGATTTCGCGAGTTCCACCTCGTCGTTCTTCGACAGGTGTTTCAAACGCTTGTAGTGATTGTAGACCGCGACCGCGAGGATCTTCTTCGCCTGGTCCTGTCCGATCACGTACTGGTCGAGGATCGCGCGGATCTCGTGCGGCGCCGGCAGGTCGGATTTCTGGCCCTTGCCGCCTTTGTCCGAGGCGGTTTCTTCACGGATGATGTCGTTGCACAGCTCGATGCACTCGTCGCAGATGAATACCGACGGGCCCGCGATGAGCTTTCGCACCTCGTGCTGGCTCTTGCCGCAGAACGAGCAGTAGAGCAGCTTCTCGCCGGAAGAAGGTTTCTCCGACATCAGCCAGGTTCCCTCTCGGTCAGGACCTTGTCCACGAGGCCGTACTTTACCGCGTCTTCGGAAGACAGGAAGTTGTCGCGGTCGGTGTCCTTGGCGATGGTCTCGACCGTCTGCCCGCAGTGCTTCGCGAGAATCTCGTTCAGCCGGGCCCGCAGGTAGAGGATTTCGCGGGCGTGGATTTCGACGTCCGAGGCCTGCCCGGAGAAGCCGCCCATCGGCTGGTGAATCATGACGCGCGAATTCGGCAGCGCGAAACGCTTGCCTTTCCCGCCCGCCGCAAGGAGCAGCGCACCCATGCTGGCCGCCTGTCCCACGCACAGCGTCGACACGTCGGGCTTGATGAACTGCATGGTGTCGTAGATCGCAAGGCCGGCAGACACCGAGCCGCCAGGCGAGCTGATGTAGAAGAAAATGTCCTTGTCCGGGTTCTCGGATTCGAGGAACAGCAGCTGCGCCACGATCAGGTTGGCGGTGATCTCGTTCACCGGGCCGACGAGGAACACCACGCGCTCCTTCAGCAGCCTCGAGTAGATGTCGTAGGCGCGCTCGCCGCGCCCCGATTGCTCGATGACCATCGGGACCATGCCGAGGTCCTGGGGATCTTCCATGCGGGACGTCCAGGTCAGGGATTTCATGCGGCGCCGCCCATCAGGTCATCGAACGGCACGGGCTTGTCCTCGACCTTCGCCTTCGACAAAACCCAGGAAACGACGTTGCTCTCGAGCGCGAGACCTTCCATTTCCGACAAGCGCTGAGGCTGCATGTAGAACCATTTTACCACCTCGGCCGGATGCTCGTAGCTCTGCGACTCGGCCTCGATCAGCGCGCGCACTTCGGCGGGCTTGGGCTGCAGTTTTTCGGCGCGCGCGAGCTCGCCCAGGATCAGGCCGAGCGAAACACGCCGCCTGGCGTTCGATTCGAACACCTGCGGATCGAACGGCAGCTTCTCGAGCTTCAGGCCCTTCGCCTGCAACTCCGCGGCCGCCTGCTCCACGAGGTGCTGCGTCTCCATCTGCACCAGCGATTTTGGCAATTCGAGCGGCGCCGAATCCAGCAGCACCTGCAGCGCCTGTGCCTTGACGCGCGATTCGATGCGCTTTTTCACTTCGCGCTCGACGTTGGCGCGCACTTCCACGCGCATCTGGTCGAGGTTGCCGTCGGCCACGCCCAATTGCCTGGCGAAATCCGCGTCCAGCGCCGGCAGCTTCGGCTCCTCGACCTGCTTCACCTGGATCGAGAAGGTCGCGGTTTTGCCGGCCACGTCCTTGCCGTGATAGTCCTCGGGAAAGGTGATGTCAAACGACCTGCTGTCATCGGCCTTGAGGCCGAGCGAGTTCTTCTCGAACTCGGGCAGCATGCGTTTCTCGCCAAGTACGAACGGGAACGCGGCGGCCTTGCCGCCGGGGAAGGATTCGCCGCCGATCTTGCCCTCGAAATCGATCGTGATCCGGTCGCCTTCCTGCGACACGCGCGTCGCGGGAACGTAGGTAACGCGCTGCTTGCGCAGGATTTCCAGCGTGCGCTCTATCGCGCCATCATCCACGGTCACCTGCGGCCGCTCGATGCTCTTGCCCGAGACATCGCCCACCTTGATCTCGGGATAGACCTCGAAGGTCGCGCTGAACTCGAATTGGGCGGCATCCTCCGCGCCATCCTTTTTCTCGATGCGCGGCTGGCCCGCGACCTTGAGCTTGGACTCCTTCACGACGTCGGTGAATGCTTTCTGCACCGCGTCGCCGATTACCTCCGAGCGGACCTGCGGGCCATACTGCTGCACCACCATCTTCATCGGCACCTTGCCCGGGCGAAACCCCGCCATCTTGACGTTGCGCGCAAGCTTCTTCAGCCGGTCGTCCACCTGACGATCGACGTCCTGCACCGGCACCGACATCGATACGCGCCGCTCGAGCGCTCCTAGTTGTTCCACATTCACCGCCATCCTGATTGATTCCTCTATTCTGAAAGTGGTGCGAAGGGTGGGACTCGAACCCACACGCGGTTAAGCGCCAGGACCTAAACCTGGTGCGTCTACCAATTCCGCCACCTTCGCGGCCGAAAAAGCTCCACGAAAAACAACGTATTATAGCTCGAAGCGCCGATCGGTTTTTTCGGCAACCTCGACCCATCTTCCGCTCCCGCGGCCTCCATGAATCCGGACGAATACTGCCGGCAAAAAGCCGTCGCCAGCGGTTCGAGCCTCCACTACGCGACGCTGTTCCTCGTGCCCGCGCGCCGGCATGCGATTATGGCTCTCGCCGCGTTTTGCAGGGAAGTGGAAGATGTCGTGAACGAATGCTCCGACGCCCAGGTCGCGCGCACCAAGCTCGCATGGTGGCGCGTCGAAATCGAACAACTGTTTGACCGCAGGCCCAACCATCCGGTCACCAGCGCCTTGCGGCCCTTCCTGGATGAATTTCCGATAAAAGCCGAACAACTGCATCAAATCATCGACGGCAGGGAAATGGATCTTGCGCAGACGCGCCACCTCGATTTCGCCGGCCTGGCACGCTACTGCAACCAGGTCGCCGGCGCGGCGGCGATCGCGGCAACCGGAATCCTCGGCTACCGGAACCCGCGCACGCTCGAGTACGGCGCCAACCTGGGGACCGCGGTCCAGCTCACGAGGATCATCCGCGACGTCGGTGCGGATGCCCGCAGGAACCGCATCTACCTGCCGATGGATGAACTAAAGCAGTTTGATGTTCCGGCGGCGGACATCCTGCAAACGAAACATTCCAGCAATTTCGCAAAGTTAATGGCCTTCCAGGCGCGACGCGCCGATACTTTCCATGACGCAGCGCTGAAATGCCTGCCGCAGGAAGACAGTCGCGCGCAGCGCGCCGGCCTGATCATGGCGGCGATCTGTCGGGCGACGCTCGGCGAGATCGAGCGGGACGGATTCCACGTGCTCACGCATCGCACGTCGCTCACGCCGCTGCGTAAATTGTGGCTGGCGTGGAAAACCTGGATAAGCACGTAGGCACTGAAAAGGGAGCAACGCATGGAATACAGGCAACTTGGCGCTTCGGGACTCAAGGTCCCGGCATTGACGCTCGGCACTGGCACCTTCGGCGGCGGCAACGAGTTTTTCAAGGCCTGGGGCAGCAGCGATGTCGCCGAGGCGACGCGGCTGGTCGACATCTGCCTCGAGTCGGGTCTCACGATGTTCGACTCCGCCGACGTCTACTCGGGCGGCCTGGCCGAGGAGATCCTGGGCCAGGCGATCAAGGGACGGCGCGACAAGCTGTTGATTTCCACCAAGGGCAGCTTTCCTCGAGGCACGGGGCCCAATGATCTCGGGTCTTCGCGCCACCACCTGACGCGCGCGGTAGAAGCGAGCCTGCGGCGGCTGGGGACGGATTACATCGACCTTTACCAGCTGCATGGATTCGACGCACTGACGCCGGTGGAGGAGACCCTCGCCACATTGGACGGTATGGTGCGCGCCGGCAAAATCCGCTACATCGGCTGCTCGAATTTCTCCGGCTGGCACCTGATGAAGTCGCTCGCCACGTCGGAGAAGCACGGCTTCGCACGCCACGTCGCGCACCAGGCCTACTACTCCCTGGTCGGGCGCGACTATGAATGGGAACTGATGTCGCTGGCGCTCGACCAGAAGGTCGGCACGGTAGTCTGGAGCCCACTGGGCTGGGGGCGTCTCACCGGCAAGCTCAGGCGCGGCCAGCCGATGCCCGAAGTCACCCGGCTGCAAAGCAAGATCGCTGCCGACAAGGGGCCCCAGGTGCCGCAGGAGCATCTCTACAAAGTGGTCGACAGCCTGGACGCGGTCGCGAAGGAAACCGGCAAGAGCATTCCGCAGGTCGCGCTCAACTGGCTGCTGCAACGGCCCTCCGTCGCGACCCTGATCATCGGCGCGCGCAATGAAGAGCAGCTAAGGCAGAACCTCGGCGCGATCGGCTGGAAACTCTCGCCGGATCAGATTGCGCGGCTGGATGCGGCCAGTGCCGTGCCGCTGACCTACCCGTACTGGCACCAGCGCGGTACATTTCTCGAACGCAATCCCCCGGCGGTGTGACCATGGCCATTTCCCAGCACGACAAAGCGACCCGTTTCCTGTCCTTGCACCAGGGACCGCGCGCATTCGTGATCGCGAATCCCTGGGACGCAGGCTCGGCGCGCCTGCTGGCCGGCCTCGGCTTCCTGGCGCTGGCGACGTCCAGCGGCGCCTCCGCGGGCATCCTCGGCAAGCGCGACGGCAAGGTCACGCGCGACGAAGCGCTGGCACAGTCGCGCGCCATCGTAGCGGCGACCGACCTGCCCGTTTCGGCAGATCTTGAGAAGGGATTCGGCGACGCGCCGGCGGACGCGGCGGAAACCATCCGGCTCGCCGCCGGCGTCGGCCTGGTTGGCGGTTCGATCGAGGACGCGACCGGCGACAAGGACAAACCGCTCTACGACATTGCCCATGCAGTCGAGCGTGTTGCCGCGGCGGCGCAGGCGGCACGGTCGCTCTCCTTTCCGTTCACGCTGACGGCGCGCTCGGAGAATTTCCTGCGCGGCAATCCGGACCTCGACGACACCATCAAGCGCCTGCAAGCGTTCGAGAAAGCCGGCGCGGACGTGCTGTTCGCACCCGGCCTGCCCGACCTCGCGGCGGTGAAGAAAGTCTGCGCCTCGCTGTCGAAGCCGTTCAACTTCATGGTCGGCATCAAAGGCAAATCGTTCACCGTGGTCGAACTGGAAGCGGCGGGCGTGCG
>JANYII010000136.1 GCA_025358705.1 Betaproteobacteria bacterium | reverse complement strand
CGCGACGCTGGTGCAGATCATGGTGATCGACATCATCTTCTCGCTCGACTCCATCATCACCGCGGTCGGCATGGTGCAGCGGATCGAGGTGATGATCGCCGCGGTGGTCGCCTCGGTGGCGCTGATGATGCTGTTCGCCGCCGCCATCGGCCGCTTCGTGTCTGCGCATCCCACCATCAAGATGCTGGCGCTCGCCTTCCTCGTGGTGGTCGGCGTGGTGCTGATCTCGGCCGGCTTCGGCCACGAAGTGCCCAAGGGCTACGTCTACTTCGCCATGGCCTTCGCCGTCGCGGTCGAGCTGCTCAACATCCGCATGCGGAGACGCAATCCATGAACACGGTCCTCGTTACCGGCGCCGCCCGGGGGATCGGCCTCGCCACCGCGCGCGCGTTCCTCAAGGCAGGCTGGCAGGTTCTCGCGCTCGACAAGGATTTCTCGAACTGCGACGAGAAGGGGTTTGAGCGCATCGAATTCGATCTCCAGAATCTTCCCGGCATAAAAAAACTCGTGGAAAAAAGGGAAATCCATGCCCTCGTGAACAACGCCGGCGTGCTTTACTGCGACCCCTACGATGCGATCCCGGAAGAGCACAAGCGCGAAGTCCTGACGGTGAACATCGAGGCGCCTGCCGCGCTTATAACTGCGCTTGCACCTCAGATGAAAGCCAGGAAATCCGGCCGGATCGTGAACGTCGGCTCGGTGGCGGCCTTCACCGGCCACCCGGACCTCTGGTATGGCATCACCAAGGCCGGGATCCTCAACCTGACCAAGGCCTGGGCGAAGGAGCTGGGGCCCCATGGCGTGCTGGTGAACGCGGTGGCGCCGGGGCCGACGCAGACCGCCATGTACGACCAGCTGCCGCAGTCGCGCAAGGACGGGGTGATGAAATCGGTGTACTCGGGCCGCGTCTGCACGCCCGAGGAGGTCGCTGCTGCGATTCTCTGGCTTGGAACCTCTTGCCCCGAGTACGTGAACGGGACTACGCTGGACGTCAACAACGGCTCGTATCCGCGCTAGCCCTGAGGAGGGTGTGATGGTTCGCCTGTTTTTCCTTCTAGTTCTTTTTTCGTTAAATTCAAACGCACAGCAGTGGCCCGCGAAACCGGTCAAGATCGTGGTGCCCTTCTCGCCCGGCGGCTTCGCCGACAGCGGCGCGCGCGCGGTGAGCGACAAGCTCGCGGCGCGCCTCGGCCAGCCGGTGCTGATCGAGAACAAGGTCGGCGCCAGCGGCAACATCGGCACCGAGATGGTGGCGAAGAGCCCGCCCGACGGCTACACGCTGCTGCTCGCCTTCGACGGCACGATGGTGATCAACCCGCACGTGTTCGCGAAGATCCCGTTCGACACGATCAAGGACTTCCAGCCGGTCACCAAGCTTGGCGACGCGCCTGTCATCGTCGTCGCGCATCCCTCCGTCCAGGTGAAGAACCTGCGCGAGCTGATCGCGGCGGCGAAGGCAAAGCCGAACAGCTTCTCCTACGGCACCTCGGGCACCGGCAACACGCCGCACCTGGTGGGCGAGATGGTCAACCAGCGCGCCGGCACCGATTTCCAGCACATCCCCTACAAGGGCGGCGCGCAGGCGCTCGCGGACGCGGTCGGCGGCCAGATCCCGCTCGTCTTCACGGCGATTGCCAGCGCCCAGCAGTTCCTCCATTCCGGCAGGCTGAAGGCACTGGGCGTCACCAGCACCGCGCGCGTCGCGGCGCTGCCACGTGCCCACGTTCATCGAGTCGGGCCTGCCCGGCTTCGTGGTCAATTCCTGGGTCGGCATCCTCGCGCCGGCGAATACCCCGCGCCCTATCGTCGACCGCCTGCAGCGCGAACTTGCCGCGGTGCTCAAGGAACCGGACGTGCGCGAGCGCTACGCGGTGCTCGGCAACGAACCGGTCGGCAACACGCCGGACGAATACGCGGCGCAGATCAAGTCGGACCTCGCGCAATGGGGCGTCATCGTGAAAAAAGCAGGCGTGAGGATTGAATAGGAGAACGATGCCGTGTCCGGAGAACTGAAAGGTCTGCTCGCCAAAGGCGAGTTCATCGTCGCACCGGGCGTGTTTGAGATGTTCTCGGCGAAGATCGCCGACGGCATGGGCTTCAAGGCCCTCTACATGACGGGCTACGGCATTTCGGCCTCGCACCTGGGCCTCGCCGACGCGGGCCTCGTCACCTACCGCGACATGGTCGAGCGCGCGCGCACCATCGCGCAGGGCACGAAAACGCCGCTCATCGCGGATGCCGACACCGGTTTCGGCGGCCTGCTGAACGTGCGCGAGACGGTGCGCGGCTACGAGGCCGCAGGCGTGCAGGCGATCCAGATCGAGGACCAGGAAACGCCGAAGAAATGCGGCCACACGCCGAACCGGCGCGTGGTCTCGCTCGAGGACGCGGTGAAGCGCATCGAGGTGGCGGTGGAAGCGCGCCGCAGCAGGGATTTCCTCATCATCGCGCGCACCGATGCGCGCACCGGGATGGGCATGGACGAGGCGATCAAGCGCGCAAGAGCATTCGCGAAGGCCGGCGCCGACATCCTCTTCGTCGAGGCGCCCGAGTCGGAGGAAGAGTTCAAACGCGTCGGTGCAGAACTGGGCGGAAATGCAAAGCTGCTCGCCAACATGGTGCCGACCGGAAAATCGCCCGTGGTTTCCGCGGCGAAACTGAAGGGATACGGTTTTTCGATCGCGATCTACCCGAGCGCGGGCATGGGGCCAGCCTGTTCTGCCCTTCGTTCTTCGTATGAATTTTTGTTGCAGAACGGAAGCACGGAAGGTTCCCCGGTCCCCGCCTATGACATGAAGCAGCTGCATGAACTGGTCGGCTTCCAGGACGTGTGGGACTTCGAGAAGCGCCACGTGGAGACCAAATGACGAGCGCCACGATGTTCGACAAGATCTGGGACCAGCACGTGGTCGACGACCTCGGCAACGGCGTGCAGCTGCTGCACGTCGACCGCCACCTGATGCACGAGCTCTCCGGCCAGCGCGGCCAGCTCGAGATCAAGAGCCGCGGCATCCGCGTGCGGAATCCGGAACTCACCATCGGCTCCGTGGACCACGTGGTTTCGACCGCGCCCGGCGCCAAGGGCGGCAACGCGCCCTGGGCGGACAAGATGATCGAGTCCTACCGCGTGGAGAGCCGCGCCGCGGGCGTGAAAATCTACGACATCGGCCAGGACGGCCAGGGCATCGTGCACGTGGTTGGGCCGGAGCTCGGCTTCACGCTGCCGGGCACCACTCTGCTGTGCGGCGACAGCCACACCTGCACGCACGGCGCGCTGGGCGCGCTCGCCTGGGGCATCGGCACGAGCGAGCTCACGCACGTGCTCGCCACGCAGACCATCGTGCAGCAGCGGCCGAAGACCATGCGCGTCGACTTCCGCGGCACGCCGGCGCGCGGCGTCACGGCCAAGGACCTGATCCTCGCGCTCATCGGCAAGTTCGGCACCGCGGGCGGCGTCGGCTACGCGGTGGAATACGCCGGCGAGGCGATCCGTAGCCTGGAGATGGAAGGCCGCCTGACGGTGTGCAACCTCTCCATCGAGATGGGGGCCAAGACCGGCATGGTGGCGCCCGACCAGAAGACCTACGACTACCTGAAGGGCCGGCGCCACGCGCCCAAGGGCGCGCTCTGGGACCAGGCGCTCGCGCACTGGAAAACGCTGCCCAGCGACGCAGGCGCGAAATTCGACAAGGAACACGTGCTGGATTGCTCTTCGCTCGCACCGCAGATCACCTGGGGCACCAGCCCCGAGGACGTGATCGGCGTCGACGGCCGGGTTCCCGGCAACAAGCCCGAGGCGCTCGCCTACATGGGCCTCGTCGCGGGAGATCAGATTGCCGGCACCAAGGTGGATCGCGTGTTCATCGGCTCGTGCACCAACTCGCGCCTGCCCGACCTGCGCGCCGCTGCCGCCATCGCGCGCGGGCGCAAGGTGGCGAAGCACGTCAAGGCCTGGGTGGTGCCCGGTTCCTGGCGCATCAAGCAGGACGCTGAAGCCGAGGGCCTGCACCAGGTATTCCTCGATGCCGGCTTCGAATGGCGCGAGGCGGGCTGCTCGATGTGCGTGGCGGTCAACGGCGACTACGTCGAGCCGGAGGCGCGCTGCGTGTCCACCTCGAACCGGAATTTCGTCGGCCGCCAGGGCCCGAAGGCGCGCACCCACCTCGCGAGCCCGGCGATGGCGGCAGCCGCGGCTCTCGCCGGAGAGATCACTGATGTTCGTTCGTTTTCCCGGTAGAAAAACTTCATGAACAAATTCGAAGTCCTTACGGCAATCGCGGCGCCGTTCCCGAAGAAGAACGTCGACACGGACCTCATCATCCGCATCGAGCGCTGCACCGGCATGCCGAAGGAGGAACTCGGCAAGTACGCCTTCGAGATGGCGCGCTATCTTCCCGGCGGCGCCGAGGACCCGGCGTTCCTCTTCAACCAGCCGCGCTACCGCAGCCCGCAGATCATCGTCTGCGGCGAGTTCTTCGGCACCGGCAGCTCGCGCGAAGTCGCGGTCTGGGCGCTCGCCAGCATGGGCGTGCGCTGCGTCATTGCGCCCTCCTTCGGCCAGATCTTCTTCAACAACTGCTTCCAGAACGGGCTGCTGGCAATTGTTCTGCCTTCTTCTGATGTTGATAACCTGATGAAAGAAGCTTCCGTAAAAGACGCCAAGCCGTTGATCGTTTGGCTCGCAAGGTCCACGGTGAACGGCTTCGCGTCCGTTGCGGAAGCTTCCTTCATCAGATTTTCGACAGCGGCAGAAGGCAGAACAATTGCCAGCAGGCCGTTCTGGAAGCAGTTGTTGAAGAAGATCTGGCCGAAGGAGGG
>JANYII010000128.1 GCA_025358705.1 Betaproteobacteria bacterium | reverse complement strand
CCGCGGCGCGGAGCAGGTGCTGGAATATCCGATGGTGGACCGCGACCCGCTGCCCTGGTGGACGCGGGGCCGCGTCACGCTGCTGGGGGACGCCGCGCACCCGATGTATCCGCGCGGCTCGAACGGCGCGGGGCAGGCGATTCTCGACGCGAGGACGTTGACGGGTTGCTTCGTCAAAAATAAAAATGCGGAAAATGCATTGAAGGAATATGAGCGAATGAGGCTGAAGGCGGCGAATGACCTCGTCCTCATGAACCGCGCCAATCCGCCTGACGCCATCCTGCGCGAAGTCTGGCAGCGCAGCGGCGACAAGCCCTTCGCGCGCATCGAGGACGTGATCTCGAACGCGGAAATGGTCGCGCTGTCGGAAACCTACAAGAAGGTCGCCGGCTTCGAGCGTGAGGCGCTCGCGCGCCGCGGGTCCCTCGTCTAGCCTTTTCTTTCCGGCCTGTCGTTTTTAAGCTACTATTGCAACAATGGCTGAGCCGGTCGTCTTTCAGGTTCTCTACTATCAGACAGTCGATGAGAGGCGGCCGATCGAGGAGTGGCTGAGCGAGTTGAAGGCCGATCGTCGTGCGCGTGCGGCGATTCTCGTCCGCATCGATCGGATCGAGCGCGGCCTGATCGGCGATTGGAAAAGTGTAGGCGGAGGCGTGGGCGAATTGCGCGTCGACTACGGGCCCGGCTACAGGGTTTACTTTGGTCGCGATGGAATGACGGTAGTCGTTCTTCTTTGTGGTGGCTACAAAGGCACCCAAAGTCGCGATATCGGCACGGCGAGGCAGTACTGGAGAGACTATGAAAAAAGGAAACGTTCCAGCAGCGATTCCGCATAGGGAGTACCTGTTGCGGGAACTTGCAGATCCGGCATTCGCGGCGGCCTATCTCAATGCCGCCGTCGGGGAAGGGGATCCTGCAGCGTTCCTCCAGGCGCTTCGCAACGTCGTTGATGCGAACGGCGGAGTTGCGGAAATTGCGGCTCGTACCGACCTCAATCGCCAGGCGGTTTATAGGATGCTTTCCGAAAGCGGCAACCCGGAATTGAGAAGTTTGCAAAGTCTGCTGGGAGCCACGGGCCTGGGATTGAGCGTGGAAGTGGCGGAGCAAAGGCAGGCCGGTTACAAGACCGAAAAGCGCACCGCGGGAAAACGCAAAAAGAAACGCAAATCAAAAGTGTCGGTTTTGAAACTTGCCGCCTGAATTTCTGCTCGAACAATGCGTTTGACATTTTTTGCGATGAGGCTTGTGGTCGCAGTAGTCAGCGGTTCCGCGGCGGCGGACTGGACCGCGGTGGGCAGCGGCGACTACATCGCCTCGGCGTATGCCGACAAGGCCACCGTCCGCAGGAACGGCGCGGTGGCGACCATGTCCGGCCTGTACGACTTCAGGCGGCAGGATTTCACGCCCGAGGGCAAGGGCCTCTTTTCGACGGTGGTGCTGCGCGAATACGACTGTGGGCAGCGGCGGGTGCGGCTGCTGTCGTCGATCGATTTCGCGGGCGCGATGGGCGCGGGCGAAGTGGTGGACACGAGCGCCCGCGCAGGCCGCTGGGAAGACATCGTCGCCGGCGCGCTGGACGAAGCGTTCTGGACTATCGCCTGCCAGGGCGATTAGCGAATCCTTGCGAGCGTGGCGCGCGCCTGGTCCACGATTGGCGCATCGATCATGCGCCCGTGCAGCGCGAAGGCGCCGCGCCCTTCGCGCACCGCGGCCTCGAACGCGGCGACGATTTCCCGCGACAGGGCTATTTCCCCTTCTGCAGGCGAGTAGACGCGGTTGGCCGCGGCCACCTGCTTCGGGTGGATGCAGGTGCAGCCGGTGAAGCCCATCGTCTTTGCCCGTTCGAGCAGGCGCGCGAACGCGCCGATGTCGGCGATTTCCGAAACCGGACCGGGCAGGCCGATCGCCGCCAGGCCGCGGGCGCGTGCCACGATGGCGACCATCTGCGCCGGCAAGTCGAGCGCCGCAGTGGCCGAGGAAATACCGAGCGCGCCGCAATAATCCTCGCTGCCGAAGACGAGGCCCGCGAGGCGCGTGCCCGCGCGGGAGATTTCATTCGCGGCGAGGACCGCGGCGGGCGATTCGAGCATTGCCACCAGCTTCGCCGGGTTGGAACCGAGCAGCCGCTCGGCGGCGAGCACCTGCTCGACGGACTCCACCTTCGGCAGGAATATCGTCACGGCGGCCGTCTGCGCCGCCGCCTTCAGGTCATCCGCGAACCACTCGGGCAGCGAATTGACGCGCACCATCACCGTCGCGCCCAGGCCGGAGAGTTTGCGGACCGCCTCCGGCATGCGCGCGCGCGCAGCGGGCTTTTGCGCCGGAGGCACCGAATCCTCGAGATCGAGCAGCAGCGCGTCGGCGCCGCGCTCGTGCGCCTTGGCGATGAAGCGCTCGTCGGCCAGCGGCACGAACAGCGCCGAGCGCAGGAACGCGAGATTGAATGCAGCAGTGCCCATGAATCGTGGTTGCCTTGGACGGATGCCTATAATGTAGCGAATCAGCCGGCACAAAAGGGGACCCGGCGGTGGCAGAACTCTCGAAACTCGGACGCTACGCGTTGCATCGCGTGCTCGGCAAAGGCGCGATGGGCGTCGTCTATGAGGGCTTCGATCCGTCGCTGAACCGCCCGGTCGCGGTCAAGACGATCCTCAAGAGCGCCGTGACCGACGAGGAGTCCGCGGCGGCGTATTCGGTGCGCTTCGCGCGCGAAGCCAGGGCGGCGGGACGGCTGAGCCATCCGCACATCGTGCAGGTCTACGATTTCGGCGAGGAGAACAATGTCGCCTACCTGGCGATGGAATTCATCCAGGGCCGCGAATTGCGCGCCTGCTTCGAGGCGCGCGAGCGCTTCGATTCGGCCGAAACG
>JANYII010000215.1 GCA_025358705.1 Betaproteobacteria bacterium | reverse complement strand
GGCCGGAATTCTGGTTCTTGAAGTAGGGCGACGCCGCGCGCGACACGTAGAACGTGCCGTTCAGGTGCACGTCGATCACCGCTTTCCATTCCTCCACCGACATGTTGAAGAAGAAGCGGTCGCGCAGGATGCCGGCGTTGTTGACGACGACGTCGATCCTGCCGAAGGAATCGATCGCCGTCTTCACGATGCGATTGGCGGATTCCCATTCGGCGACGCTGTCCGTATTCGCCACCGCCGTGCCGCCCTTGGCCTTGATTTCCTCGACGACCTTCTGCGCCGGCCCGGTGTCCTTGCCTTCGCCCGAGACAGAGGCGCCCACGTCGTTGACGACAACCTTGGCGCCCTTGGCCGCCATGGCATGGGCGAAATCCCGGCCGATGCCGCCGCCGGCGCCGGTAACGATGACGACTTTGTCCTTCAGCATTTCAGTTCCTGTAGCCCGGATCGCGGCGGTCCAGCATGCGCAGCATCGCCGGCCATTCGAGCTCGGTGATGTTGCGGCGCTGGCCGGGTTTATAGCGATCATTCGTGACGCGCACGGTTTCCGGCGCGGGATGGTTGAGTTCGGTGTTGCAGGCCATCGCCATGACCTGCGCCTGGCAGGCCTTTTCCAGCCAGTGCATGGTGACAAATGCGTCGCAAACGGTGCGGCCGGCGGTGAGCAGGCCGTGGTTGCGCAGGATCATCGCCGCGCCGGTGCCCAGGTCGCGTATCAAACGCTTCTGTTCGTCGAGATCCACCGCCGGGCCTTCGTAGTCGTGGTAGCCGATCTGGCCGAAGAACATGGCGTTCTGCGTCAGCGGCAGCAGGCCGCACTTCAGCGCCGAAACCGCCATGCCGGCGGGCGAGTGGGTATGGATCACGCAATCCACGTCGTGGCGCGCCTTGTGGACCGCGCTGTGGATCACGAAGCCGGCAAGGTTGACGCCGTATCCCGTGCCTGAATCGAGCACTTGCTTGCCGTCGAAATCGATTTTCACCAGGCTGGAAGCGGTGACTTCCTCGTAGGCGTAGCCGTAAGGATTGATGAGGAAGTGGCCTGCCTCGCCCGGCACGCGGCCCGAGATGTGGTTGTAGACCAGGTCGTTCATGCCGAACAGCGCGACCAGCCGGTAGCAGGCGGCGATGTCCACCCGCATCGCCCATTCTTCCGGGCTGACTTTGCTGCGCAAGGAAATGGCTTTCGCCTGGGAAAGGTCGGTCATGTCTGGGTCCTCCGGTCACCGGAATTCTCGCATGCCGCGCTATAATCCGGCGCTCTTTCAACTCCGGTTTCATCTCCAATGAAAGTCCTGGTCAGCGTCAAGCGCGTGATCGATTACAACGTCAAGGTGCGCGTCAAGGCCGACGGCACGGGCGTCGAGACCGCCAACGTCAAGATGTCGATGAATCCATTCGACGAAATCGCGCTGGAAGAGGCGGTGCGCCTGAAGGAGGCCGGCCTCGCGACCGAAATCGTCGCCGTGTCCTGCGGCGTGCAGGCCTGCCAGGAAACGCTGCGCACGGCGCTCGCAATTGGTGCGGACCGGGCGATCCTCGTGGAGAGCGGCGAGGAGCTGCAGCCCCTGGCCGTGGCAAAGCTCCTGAAATCGATCTGCCAGAAGGAATCGCCCCAGCTGGTCATCCTGGGAAAACAGGCAATCGACGATGATTCGAACCAGACCGGGCAGATGCTGGCGGCACTGATGGGATGGCCGCAGGCTACGTTTGCCTCGAAATTGAAGATCGAGAACGGCAAGGCGCAGGTGACGAGGGAAGTCGACGGCGGCCTGGAGACGGTGTCGATCAAGCTGCCGGCGATCGTCACCACCGATCTGCGGCTGAACGAGCCGCGTTATGTCACCCTGCCGAACATCATGAAGGCGAAGAAGAAGCCGCTCGAGACGCTGAAGCCGGAGACGCTTGGGGTTGATGTTTCTCCAAGATTAACTACTTTGAAAGTAGTAGAGCCACCCAAGCGCAAGGCCGGCGTCAAGGTGCCGGATGCGAAGGTGCTGGTCGACAAGCTGCGCAACGAAGCCAAGGTGATCTGACCATGGCCATCCTGGTAATTGCAGAGCACGATCACGGCACGCTCAAGGGCGCGACGCTGAACACGGTGGCCGCGGCGCAGAAAATCGGCGGCGAGATCCACGTTTTGGTCGCTGGGCACAATGCGGGCGGCGCGGCCAAGGCCGCGGCCCAGGTCGCAGGCGTAGCCAAGGTGCTGAACGCCGAGGGCCCGCAGCTGGGCGAGTTTCTCGCCGAGAACGTTTCCGCCGTGGTGGTTGCGCTCGCCAAGAGCTATTCGCACATCCTCGCGCCCGCGACTTCCAACGGCAAGAACGTGGCGCCGCGCGTCGCCGCGCTCCTGGACGTGCAGCAGATCTCCGAGATCATTGCCGTGGAGTCGCCGGACACCTTCGTGCGGCCAATCTACGCCGGCAATGCGCTCGCCACGGTGAAATCGAAAGACGCGATCAAGGTGATCACCGTCCGCATGACCGGATTCGATGCGGCTGCCGCCAGCGGGGGAAATGCCGCGATCGAGCAGGTCGCGCCGCCCGCGGACAGCGGCCTTTCCAGTTTCGTCAGCCGGGAAGTCTCCAAGTCCGAACGCCCGGAACTCACGGCGGCGAAGATCATCGTCTCCGGCGGCCGCGGCATGGGCTCGGGGGAAAACTTTAAGATTCTCGAACCGCTTGCCGACAAGCTGAATGCCGCCATGGGCGCCTCGCGTGCGGCGGTTGACGCGGGATTCGTGCCGAACGACTGGCAGGTGGGCCAAACGGGCAAGATCGTGGCTCCCGACCTCTACGTCGCGATCGGCATCTCCGGCGCGATCCAGCACCTGGCCGGCATGAAGGACAGCCGCGTCATCGTGGCGATCAACAAGGACGAGGAAGCGCCGATCTTCCAGGTGGCCGACTACGGCATCGTCGGCGATTTGTTCAAGCTGGTACCGGAGCTGGTCGAGGAACTGAAAAAGTAGAGGTCCGACAATGAGCGCGTACACGGCCCCCCTGAAAGACATGCGGTTCGTCCTGAACGAACTGGCTGGTCTGGCGGCGGTCGCCGCGCTTCCCGGCTACCAGGATGCGACGCAGGACACGGCTGACGCAATCCTGGACGAGGCCGCGAAGTTCGCGACCGAGGTGCTCGATCCGCTGAACCAGTCCGGCGATCAGGAAGGCTCGCGCTGGAAGGACGGAGCGGTCACCACGCCGAAGGGCTTCAAGGAAGCCTACAAGCTGTTCTGCGTGGATGCCGAGCTTGTGCTCGATCGAGGCGCAGGTCGCCTTGTTGCGCTCGCCGAGCGAACCATCCGGCTTCACCAGGAACTTCGGCACGATGAAAAGCGAAATTCCCCGCACGCCTTCGGGGGCATCCGGCGTGCGC
>JANYII010000090.1 GCA_025358705.1 Betaproteobacteria bacterium | reverse complement strand
TGCGTTTTCGGCGTGGCGCGGTTGACTTCATCGGCGAGGATGAGCTGGGAGAAGATCGGTCCTGGATGGAATTTGAACACGGCCGCCTGGCGGTCGAAGATGGAGACGCCGATGATGTCGGCGGGAAGCATGTCGCTGGTGAACTGGATGCGCTGGAAATGCAGCCCCAGCGAACGCGCCAGCACGTGCGCCAGCGTGGTCTTGCCGACGCCGGGAATGTCCTCGGCGTGTCGATCTACGAACGCGACAGCGGCAGCTTCAAGTTCCACCCCGGCCCGATCTTCGCCCAGGTAATCCTCGCCGACGAGGTGAATCGCGCCACGCCGAAAACGCAGTCGGCGCTGCTCGAGGCGATGGAAGAGCACCAGGTCACCGCCGAAGGCGAGACGCGCAAGCTGCCCGAGCCGTTCTTCGTCATCGCGACGCAGAATCCGACCGAGCAGGTCGGCACCTTTCCGCTGCCGGAGTCGCAGCTGGACCGTTTTCTCATGCGCATCGAACTGGGATATCCGGATCGCACCGCCGAACGCGCGCTGCTTTCGGGAACCGACCGCAGGGACCTGCTCGCCAGCCTGGACGCCTGCATGTCGCCCGGCGAACTGGTGGAACTGCAAGGTAACGCGCAGCGCGTGCACGTTGCGCCGGCGCTGCTGGACTACGTGCAGGCGATCGTCGAGTACTCGCGCCGCTCGCCCGAGTTCAGCGCGGGCCTGTCGCCGCGGGCCGCGCTCGCGCTGGTGCACTCGGCGCGCGCCTGGGCGCTGATCGAAGGACGCGACAAGGTGATCCCGGAAGACGTGCAGGCCGTGCTGCCCGGCGTCGCCGGCCACCGCCTGCGCCCCGCGCACGACGCGACGCGCCGCATCGACGTCGGCGCGACACTGATCGCCGCCGTCCCTATCCCCTGAAAATCGGGGTCAGAGCCCGATTTTCCCACTAACCCGGGGCGATGATCTGGATGTGCTCGCGGCTGACGTTCAGGAACGGCGCCGTGATGATCTGGCGGCCGCCCAGTTCCGGATCCCAGACCTCGGCATGGGTGACCGCGATGAATTCCTTTGCCTCGGCCATGTAGTCGGTAATCCGCGCGCCGGGGATCAGGTCGATGTAACCCTTGATGCGGTAAGTCCCGGTAAAGATGGTGACCTTGGTTCCTTGCTCGTCGGCCATGGGAAGCGCTCCTTTACGCAATGATACCGTCAGACAATCAGGCCTACCGTCGCCGCTGTCAGGCAGGTCGCGAGCGTCCCCGCGACGATGGATTTCAGGCCCAGCGAGACGATCTCGGGCCGGCGTTCCGGGCACATGGTGCTCATGCCGCCGATCATAATGCCGAGGCTGCCGAAATTGGCGAAGCCGCACAGGGCATAGGTCATGAGCAGGCGGCTGCGCTCGGAAAGCCCCGCCATGTTTGCCATGTCGATGTAGGCGATCAGCTCGTTCAGCACGGTTTTCGTTCCGAGCAGCTGGCCTGCCGCCTGCGCTTCGGACCACTGGATCCCTGCCAGCCAGGCGAGCGGCGCGAGGACCCAGCCGAGCATTTCCTGCAGCTTGTAGGGAGCGATTATCAGATTCACTAACGTCACCAGGGCCACGAACACGACCAGCATCGCAATAATATTGACGAGCAGCTGCGCGCCGCCGAGCGTCCCCTGCGTAAGCGCATCCATGCTGCCCGAGGCTTCGGACTTGAGTTCCAGGCTGCCGCCCGTATTACTCCCTGTGGCCACGCCTTCGGGCGGAACCATCAGGAATGCGATCACCAGCGCCGCGGGCGCCGAGACAATGGAGGCGATCAGCAGGTGCGCGACCGCGTCCGGAATGACCTTGCCGAGGATGCTCGCATAGAGGAAGAGAACGGTGCCCGCGATCGAGGCCATGCCGCCCACCATGATCGCGAACAGCTCGCCGCGCGACACGCGCGGCAGCCAGGGCCGGATGAAGAGCGGCGCTTCCACCATGCCGACGAATACATTCGCCGCGGTGGAAAGGCCGACCACGCCACCGACGCGCATCGCGCGCTCCAGCAGCCAGGAAATACCGCGCACGATCCACGGCAGCACGCCCCAGTGGAAAAGCAGCGCCGAAAGCGCGCTGATCACCAGCACGATCGGCAGGGCGCGAAAGGCGAGGATGAAGGTCGAATTCGCGTCCGTCACCGCAAAGGGCGCCGGCCCGCCACCCAGGTAACCGAATACGAGAGAGGTTCCGGCCTGCGTCGATTTTTCCAGCAGGCTCAGGACATCATTCAGTGCGAGAAAAGCATCCTTGGCGAACGGCAGCTTGAGCAGCAATAGCGCGAGCAGCAACTGCAGCGCCAGGCCCGACCAGATCGCGCGCCACGGAATGGCTTTGCGGTTTTCGCTGAAACTCCAGGCAAGCAGGAGAAGTCCGGCAATTCCCGCCAGACCCTGGATCACGGCTTGAAGATCCCCGCGATCGTCGACTGGATGGCCTCGGCCGCGGCGGCCGGATCCTTCGCGTCGCGGATCGGCCGGCCGACGACGATGTAGTCGGCGCCGTTGCGGAACGCCTGCGCCACATCGACGACGCGCTTCTGGTCGCCGACATCGCCGCCCGCGGGCCGGATGCCGGGCGTCACGGCAAGCAACCTCTTGCCGAATTTCGCCTTGATGCCCGAAACCTCCAACCCCGACGTGATGACGCCGTCGCAGCCCAGTTCCGCGGCGGCGCCCGCGCGGGCGAGCACCAGGTCCTCGAGACTGCCGGCGTAACCCTGCTCCGCCAGGTCAGACTGGCTGGTGCTGGTGAGCACCGTCACGGCGAGAATTTTCATCTCGCCCTTTTCCTTCACCGCCGCGCCTATGACCCCACGGTCGGCGTGCACTGTTAGGAAGGTCACGCCGCGGCCGCGCAGGTTGGCGACCGCGCGGCGCACGGTTTCCGGAATGTCGTGCAGCTTCAAGTCGCAGAACACGCGGTTGCCGCGTTTCACCAGCCAGTCGAGCAGTTCGAAATAGCCGCCCGACGTAGAGAGTTCCAGGCCGATCTTGTAGAAGGCAACCGAGCCGTCGAGTTTCTCGACGAGCAGGCGCGCTTCGGCGGCGCTGGGAACGTCGAGCGCGGCGATCAGGCGCTCGCGGCGGAGGATGGGACTCATCTCGGGAGGCTATGATACAGGGCATGGTCGCCGGGTCTGATCCCTACATCCTCGTTCTCTACTACAGCGCCGGCGGCTCGATACGGCGCATGGCCGAGCTGATAGCGGAAGGCGTGGAGCGCGTGCCCGGCGCGCAGGCGCGCATCCGCACGGTGGCGCGAATCAATGATTCTTCACCGGCGCAGGATGGCCCGCCCCATTGCGATCTGAAGGACCTCGAGGAATGTGCAGGGCTCGCCCTTGGCAGCCCGACGCGCTTCGGCAACATGGCGGCGCCGCTCAAGGCGTTCATCGATGGCACCGGGCCGCTGTGGATGAAGGGTGCTCTCGCCGGCAAGCCGGCCTGCGTCTTCACCTCCACCGGATCAATGCACGGCGGCCAGGAGACCACGCTGCTGTCGATGATGCTGCCGCTCCTGCACCACGGCATGCTGATCGCCGGCCTGCCCTACACCAACAGCGAACTGAACGCGACGCGCAGCGGCGGCACGCCCTACGGCGCAAGCCACTTCGCCGGTATCGCCGATGACCTGCCCATTTCCGATGCCGAGCGCGCACTGTGCGTAGCGCAAGGCAAACGGCTGGCGGAGATCGCCCTCAAGCTGGGCGCGCGCTGAAGCTCAAACCGAAAATACTGCGCATCGCCGCGTCCGTCGCGCTGGTGGCGCTGATCGGCCTTTGCCTCGCCTGGGAACTCTGGCTCGCGCCGCTGCGCCCTGGTGGTTCCTATCTGGCGCTCAAGGCCGCGCCGCTAGCGATTCCATTGCTCGGCATCCTGCTCGGCTGGCGCTACACCTACCAGTGGTCGTCGATGTTCGTGCTGGCCTACTTCACGGAGGGCGTGATGCGTGCCTGGGGAGACCGCGGCTTATCGCAGACGCTCGCACTGGCCGAAACCGCGCTCAGCGTGGTTTTCTTCGTTGCGGCAGTGGCGTATTCGAAGCTGACAAGAGCAGCCTCTTAGCGGCGGAGTAGATCGGCACTTCGACCAGCTTTCCGTCCACTTTCGCCCGACCCTTTCCTTCTTCGCGCGCCTTCTCGAAGGCACGGATCAGGCGTTCTGCCTGTTTTTTCTCGGATTCACTGACGGAAAAAACCTTGTTGATGGCAACGGCATGCTCAATCGCGACCAGGCTCTTCATGCGATAGCCTAGCCGTTTCGCGTATTTCGCGTCCCTTACCGCCCCCGCGACGTCGCTGAACGTATAGGGACAATCGATGGCCTCCACGCCCGCGGCGCGACACTCGACCAGGAACCGCGCGCGCACGTACGCGAGCTCTTCGCCGCCGCGACTCCGATTCGTGCCGAGGTCGGCCACCATGTCCTCGCTGGCGACCAACATGGCGGACACTTTCCTGCTCGCCTTGGCGATCTGGAACGCATTCAGCAGGCCGGCGGCGGTTTCGACGTTCGGCACCAGTTCCACGGCACCGCCGGTTGCCTGCTCCAGCGCGCGCACCTGTTCGGGCGACACTACTTTCGACATGAGGACGATGTCGGGCCGCCCTTTCATCACGGCCGCAAGGTCTTCGCGGCCGCAGGATTCCAGCGGATTGACGCGCACGGCCGCGATGTACCCCGCCTTTCTCCATTTTTCATACAGATCAAGCGCCAGGAGCCGTGCTCGCGGACGCAACTCGGGCGGAGTGAAATCCTCGAGTTCCTGAATGAGAACGTCGGCACCAGAGTCCGAGGCAGACTGGTGCGCCGCCGGGTCGGCGCCCGGCACGAACAGCCACGTGCGGCGTGGACGGCTCAAACCTGCTTCGATCCGGCGACGATGGTGACCGGATAGGTCAGCGATATGACGCCGCCAACCCGTTGCAGGGAGAGGCCCATGCGGTCTTCTCCAACATCCGCCTCGAACGCTTCGCGCACCCGCCCGGCGTCGGCCTGCGCGCGCGGCAGCACCATGTCAGCGATCGCGACACGCGCGCCCGGCTTTGCCACGCGCACGATTTCCGCCAGCGCGAGGTCAGGGTCCGCCATGTGGTGAAAGCTGTAGCGCATCGTCAATGAGCAACTGCGTCGACTCTTCGTGGCTTGGGAGCCGCGAGAAACTGACCGCCTGCTGCGTGAACTGCTCGACAACGACTTCCGCACCCATGGCTAGTGTTGCACTTGGTATTGCGGATTTACCCGCTCGTTCTTGCTCTCCAGCTTGTTCAGCGCGCCGATGTAGGCCTTGGCCGAAGCGACCACGATGTCGGTGTCGGCGCCGACGCCGTTGACGATGCGCCCGCCCTTCGACAGCCGCACCGTGACTTCGCCCTGGCTTTCGGTGCCCTGCGTCACGGCGTTGACCGAGAAGAGCAGCAGTTCGGCGCCGCTTTTCGCCACGCTTTCGATCGCCTTGAAGGTCGCGTCTACCGGGCCGTCGCCCTTGGATTCTGCTTTTACGTCTGCGCCATTTTTCTTCAACACCACGGAAGCGTGAGGCTTGTCCGTGGTGCCGCTGCCCTGGCTCATACTGACCAGGCCCCAGACCTCGTTACTCGAAATACCCGCCTCCTGCGACACCAGCGCCTGCAGGTCTTCGTCAAAGATTTCCGACTTCTTGTCGGCGAGGTCCTTGAAGCGCTGGAAGGCCTTGTTGTAGAGGTCGTCGCTCTCCAGCTCGATGCCGAGTTCCTTCAGGCGCTGCTTGAACGCGGTGCGGCCCGAGAGCTTGCCGAGCACGATCTTGTTGGCGGCCCAGCCCACGTCCTCGGCGGTCATGATCTCGTAGGTCTCGCGCGCCTTGAGCACGCCATCCTGGTGGATGCCGGAGGCATGCGCGAAGGCGTTCGCGCCGACCACGGCCTTGTTCGGCTGCACCACGAATCCCGTGATCTGCGATACGAGGCGCGAGGCGGGAACAATTTCTTTTGTATTTATTCTTGTTTCCAGACCAAAAAAATCTTTCCGCGTCCGAAGCGCCATGACCACTTCCTCGAGCGAGGTGTTGCCGGCGCGCTCGCCCAGGCCGTTCATCGTGCACTCGATCTGGCGCGCGCCGCCGATGCGCACCGCGGCGAGCGAGTTCGCCACCGCCATGCCGAGATCGTTATGGCAATGCACGCTCCACACCGCTTTGTCGGAATTCGGAATCCTGCTGCGGAGACCCTTGATCATTTCGCCGAACTGCTCGGGCACCGCGTAGCCCACTGTGTCGGGAATGTTGATGGTCGTGGCGCCCTCCTTGATCACCGCTTCGATCACGCGGCAGAGGAAGTCCGGTTCTGAGCGGCTCGCGTCCTCGGGCGAGAATTCGACGTCCGGGCAGGCCTTTTTCGCGTACTTCACCGCGAGGATCGCCTGCTCGTACACCTGGTCCGGCGTCATGCGCAGCTTCATCTTCATGTGCAGCGGGCTGGTGGCGAGAAAGGTGTGGATGCGCCACGGACCCCTGGATCCCTGGAGCGCGTCGATGCCGCGCTGGATATCCTTGTCGTTGGCGCGGCACAGGCCCGCGACGATTGAGTCGCGGATCACGCCGGCGACCGCACGCACCGCCTCGAAGTCGCCGTTGGAGGCCGCCGGGAAGCCGGCTTCGATCACGTCCACCTTCATGCGTTCCAGCTGGCGCGCGATGCGCAGCTTCTCGTCCTTGGTCATGGAGGCGCCGGGCGACTGCTCGCCGTCGCGCATGGTGGTGTCGAAAATGATCAATTTGTTCGTGCTCATAGCCGCTCCTAGGGTGTGGATGCGAAAAGTCCTGGCCGCCTTGTTGGGGCGGTTAAGGGGTACTGCCGAATTGGGTATTTAGTGTGTGCGCGCGGGGCGCAGCAGCAGGCCAGCCAGGAGGAGCAGGCTGGTGACGGTCGCGAGGAGAAGTGCGACTGCTGAGGTCATGGCCGGAATATAACCGGAAAAACGGGCCCTGTCACATGCGGAAGGGATGCGGCCCGGAAAACGCTCCTATATAGGCGACGTGCGACGCCAGGCCGGATTCGGGCGAATACGCGTGCACGCGGTAGGCAGGCGGCTCCATCGCGAACCGTGAAGGCGCCTCGGTATCCAGGTCCACCGGAATCTGGTGCACCGCGCTGGGGGCGGTGGAAGCGACAGTCCCGGCAAATCGCGCGTGGATGGGCCGGTGGACATGCCCGCACAGGATCGCCTGGACCTGCGGATGCCGCTCGATCACGGCTGCCAGCGGCGCCGGGTCGCGCAGTCCGAATTTATCCAGGTGGCCGATGTAGGTCCGGAACGGCGGGTGGTGCATCAGCACGACGGTCGCATGCCCCGGTGCCCCCGCCAGCGTCCGGTCGAGCCACGCGAGGCTGGGCGCATCCAGGTCGCCGCCGCTCTCGCCTTCGACGAGGGTATCCAGCGCGACGATGCGCAAGGCATGCGCTTCGATTGCGTAGCAGATACGACCGGGCGACTGGCGCAGATAGCCGTGCTCCGGAAACGCGGCGCGCAGGGCGTCGCGCCGGTCGTGGTTTCCCGGGATCAGGTAAACGGGCATCTCGAGCGGCGCGATCAGTTTGCGCAGCAATGCATATTCCTCGGGCTTACCAAGGTCCGTGAGATCGCCGGTGATAGCGACGGCATCCGGCAGCTGCTTTTGCGTTAGCAGCTGGCTTACGCACGCACGCAGCATGTCCGCCGCGTCGAACACGCCGTAGGAAAGCTGCCCGCCGGCCTTGAGGTGCAGGTCGCTGATCTGCGCAAGGAGAAAGGGCCGGCTCATCGGTTGCCGCTCACACCTGCTTGGCGTCGTCGACCGGCTCGCGGCGGCGATGGTCGCCGATCAGCCGCTCGCGCAGGATCTTTGACAACCAGTCGATCGCGTAGACCGCGACCACCAGGACGATGATGATCAGGCAGGCTTCCTGCAGTTCGTAGGCACGCAGGCGGTCCGCCAGCAGGAATCCTATTCCCCCCGCCCCGACGATGCCAAGGATCGAGGCCGAGCGCACGTTATGCTCGAACATGTAGAGCGTGTTCGAGAGCATCATCGGCAACACCTGCGGCAGCACGCCGAAGCGGATGCGCTGCAGGCCGTTGCCGCCGACCGCGGTCACGCCGTCGATCTGCCGGCGATCCAGGTTCTCGATCGCCTCCGAGTACAGTTTGACGAAAGTACCGGTCTCGACGATCGCGATCGCCATGATGCCGGCAAGCGGCCCCAGGCCGATCGCGCGCACGAAGATCAGCGCCCAGATCAGGTAGTCGAAGGAACGCAGCAGGTCGGCGAAGCGCCGCGTGCCGAACTGCAGCGGGCGCGAGCGCGTCATGTTCTTCGAGGCGACGAAACTCAGGGGAAAGGCGAAGGTGGCGCCCAGCAGCGTGCCGAGCAGCGCCATGGCGATGGTTTCGCCCATGACCTTGAGGAACATCGGCAGGTTGTCGAAGCCGCTGGGCGGGAAAAGCTGGGCCACCACGACAGAGGTGAACTTGGCCACCCCGTGCAGGAAATCCATCGACAGGAAGCCGAAGCGGTAAAGGCAGTACAGCGTCAGGGCCGCGCTGCCGCCCCACAGCAGCCAGAAGCGCAGCCACTCGCGCAGCGGCGCCGCAAATGCGCCGGGCAGGCGCACGCGCTCCGCGGCGACATCGGCATCCGTCAGGTCGGCGAGGCGGATCGTCATGTCAATGCGCGAAGCTCGCCTTGCCGATCGCGCTGTGGCGAAAGCGCTCGCTCAGCATGTCGATGAGCATGATGGTCGCCACGATGATCAGCAGGATCGCGCCTGCGTCCGAGAAATAGAGCAGCTGCACCGAGGTGAAGAGATCGTGGCCGATGCCGCCGGCGCCGACGAAGCCGACGATGGTGGCGCTGCGCACGTTCAGCTCAAGGCGCCAGAACGTATAGGACAGATAGTTCGGTAGCACCTGCGGCAGCACGGCGAAGCGGATTTCCTCGAACCAGCTGCCGCCCGCCGCGCGCACGCCGTCGATCGGCAGCGGGCTGATGTTCTCGTTCACTTCCGCGAACAGCTTGCCCTGCGCGCCGATAGTATGCATGGTGATCGCGAGGATGCCGGCCAGCGGCCCGATGCCGAAGGCGATGACGAACATCAGCGCCCAGACGATGTCGGGCACGGTGCGGGCTATCTCCAGCACGCGGCGCGTCGTCCAGTAGATCAGGTAGTGCCCGGCCAGGTTGCGAGCGGCGAAGAAGCTGAGGAAACCGCCGATGAAGGTGCCCAGCACGGTGGCGAGCCAGGCCATCAGCAGCGTGTTCAGCAGGCTCCCCGCCCACTTGTTGATGTCCCAGTACCACTCGCGCACGTCGGCGGAAAACGTCGCCATGCCGATCGGCGGCACCAGCTTGACGAGGAACTCGGTGGTGCGCGGCAATCCCTGGACGAGCGTCAGGACATCGAATTTCGCCGTAATGCCCGCCGCCAGGACGCAGGCGAGGAACGCAACGCCGAACAGCGACGCGTAGACGCGCTTGCGGCGCCGGTGATCGGCGTATTCATCGGCAAAGCGCGAACCGGCACCGCGCGGCGGCGCGCTCTCCATCAACCTCCTCCGCTCACTTTGCCTGGCGCCGGCGCGATTCGCGCTCGTCCGCGGCGGCCTGGCACATGAGGCCGTAGTCCTTGTGCGACACGGCCATGATGCCCGTCGTCTTGCCTTGCGCCACCGCCTCAGCGAGCGCCATGTCGACCGTGTGCAGGGTAGTGAAGAGCTTGAGCATGTCGGCGCGCATGTCGGCCGGAACATCCTTGCGGATCACCACCGGCGGCGAGGGCAGCGGATCGGAGGTCCAGATGACGCGGATGTCCTCGCGCTTGAGCAGCCCCTTGTTCATCATCTGGCGCAGGTTGCCGAAGCCGTCGTTCTTCGAGGTCCAAGTGAACGCCGCGTCGTAGGTGCCCTTCAGCACGCCGAGCACGCTTTGCACGTGGCCACCTGAGAGCGGGCTCTTGAAGTACTCATCCACCGGCTTGCCCATGGCGCGGAACGCGGCGGTTGGAATCAGGTAACCGGAACCCGACAGCGGGTCCGTGCGCGCGACGATCTTGCCCTTCAGGTCCTCGATGGTCTTGTAGGGGCTGTCCGTCTTGACGACGATGATCGCGTTGTAGCCCATGGTGCCGTCGGTCGCGGCGGCGGCAACCAGCGGCTCGACGCCGCCCTTGCTGTCCGAATAGGTCTGGCAGTAGCTGAAGCCCGAAAGCCAGGCGAGGTGGATCTGCCCGGCGATCAGCGCGTTCATCACGCCGGAGTAGTCGGTCGCCTGGTAGAGCTCCCACTTCACGCCGGTCTGCTTCTCGGCGTGGTGCAGGAACGCGTCCATCGTCTTGGTGGTCGAAGTCTGCGTCTCGACCGGGATCACGCCGTACTTCACCACCGGATATTTCTTCTGCCACTGCGCCGAGGCAGGCAAGGCCGCGAGTAGCGCGAAAAATGGAATAACGATCCGTAATTTCATCATGACGATTGCTCCCAATCAGTGTGCCGTCGATGTAGCGGTCAATGCCAGTTCCACGTCTTCTTCATCGCCCTGTCCGCCGCTGCCGTAGATTTCGCGCGCGGTCGCCTCCGACAGCTGCGACGGCGCGCCGTCGAACACGATCGCACCCTTGCGCATGCCGATGATGCGGTCGCAGTAATCCTTCGCCGTCTGCAGCAGGTGCAGGTTGCAGATCACGGTGATGCCGTCTTCCTTGTTGATGCGACGCAGGGAATCCATGACGATGGTCGCATTGCGCAGGTCGAGCGAGGCGATCGGCTCGTCCGCGAGCAGGATGCCGGGCTCCTGCACCAGCGCGCGCGCGATGGCGACGCGCTGCTGCTGGCCGCCGGAGAGTTCGTCGGCGCGGTGCAGCCCGTGCGACACCATGTCCAGCCTTTGCAGCGCGCCGACGAGCTCTCCGGAGGCCAGCAGCAGCGCGTGGCCATCGCGCGCGCACTGGTGCAGGAGCCCAAGATCCTGCTTGCGGACGAGCCGATTGCCTCGCTCGACCTG
>JANYII010000068.1 GCA_025358705.1 Betaproteobacteria bacterium | reverse complement strand
GATGCGCGCGGTCTTGTTCACCGCCGGGCCGACGACGTTGAAGGCGAGGCGATCGGGCGAGCCGACGTTGGCGTGCGTCACGATCCCCAGGTGCAGGCCGAGGCCGAATTCTATCTCCGGCAGGCCGGCGCGCCGCCGGCGGTGGTTGACCACGGCGATGGAGGCGAAAGCGTCGATCGCGGCGTCCAGCGCGTCGTTGCAGACGGTCGCTTCGTCCTCGGGCCGCTTGATCTCGAACACGATGAGGATGGCGTCGCCGATGAATTGCAGTATTTCCCCGCCGCGTGCCGCCGCGGCCGCTGCGCAGTTCTCGAAATATTCGTTGAGCAGGTGCAGCAGATCCGCGGCGGGCAGCGCTTCGGACAACGCCGTGAAGCCGCGCAGGTCCGAGTACCAGAACGCGGCTTCGATCCGGTCGCCGTCGCCGCGCTTCACCTGTCCCTGCAGGATGCGTCCGCTGATGCGCGGGCCGACAAAGGCGTCGAGAAGGCCGAGCGTCATGCGCCGCGTGTGGATCGTCTCGAGCAGCGGCGCGAGAAGGTTCGCGAGCGCCTCGAAGCGGTCGAGGTCATCGTCGCTGAAGCCCTCCGGCGCCGCGCTCGCCGTGGTCATGAAATTGACTTCGCCGGAACCCAGCAGGAGGGGCAGCGCGAGGTAATCGGTCATGCCTGCCGCGCGCAATTCAAAGAGCAATGCGGGGTCGCGCTGCTCGTCCAGCGCCCCGAGCCGCCGGCGGTACGGCTGCTGCTGTTCGTAGACGTATTGCACGGGACTTCCGATATAGGCGTCGCTGTTCTGCGTGCCATGCCGGCCGGCGAACATCCTGCTGCCCTCGCTGCGGGACCAGTAGCAGCCCCAGGCCAGCAACTGCGGATGGATCGTGCGGATCGTGAAACCGAGGCGCTCGATGCGGGCGCCGGACGCGTTCAGGCGCGCGGCGAGGGCGTCGAGCAGTGCAACCGGATCCGTGACGTGCCGGCCTTCGATCATCAGCCAGGCGCCGACCGCGGCCAGCGACCAGCCTTCCTCCGGGCCGAGCAGGCCGCGGCGGCTGAGTTCGCGCGTCAGTTCGCGCTCCGCGCGAGGAAGCGGCGCAACTCGTGCAGCACCTCCCCGGGTTTTTCCTCGGGCAGGAAGTGGCCGCAATCGAGTTCGCGCCCGCGCACGTCCTTCGCCACCTCGCGCCAGTCGGCAAGGCAGTTAAACATGGTTCCCACCGGGGAATGCTTCGCCCACAGTGCGAGTATCGGCATTGCCAGCTTCTTTTTCCTGTCTTTCCTGTCGTGCACCAGGTCGATCGTCGCCGCGGCGCGGTAATCCTCGCAGCTGCCGTGGATGCCGCGCGTGTCGAAGCCGCGCAGGTATGCGCGCTGGACGGCCTTCGGAAAATCGCCCATGCTCCCGGGGCCGCGGCTGATGCGGCCCAGCAGGTAGTCCTTGCGCATGCTGCCGATCATTCGCTCGGGCATCGGCGCTGGCTGGATCAGGAAAAACCAGTGGTAGAAGGCGCGCGCCAGCGCCATATCAACATTCTCGAATACCTTCAGCGTTGGCGAGATGTCGAACACGGCGAGCGAGCGAACCCGGCTGCCATGGTCGCGCGCGAGGCGGTGAGCGACGCGGCCGCCGCGGTCGTGGCCGACGAGGTGGAACTTGCGGTGCCCAAGGCGCGTCATGACCTCGGCCATGTCTCTTGCCATGGCGCGCTTGGAATAGTTCGAATGGTCGGGCAGGCCTTTCGGCTTGGACGAATCGCCGTAGCCGCGCAGGTCGGGGCAGACGACGGTGTAGTCGCGCGCGAGCGCGGGCGCGACCTTGTGCCACATGGCGTGCGTCTCGGGGTAGCCGTGCAGCAGCAGCACGGCAGGGCCCTTGCCCGCCGTGACCAGGTTGATGGTGGCGCCGCTCGTGCGGACGCGCTTGCGGGTGAAGCCGGGAAACAGTTTCATAATGAGGGCGCCCCTAGGCGTCGTTGCTTTCCACATGATATGTCTGAATCGGCTCCCGCTTGCCCTTCACACGGGCCGGCGGCATGGGCCGCAGGCGAAAGCCCGCATCCAGGGTCTTGCGGATTTCTTCCGTGACCAGCAGATCCACGCCGAGCTCGCGCGTCAGGCCCTCGACGCGCGAAGCGACGTTGACCGGGTCGCCGGTCACGGTGAACTTGTTCAGCTCGCCCGCGCCCATCACCCCGACGATCACCTCGCCGCTGTGGATGCCGATGCCGAATTGCAGCGGTTGCAGGGATTTCGCTTTCAGTTGTTCGTTGTAGGCCACCAGCGCCTTGCGCATGTCCAGCGCGGCCAGCACCGCGTCCCGGCACTGCCAGGGATTTGTCTCCATGGCGCCGAACAGCGCCAGCAGTCCGTCGCCCACCAGTTCGGTGATGTGGCCGTGGTGCTGGCCGATGGCGCCGCTCATGTGCCGGAAGTAATCGTTCAGGATGGCGACGGTGAGCGCCGGGTCGAGCCGGTCGCACAGCGAGGTGAATCCGCGCAGGTCGGCAAACAGCATGGTCACCTGCCGCCGCTGCGGCGCGACGTCGCCGCGCCCCTCGGTCAGGCGCTCGACCAGGTCCGGCGGTGCGAAGCGCTCGAATTCGCGCTGCAACTGCTCCAGCCTGCGGCGCGTTTCCGCGTGCAGCTGCTCGGCCTGGCGCGCGCGCCCGGCCCAGAGCCACGTAGCGAAGGCCGGCAGCGCGATCGCCAGTGCCCCGACCAGGATCCAACCGGACGCCGAGTCGTTCATTCCACCAGCATCGCCAGGCGCACCGTCGCGTTGGCGAGCGCGGCTACGCCGATCGCCTCGAGCGCGGCGGCGTTGCCCAGCGCGGCGGCAATTTCGCGCGTGCGGCTCTGGATCTGGGCGGTCTGGAAGTGCACCGTGTCTCGCACCCACGGCAGCAGGCGTGCCTCGGCTGCCGGCACGCGCGCGGATTCCAGCGACGCCAGTGATTTCTCGATTTCCGCGTCGCCGAAGCCATCGGCGGCGAGCAGTCGCCGAGCCTCTGCTTCGCTCGTCCCGCAGTCCAGGCTGCGCGCGACGATCGCAAACATCAGCGCTTTGGTGGCGCGCGACAGCACGTTCGACGCGAATGCGCCATCCAGCGCCGCCTTCATGATAGCGGCCCCCGGCAGGCCGGCCAGCGGCGCCAGCACCGGGCCGTACACGCCGGCGCCCAGCGCGGCCGCCGTCGCGGCCGGATCGCGCTTGCCGCGTCGGCGGCGCGCCGCCTGGAAGCGCATGAGCGGCGCAAGCAGCAGGAATTTGAGCCGCTTCGCGCTCACCCAGCCCTCGAAGCCATGCTCCGGCGGGCTCGCGATCAGGATCGTGATCCGGTTGTAGAAGCAGCCGAGCGCGATCCACAGCGCAATCTCGCGCGCGGCCTCGCGCGTGTAGCCCAGGTGCACCAGGCCATCGAGCTCGGCGCTCGCAGGCCGGGGCCGGGAGCGGGCGAGGTTGCGGCAGAACGCCACCATCGCGCGCTCCTTCTCATTGAGCTCCGCGAGGTGGACGTCCTGTTCAATGCGGCGGATGTAGGCCTCCGAATAGCCGAGCATCTGCATGTACGACCGGCTGGCGCCGTAGCAGTAGCGGCAGGCGTTCTCCTGCGCGGTGACCAACGCGGCGACGTTGAACAGGTGCGCCGATATGGCGCAGGCCCTGCCGGTATTGACGCCGAGGCAGGCCTCGCGAATCCACGGGCTGGGCGCAACGCGCCGGTCGACCTCGGAACCGTTACCGCCGCGGCGCTTTAGCTCGGCCTCCCAGGCCGGGTCGATGTCCGGCGCGAGCAGCGGTTCGGCCCATGGGATCTGATCGAGCAATTGCGCCATCGGGACCTCCTTTCCCTGACTCAGGACCGGGCGACGACAAACACCCCGACGATGATGATGCCAATGCCCGCCATGCGCATCGGCGTCACCGCCTCGCCGAGCAGCCACCAGGCCAGCGCCGCGTTCAGTGCGAAGCCGAGCGACACCATCGGGTAGGCGACGCTGACCGGCGTTTTCGACAGCGCCAGGATCCAGACCACCAAGCTCACTGCGTAGCAGGCAATGCCGGCGAGGATGCGCGGCTCGAGCGCGAGGCCGAGGCCGACGGGCGTCGCATTGGTTCCTGCCTTGAGGAAAAGCTGGGCGGCGGTGCCCAGTACTACCGCCACCAGAATATAGACAAGGCTCAGGACGCTCATGAAAAAAGCAGCGCCGCGGCGACGCGGCGTTCCTCGGCCATGAGGATGTTGTAGGTGCGGCAGGCGGCCTGCAGGTCCATCGCCTCGACGCCGATGCGCTTTGCCGCCAGCGCCCGCGTCAGGCGCGGGTTGGGAAAGCGTTGTTTCGGCCCCGTCCCGAGCAACAGGATCTCCAGGTTCAGTTCAAGCAGAGGCTGGAAGTCCTCTTCCTTCAGGGCATCGAAGGACTCGGCGCTCCAGGGCAGCAGTTGCTCGGGCAGCACGATCAGATTTGATTCGTGGCGCTGGCTGTTGACCATCACGTAGCCCTCGCCATAGGCCGTGAAGGTGTTGAGCGCCGAGGGCGCGGAGGCGTGTAGCTTCACTGCTAGAATTCTACAATGCACGAATTTTCAAGGATAAAAAGGCTTCCGCCCTACGTTTTCAACATCACCAACGAGTTGAAGATGGCGGCCCGCCGCCGGGGCGACGACATCGTCGACCTGTCGATGGGCAATCCCGACGGGCCGACGCCGAAGCACATCGTCGACAAGCTGGTCGAGGCCTCGCAGCGGCCGGACACGCATGGCTACTCGGTGTCGAAGGGCATCCCGCGCCTGCGGCGTGCGATCTGCGACTGGTACAAGCGCCGCTACGCGGTCGATCTCGACATGGATTCCGAGGCGATCGTCACCATCGGCTCCAAGGAAGGCCTCGCGCACCTGATGCTGGCGACGCTGGAGCGCGGCGACACGGTGCTGGTGCCGAACCCTTCGTACCCGATCCACATCTACGGCGCGATCATCGCCGGCGCCGACATCCGCTCAGTGCGCATGACGCCCGGCGTGGATTTCTTCGCCGAGCTGGAGCGCGCCATCGGCGAGCTGTTCCCGAAGCCGAAGATGTTGATCATCGGTTTTCCTTCGAATCCGACCGCGATGTGCGTTGAATATGATTTTTTTGAAAAAGTCATATCAATTGCAAAGGAGCACAACATCCTCGTGGTGCACGACCTCGCCTACGCCGACATCACTTTCGACGGATGGCAGGCGCCTTCCATCATGCAGGTGCCGGGCGCGCGCGACGTGGCGGTGGAATTCTTCACCATGTCCAAGAGCTACAACATGGCGGGCTGGCGCATCGGCTTCATGGTCGGCAACAAGGAACTGGTGCACGCGCTGGCGCGCATCAAGAGCTACCACGACTACGGCAGCTTCACGCCGGTGCAGGTGGCTTCGATTGTTGCTCTCGATGGGCCGCAGGAATGCGTCGAGGAAATCCGCAAGACCTACGAGAAACGGCGCGATGTCATGGTGAAGGGCCTGCATGACATCGGCTGGATGGTGGAAAACCCGAAGGCCTCGATGTACATCTGGGCAAAGATCCCGGATTACTACGCGAAGATGGGATCGATCGAGTTCACCAAGCACCTGATGCAGGAGGCGAAGATCGCGGTCTCGCCGGGCATCGGCTTCGGCGAGTACGGCGACGGCCACGTGCGCATCGCGCTGATCGAGAACGAACACCGCCTGCGCCAGGCGCTGCGCGGCGTGCGTGAAATGTTCCGGAAGGACGGGCTGCTCAAAGGCGCAGCGTGAAACCCATTAATGTAGGGCTGCTCGGCATCGGTACGGTGGGCAGCGGAACCTGGGATGTCCTGCAGCGCAATGCGAGCGAGATCGAGCGCCGCGCTGGACGGGGAATCAGGATTTCGAGGGTTGCCGACAAGGATCTTGCCCGGGTAAAGAAAATTGTCGGAACAAAAGCAAAAATCACCTCGGATGCGTACGAAGTCGTTCGTGCCAAAGACATCGACATCGTCGTCGAGCTGATCGGCGGCTACGGCGTCGCCAAGGACCTGGTGCTGGAGGCGATCAGGAACCGCAAGCACGTCGTCACCGCGAACAAGGCGCTGCTCGCCACGCACGGCAACGAGATCTTCAAGGCGGCGCAGAAGAAGGGCGTGATGGTGGCCTTCGAGGCCTCCGTCGCGGGCGGCATCCCGATCATCAAGGCGTTGCGCGAGGGCCTTGCCGCGAACCGCATCGAGTGGATTGCCGGCATCATCAACGGCACCTCGAACTTCATCCTCTCTGAAATGCGCGCCAAGGGCCTGCCCTTCGCGACGGTGCTGAAGGAAGCGCAGAAAAAAGGTTATGCCGAAACCGACCCGACCTTCGACATCGAGGGCGTGGACGCGGCGCACAAACTGACCATCCTCTCGGCGCTCGCGTTCGGCATCCCCATGCAATTTCCGAAGGCCTATACCGAAGGCATCTCCAGGCTCACGCAGGAAGACATCCGCTATGCCGAAGAGCTCGGCTACCGGATCAAGCTCCTCGGAATCACGAAAAGGGCGGCCAAGGGCATTGAACTGCGCGTGCATCCGACGCTGATCCCGACGCGGCGCCTGATCGCCAATGTCGAAGGTGTGATGAACGCGGTGCTGGTCAAGGGCGATGCGGTCGGGGCGACCATGTACTACGGCGCCGGCGCGGGCAGCCAGCCCACCGCGAGCGCGGTGGTGGCGGACCTTGTCGACGTGACGCGCCTCATCACCGCCGACCCGGAACACCGCGTGCCGCACCTCGCGTTCCAGCCCGACCGCCTGGCGAAGGACCCGATCCTGCCGATCGGCGAAGTCGAGACGTCCTACTACCTGCGCATGCGGGTGCAGGACCGGCCCGGCGTGCTGGCGGATGTCACGCGCATCCTCGCCGACTCGAAGATCTCGATCGACGCCATGGTGCAAAAGGAGCCCGAAGAAGGCCAGAGCCGCGTCGACATCGTGATGCTCACCCACCGCGCGATCGAGAAGAACGTCAACGCCGCGCTGGCGAAAATAGAAAAATTGCCCACTGTGGTCGGAAAAGTCACGCGCATCCGGCTAGAAGAACTCCTGTAATGAAGTACGTCTCGACCCGGGGTGGCGCTGAGGCGAAGCGCTTCACCGAGATCCTGCTCGAGGGTCTCGCCGCCGACGGCGGACTCTACGTTGCCGAGGAATTTCCGCAGGCCGATCTCGCAGCCTGGAGGGGCCTGTCGTATCCTGACCTCGCCTGCGCGATCCTGTCGCAGTTCATGGACGACGTGCCGGACCTGGTCGTCCTGGTGAAGAAAACCTATACCAGGGAAATCTTCGGCAGCGCCGATATCACGCCACTGCGGACCCTGGAGCCCGGCCTGCACATCCTCGGACTGTCGAACGGTCCGACGCTTGCGTTCAAGGATGTCGCGCTTCAGCTCCTTGGGAATTTATTTGAGTCAATTCTTCAAAGAGAAAATAAAAATCTTAATATTCTCGGCGCGACCTCCGGCGACACCGGGTCGGCGGCCGAATACGCGATGCGCGGCAAGAAGAACATCAACGTCTTCATGCTCTCGCCGCACGGCCGCATGAGCGCCTTCCAGCGCGCGCAGATGTACAGCCTGCAGGATCCGAATATCCACAACCTTGCGGTGCAGGGCGTATTCGACGACTGCCAGGACGTGGTGAAGCAGGTCAACTCGGATGCGGCATTCAAGGAAAAATACCGCATCGGCGCGGTGAACTCGATCAACTGGGCGCGCGTCGCGGCGCAGGTGGTGTACTACTTCAAGGGCTATTTCGCGGCGACGAAGTCCGATAGGGAGCAGGTCTCCTTCTCGGTGCCCTCGGGAAATTTCGGCAATATCTACGCCGGCTACGTCGCGCGCTCGATGGGCCTGCCTGTGCGCAAGCTGATCCTCGCCAGCAACGAGAACGACGTGCTGGACGAGTTCTTCCGCACCGGCAACTACCGCGTGCGCAAATCGGCGGTCGAAACCTCAAGTCCGTCGATGGACATCTCCAAGGCGTCGAACTTCGAGCGCTACGTATTCGACCTGCTGGAGCGCGACGGCGCCCGGGTGAAGCGGTACTTTTCGTCCGCGGAAGGCTTCGAGCTGCCGCTCGTGCCCAGGCCGGGCTTCGTTTC
>JANYII010000325.1 GCA_025358705.1 Betaproteobacteria bacterium | reverse complement strand
GTCGCGGAAGCGCATCTTGCACAAATCGGCGATACCCGCGCGGATCTCCCCGGCGTGCGGGGCGAGATCCACGCCTTCGGTGCGGCACTTGAACACATACTCGACCTGCGCGCCCGGGAAGTGATGCAGCACGACCTGCATCATCGTGAACTTGTACAGGTCGGTGTCGAGCAGCGACTCGATGATCATCGGTTGATTCTACCTGTCCTGCGATAGTCCCCTGCCTGCGATAATCCTCTCATGTGCGGCCGCTACGCATTGCATTCAAATCCCGCAGTGGTTGCCCTGCTGTTCGGATTGTCCGAGGTACCGGACTATGCACCGCGCTACAACATCGCACCTTCGGCGCAAGTCCTGATTGTCCGGGGAGTTGAAGCCGCGACGGTTCGCTGGGGCCTGGTGCCGCGCTGGGCCAAGGATCCTTCCATCGGCGTGAAGATGAAGAATGCCCGCGCCGAGAGCGTCGCGGAGAAACCATCTTTCCGCGAGGCCTACCGCAAGCGACGCTGCCTTATTCCGGCGAATGGATTCTATGAATGGAAACCGGAAGGCGGCCACAAGCAGCCGTATTACATCTACCCCTCTGGCGGAGCGCTGTTTGCATTCGCCGGCCTGTGGGAGCAATGGAACGATCTGCAGACTTGCACCGTCATCACTACTGAAGCGAACGAAAAGATGGCCGCGGTGGCCGACCGCATGCCGGTGATCGTCTCGCCCGGCGAATACTCCGCCTGGTTACGAGGTGACGAAATACCCCTGCGCGCCTGCCCCGCCTCCGCAATCGACATCCGCCGTGTCAGCCGCGCGGTCAACAACGCGCGCACGGACGCGCCTGACCTGCTCGAACCCGACGCGCAGTGATTTGCGCGATGCGGCACTACTGGATATAATGCCACCACTGAATATGGCCACAGTAATCCGGAGGTGTCATGAGCGAACCGCTGACCGATCGCCAGACCGAAATCCTGCGCCTGATCAAGGAACTCACCGAGGTATCAGGTTTCCCGCCGACGCGCGCGGAAATTGCCGAACGCATGGGGTTCCGCTCCGTCAACGCGGCCGAGCAGCACCTGCGCGCGCTGGAACGAAAGGGCGTACTGGACATCACCGCCGGGTCGTCTAGGGGCATCAAATTACGCGAGCGCGGCGGCCCGAAGTTCAGCCGCTTGCTTGAATTGCCCGTGGTGGGCCGGGTCGCGGCGGGCAGTCCGATCCTCGCCGAAGAACACGTGACGGCACGCTACCAGGTGGATCCGAACCTGTTCACGCCGCGCGCCGACTACCTGCTGCGGGTCAAGGGCCTGTCTATGCGCGATGCCGGCATACTCGACGGCGACCTGCTGGCGGTGCATCGCACCCAGGATGCGCAGAGCGGCCAGGTCGTGGTGGCGCGCATTGACAATGAAGTCACGGTCAAGCGGCTGAAACGCCGCGGGCACGCGGTCCAGCTTCTGCCCGAGAATCCGGATTTCGAACCGATCGAACTCGATCTGCGGCGCGATGAAATGACGATTGAAGGCATCGCCGTCGGCGTGATCCGGAGCGGCAAAAGCCTGTAAGGTTGCCGCGCCTCGGCGGCGTTGGCTGCAGGGCCTCATCTATAATGCAGGCCTGCTTTGCCCGCGCCAATGACCCCTCCCATCAACTCCACGGATCCAGCCAAGGGATCCACAAGCATCAGCCTGAGCCAGTCGGCGGATCCGCGCCGGGTGCTCGCCGATCGCGTCGAGCAGATGTATGGCCAGATGCCGCTCGGCATCGCCGGCAGCTTCATCATCAGCGTCATCGCGGCCTACGAACTGCGCGAAGGCCGCTATGTCGAAATCGTCGCCTTCTGGGCCGGGCTGGTGGTGCTGCTCACCGCCGCGAGCATCGGCCTCTACTGGAGCTTTAACCGGAGCGCCACCAAGGCGTCGGAGGCCGCACAGTGGCTGCGCTGGCTGGCCATCAGCGCGCTGGCCAACGGCGCCACCTGGGGATTCGCCGGGGCGGTGTTCTTCCCGTCGCATGCCGACGAACAGCAGGTGTTCCTCGCCTTCCTGCTCGCCGGAATGGTGGCTGGCGGCGTGCCGATCTACGCCGTTTCCTGGCCGGTCTATGCCCTGTACGCGGCGGGTATCGTTTTCCCGTTTACCTACGTCCTCGGCACCTTCGGCAACAGGCTGTTCGCCGAGATCGCACTCCTGGTGCCGGCGTTCTACGCCATGAACGTGGGCGTCGCGTGGCGCCTCAACCAGGTCTTCGACTCCGGCTACCGGCTGCGCCACGCCTACGGCAAGCTGACCGAGGACTACACCGCCCTGAACCAGCGGCTCGAGCAGCAACTGGTCGAACTGGATGAAGCCCGCCGCCAGGTCGAGGCGTCCGGCCGCAAGCTTGTGTTGTTCGCCGAGCGCTCCCCGATCGCGGTATTCGAGTTCGACGTCGAAGGGCGCATCCTGACCGTGAATCCGTCCGCCGAAACCCTTTTTGGCTATGCCGCGAATGAAGTAATCGGCCGCATCGGCATCGATACGTTGTTTGCAGCCGCGATCCAGGAGGATGTCCGGGAACGCTGGCGCAAGCTGATCGACGCGCGCGCACCGGTAATCGGGCTGCGCGCCCTGAGCACGCGCCGCGACGGCGCCGATATCACCTGCGAGTGGAGCCTGACGCCCCTGGTCAACACGGAGAACAGCGTCATCTCGGTGATCGTCCAGGGCCGCGACATCACCCAGCAGCTCGAGGCCGAGCGCATGAAGCAGGAGTTCACCTCCACCCTGAGCCACGAGCTGCGCACTCCGCTCACCTCAATCATCGGCTCGCTGCAGCTGATCAACTCCGGGGTGATGGGCGACATCGAAAAAGACACGCTCGAGCTCACCACTATCGCGGAACGCAATGCCCAGCGGCTGCTCGACCTGATAAACGACATCCTCGATGTCGAGAAAATAGAATCCGGCAAGCTCACCCTGATGATCGAGGCCCTGGAGCTTGGCGAGCTGGTGACCGAATCCCTGACGCTGAACCGCGCCTTTGCCGAACGCTTCAAGGTAAAGCTGGTCGCAGCAGGCGAATTGCGCGCCGTGAAGGTAAGCGCGGACCGCAAGCGCGTGCTGCAGGTGATGACCAACCTGCTGTCGAACGCAGCGAAGTTTTCGGAGGCAGGCACCGCAGTCGAGGTGACCATCGAAATCGCCGATAGCGACACGGTGCGTGTCGCGGTGCATGACACCGGCCCGGGCATTCCGGAGAATTTCCGCAACCGGATATTCGGACGCTTCGCCCAGGCCGACATGTCGCATACCCGCCAGATGGGCGGCACCGGGCTCGGCCTTGCGATCTGCAAGCGCCTGATAGAGCTGATGGGCGGCAAGATCGGCTTCTCGGACCGGGCCGGCGGCGGCACGACGTTCTGGTTCGAACTACCGCATCATGATTGAGAGGTAACCATGCCCGTGCAACCGCTAAACCGCATCTGCTATGTCGAAGACGACGTGGACATCCAGAGGATCGTGCGCATGTCCCTGGAGCGCGTCGGCAAGATGACGGTGGAGGTGGTCAGCGACCCGATGGTCGCGATCGGACGCATGATCGAGTTCAAGCCCGAGCTGGTGATGCTCGACTGGATGATGCCCGGAATGGACGGGCCGACGCTGTTCCGCAAGATGCGCGACACGCCGGAGACAAAGGACCTGCCGGTGGTGTTCATCACCGCGAAGGCTTCGCAGCGCGAGCAGGACGAACTGCGCTCCATCGGCGCGGCCGGCACCATCCTGAAGCCATTCTCGCCCAAGGACCTGCCGGAGCAGTTGCGCGCGATCTGGCACGCCCTGCCCTGACCTAGTGCAGCTTGGCGGTCTTCTCGACGCCGAATGCGCCGGTTCCCTGGTAGAACTTCCGCGACAGGAAGCCGATGACCTCGTCGGCATTGCGGAACCGGGCGTCGCGGTCCTTCTCCACCAGCTTGTCCATCAGCCTCTGGTACTGCGAGAGATGGCTGGGCAGGTCCGGCGGCTGGGTGTTCAGGTGATGCAGGGCAACCTCCACCGCGGTCTCCCCGTCGAACAGGTGCGTTCCCGTCAGCATCTGGAACAGCAACACGCCCGCGCTGTAGATGTCGGTGCGCAGGTCGAGGGCGACTCCGCGCACCTGCTCCGGGCTCATGTAGCGCGGCGTGCCGAGGATCTCGCCGCTGCCGGTGCGGTCTATTGCATCGATGTGCTTGGCGATGCCGAAATCAAGGACCGCAAGGCTGCCGTCGGCGCGAAACATCAGGTTTTGCGGTTTCAGGTCCCGGTGCAGCACACCCTGTTCGTGGATGTCGCCCAGCGCGAACATCAGCTCGCGGAAAATCTTCAGGCACTCTTCCGGCTCAAGGGCCTTGCCTGCAAGCCGCTTGTTCAGGTCACCGCCATCGAAGAATTCCATCACCAGGTAGGCAAGCTCGCCGGATAAGCCGTGGCCGTAGATCCGCGCCACATGCCGGCTGCGGATGCGCTCGACCAGGTTGTATTCCTCGATGAACCGTTCCAGCGCGGTTTTGTCGCTGGTGACCTCGGCGCGCAGGATCTTGACCACCAGCGGCTCGTCATCGCCCTCCCGCGAAGCCAGGTATACCCGCGACATGCCGCCCTCGCCGATCAGGCGCAGCACCTGGATGCCGGGAATCTGGATGCGGGCGCCAAGCTCGTGTCCTTCGGCGCGCGCGGCGATTGCCGGGGAAACGCTCTTCTCCAGCTTGACCATGGCCAGCTCGCGCACCGAGGCCACCAGCCGTTCACGCGTCAGTTCCTGCTTGCGCTGGTAGTCGTCAGCGCCGGTTTTCATGGCGCGCACGGCAATCACTTCGTTGCCGGCGCCAGTCAGGAACAGCACCGGCGGGCAATCGGGGCGCAGCTTGAGCTGCTGCAGCCAGTCCAGGCCGTCGCCGCGGCCGAGCATGTAGTCGAGGATGATCACGTCGTAGGCGCCCAAGGGAAACGAGGCATCCGGCATGTCACGCTCGAGCGGGTCGAATTGCTCGACCTCGAGCTCGGGCCATTCCTGCGTGAGGTAATGCGCGAGGATGTTCCGCAAATCCTCGTCATCGTCAATGATCAGGACCTTCACCTGCTCTCCTCTAGACCGGCGCAACCCTCAACGTCACCACTTCCACCGGCTCGGATTTGCCTTTCAGCTTGACCGAACGCCGGTCGAGCGGCATCGCGCCGCCGAGCATGGCGGGCAGCGACAGGGAAGCGCGCGGACCAATCAGGATTTCATTCGGTTCCGCGCGCTGCATGAGCCGCGCCGCGACGTTTACCGGGTCGCCAATGATTGTATAGCTCATGAAGCTGGGAGCGCCGACATTGCCGACAACCACCTCGCCCGCCTCGACGCCGACGCCGATGCCGGTGGAGAGCCCGTGCTCGGCCTGCCAGCGGGCGGCCACGGGAGCGAAGCGCTGGATCATGGCGCGACCTGTCGACACCGCGCGGCTGGCGGCGTCCGCCTGGGGCACGGGCACGTTGAACCCGACCAGCAGGCTGTCGCCGGCCATGCTGAATACCGTGCCTTCGTTGTCGTGCGCGGCGGCGGTCAGCTCGGTGAAAAATTCATTCAGCATCGGCACGATGCTCGATACCGGGACGGTTTCCGACAGGCGCGTGAAACCGCGCAGGTCGGCGAACAGCGCCACCACCGCGGTGCGGGTAGACAGGTTACGGAACACTTCCTCGCTGCCGCGCGATTCGCGCAGCACGCGTTCGGCGAGGCGCGGCGAAATATAGCGCGCGAACGCCTTGCGAATCTCCTCCTTGCGCTGCACCTCCGCGGCCAGGCGCCGGCCTTCGAGTTCCTTGCGCGTCTCGTGCAGCCGCCGCAGCGTCTTGACGCGCGCGATCAGTTCTTCGCGGCGCACCGGCTTGGACAGGAAATCGTCGGCACCCGCCTCGATGCCGCGCACCCTGCTGTCATGGTCTTCGAGCGCGGTGACCAGCACGACCGGCAGCAGCGCGGTCGCCTCCTGGCTTTTCAGCCGGCGGCAGATTTCGAAACCGTCGGGCCCGGGCATCTGCACATCCAGCAGCACCAGGTCCGGCGGCGAGGCAGCGATCATTTCCAGCGCGGCGGGGCCGTTTGCCGCGACCTGCGCCTGCATGCCTTGCTGCATGAGCATCCGGCCCAGGAGGCCCGCCATGTCCGGGTCATCATCGACGATCAGGACGCAAAACGCAGCTTGTGCTTCCTGTCCCGCGCGCCCGGAGGCGAGGTCACTCATAGGTGATTTTTACGCGGGCGAGGTAGTCGGTGTACTCCGTTATGAGCGCTTCCAGGGCGGGAAGGTTCTTGATTTTCGCGTCATCCTCGATTTTCTTCCCGAGGATCGATATCAGTTCGAATCCGTAGGAGTTGCCCACGCCTTTCATGCGGTGGCCGAGCTGCCGCAGCTGTTCCATGTCGCCGGCGCCGAGCGCCACGCGCAGCGTTTCGAGCTCCTTGGTGCGGTTCGTCATGAACGTCGGGATCAGGTCCTCGAGGTCCTTGGCAACGACAACGGTAATCGCCTGTTGGTTCATGAAGCGATTATAAAGTGTTGACGCAAAAGCCGCTTTCCCCCGTTTTGTGAAAGTCAGTGAAAGTCGTGCGAGCTGACCATCAGGCTGCCCAGCCGCTGCCCCAAAAGCGGGCTATGGTCCTCGAACCGCCGGGCAAGCAGGTGGACCACCAGCCCCGCGCGCTGAACCACGCCCTCGACACCCAGCAGCCGTGCGCCCAGCAACTCCTTGCGCTGGCGCTCGAAGAGATCGCTCCAGACCACCACGTTGACGCAGCCGCTTTCATCTTCCAGGGTCACGAACACGACCCCGGTCCTGGTGTCGGGCCGCTGCCGGCAGGTAACCAGCCCCGCGGCCCGGACGATGCTGCCATGGCGCTTGAGCACGAGATCTTCCGCCTTCGTGATGCGCAGGTTTTCCAGATCGCTTCTCAGGAGGGCAAGCGGATGCCGTCCGAGCGTCAGGCCGAGGCTCGCGTAATCGGCAAGGATGTTCTCGCCCTCCGAGGGAGGCCCAAGTTCGACCTGCTCCTTCATTTCCATCCCCGAAGGCAAAAAGACCGTTCCTTTCTCCACTCCGGAAGCGGCCCAATGCGCGCTCCTGCGGTGACCCGCGAGGCTTTCCAGCGCGCCTGCCGCGGCGAGGCACTTCATGTCCTTGCGGCCCAGGCCCGCGCGCTGCGCGAGATCCGCGACCGAGCCATGGGGCCTGCTCGCGACAATCCTCTTTCCGACAGCCGGGCCAAGTCCTCCCACCATGCACAGCCCGAGGCGCACCGCCCCGTTCTCGAGCGTGCAGTCCCATTGGCTGGACGTTGCGTCCGCAGGGCGCACTTCCACGCCGTGCTTCCTCGCGTCCTGCACCAGCTGGGAAGGACCGTAGAACCCCATCGGCTGGCTATTCAGCAGCGCGGCGAGGAAAACCGCCGGGTGGTGGTGCTTGATCCAGGCCGAGCAGTACGCAAGCAACGCGAAGCTCGCGGAGTGGGATTCCGGGAAGCCGTAGTCGCCGAAGCCCAGGATCTGGAGATAGATCCGGTCGGCGAACTCCGCTGCGTAGCCTCTCCGCGCCATGCCTTGCTTCAACTTCTCCTCGAAGGGTTCCAGGCCCCCTTCCCTCTTCCATGCCGCCATCGCGCGGCGCAATTCATCCGCCTCTCCCGCAGTGAAGCCCGCGGCGACGATCGCGAGCTGCATCACCTGCTCCTGGAAAATCGGAATGCCGAGCGTGCGTCCGAGAACCCTCTTCACCGCGTCGCTCGGATAGGTGACTTTTTCCTTTCCATCCCGCCGGCGCAGGTAAGGATGCACCATGTCTCCCTGGATCGGCCCCGGCCGCACGATCGCAACCTCGATCACGAGATCGTAGAAATTTCCCGGCTTCAGGCGCGGCAGCATGGACATCTGCGCGCGCGACTCGATCTGGAACACGCCGACGGTATCCGCCCGCTGGATCATTGCGTAGACGGCGGCATCTTCTTCAGGAATGTCCTTGAGTTCCCGGATGCCGAGGAACTTCATGGCGCGGTGCAAGGCCGTGAGCATGCCCAGCGCGAGCACGTCCACCTTCAGCAGACCCATGTCTTCCAGGTCATCCTTGTCCCACTGGATCACGGTGCGGTTTTCCATCGCCGCGTTCTCCACCGGCACCAGCTCCGCGATCGGCCCCTCGGAGATGACGAAGCCGCCGACGTGCTGCGACAGGTGCCGCGGGAAACCGATCAGCTCGCCGACCAGCGCGAGAAGATGGCGCACCTCCAGCCTGCCGGGGTCCAGGCCCGCTTCGCGCACGCGGCCTTCCAGCACGGCCTTGTCGTCCCACCAGGACAGGGATTTCGAGAGCCGGTCCACTTCGTCCGCGCCCAGGCCGAGCGCCTTGCCGAGATCGCGGATCGCGCTTTTTTTCCTGTAGCGGATCACGGTCGCGGCCAGCGCCGCGCGTCCGCGGCCGTACTTGCCGTAGATGTACTGGATCACTTCCTCGCGCCGCTCGTGCTCGAAGTCGACGTCGATGTCCGGCGGCTCGTTCCTCTCTTTCGACAAAAAACGCCCGACCAGCGTGTTGCCGTCCTCGGGATTCACCGTGGTGATGCCGAGGCAATAACACACGGCCGAGTTCGCCGCGGATCCCCTGCCCTGGCAAAGGATGTCCCTGGAGCGGGCGAAGCGCACCACGTCGTGCACCGTGAGGAAAAAAGCCTCGTATTTCAGATCGGCGATGAGCACGAGCTCCTGATCCACCATCTCGCGTACATTCGCAGGCACGCCGCCGGGAAAACGCCATGCCATTCCCTGGACCACGAGCTTCCTGAGGTGCGTCGCGGGGGTTTCTTCTTCGGGCACCAGTTCCTTCGGGTACTCGTACCGCAGCTTGTCGAGATAGGACTCGCATCTGTCCGCGATGCGGAGCGTTTCCCGGAGCAGCGCCGCGGGATAAAGCTGCGCGAGCCGCATGCGCGGGCGCAGGTGGCGTTCGCCGTTCGGGTACAGCGCATCGCCGCATTCGCCCACTGTCCTGCCGAGGCGGATCGCGGCAAGCGCGTCCTGCAGGCGGCGGCGGGAGCGCGCGTGCATGTGCACGTCGCCCGCCGCCACCAGCGGCAGGCCGGAGCGCCTGGAAACGTCCTCGAGCCGCTTCAGCTTCCCTGGATCGTTCGGTCCGCAGTGCAATTCCGCCGCGAGCCAGCCGTTGTCCCGGAAACGGGCCCGCAGCCAGAGCGCATCTTCAACGGAGGGCTTTTCTTCCGGGACCAGGAGAGCCAGGAGGCCCGCCCGCAGATGCGGATCCAGGTCTTGCCGGAAAAGCGAATACGCCCCCTTCTTCGTTCGCCCGCGCCCCGTGGTGATCAGCGCGCAGAGTGCACCGTAGGCATTGCGGTCCGGCGCCAGCAGGACAAGCTTCAGGCCGCCTTCAAAGCGGATCTCGCTGCCGACGATGAGCTTGAAGCCATGCTTCTTCGCCGCGACGTGCGCACGCACGATTCCCGCGAGGGAACATTCATCGGTAATGGCGAGCGCCGAATAGCCGAGCTCCGCCCCGCGCCCGACCAGTTCCTTCGCGTGCGAGGCGCCGCGCAGGAAGCTGAAGTTGGAAAGGCAATGCAGCTCCGCGTACGGCGGCAAGAAATCAGGCGAAGAATCCATGCAGGAACCAGCTCCTTCCCGGCTCCGCGCCGCGCTGCCGGTAAATCCACGCCAGCGAGGATTCCCCGGTGCGCGCGATGAAGTAATCGCGCTGGGCCTCGGCGCCATCCCACCAGCCCGATTCGATGCGCTCCGGGCCTGCGAGCAGGGAAAATTCCCCCTCGGCAAGGTGGCGCGGCGGGTCCAGCAGCCATAGCGGGCGGGGCCCTTTTTCCCGTCCTTCCTTCGAAAAAAATCCTTGCCCGGGAGAAACGGGGATCCAGGCGCGTTCCGGCCTGTGGTCCGGGTGCGTGTCCAGGCAATGCACCGCATCGCTGCCAAGCCGCGATTGAAGCCGCTCGACCAGCTGCAGCCATGCTTCGCCGCCGGCGTGCGCGTCGTGCAGCAAGCTGCCGCTTTTCCCTGGAAGGAATTCAGGCTCTCCCGCTTCCAGCCGGATTGCCTCGACCGGCGCCTTCAGCGCGATCGCCGCCAGGCGTTCGCGCAGCAGGCGCATGAAATGCTCCGCAACCCGCCCGCAGGCGGCAAGTCCCACCGTTATCCTGGTTGCCGGAGAATCCTCATGCAGCAGGTCCAGGGAAAAGCCGCGCACTCCGGCCTGGCGGGCTGCGAGGAAACCTTCCATCTGATCGAGCAGCCTCCTGGCGACGAACAGCACGCGGTCGGCCTGCGCCACCGGCGCCGGCAATACGAGCTGTGCCGAAAAGCGCGCCGGCGGCACGAAAAATTCGCGCGGCTCGGGTGCCTTGCCGCCAACCTGGTCGATCTGCTCGAGCAAGCCCTGTCCGAAGCGTCGCGCGACACCCTCGCGCGGCAGGCGCAGCAACCCGCCTACGGTGCTGATGCCGAGGTTGGCGAGCAATTCGAGCGCTTCCGGCGCGAGACCGGTGACGGCCACTGGCAGCGTCTCCAGCCTGCCGCCATCGCCGCGCGCCAGCCAGAGCGCGGCACGCGCCGCAGGGGCCTCGGCGATCCGCGCCTTGAAACCGAGGCGCGACAGTCCCGCGCGCAGTTGCGCGAGAAATTTCCAGCGGCCGCCGAAATAACGCAGGCTGCCCTCGACCTCCATGAGCAGCGCCCGGGGCGGTTCGAGCGAGATGCGCGGCGTGAACTGGCAGGCCCAGGCGGCTACCGCCGCCAGCGCTTCCTGCTCGGGTTCAGGCGGCGCATGCCCGCGCGACAGCGCCTGGCGCCGGAGCTGCGGAAAATGGAGCGCGACCCAGAGCATGAGCAGGTCTTTTAACGTGAGGCCTTTCGATGGGGATGGGAAAAGGCGTGGCCAATGGCAGGCCGCGCCTTTTCAGGATATTTACCGTGAGCTGTCCCTCCCTTGCTCCCAGCACGAGCCGCAAGATCGCAGGGGAAGATTCGCAAGCCGCTTCCGGCGGCCTGAACGCAAGCACGAAGCCGGGGCCGGCCTGTGCCGCCACTGCCAGCCGCCGCAACTCCGCGTAGCTGGCCCTCGGCAGCCACAGGAGCAAGGCCTGGAAGCTGCGCGCACGCAATGCCTGCTCCGCCGCCCACAGCGCATCCCGCCTTCCCGGGGCACGGATCACCGTCAACTGCTCCAGGCGCACGCCAGCGGCCCGCAGTGCGGGCGCATAAGGCAGGTGCGGGGGAGCCAGCCAGGCGACCCGGTGGCCCGCCGCCGTCAGCGCGGCAAGCGCCGGCAACACGATCTGCAGCTCGCCAATGCCTTCGGTATGGCAAAAGGCCTCGGCAAGCCCGCCTACCGGCCAGCCGCCGCCGGGAAGTTCGGCATCAAGCCCGGTATAGCCGGTCGGAACAGCCGGTTCGGTGGATATGGCAGGGGTAATTCCGCCGCGCCAGACGGTCTGCCGCTGGATGATTTCTGCAAGAGTGGCCATCGATACTGTATTTTTATACAGTATCAGGCCGTTTGGCAAGCACTACCGGAAAAACCCGCTACCTACTGCCCGCCGCCCCGCAGCCGCTTCACCTGGGCCATGTAGGTACCCATGAATTCGCGCCCGAAGACCTTGTTGAAGTCATCGTCGGCGTCACGCGCCAGCTTCTGCTGGTAACCCGCGAACAGCTCCCACAATTTCGCCTTGCGATTCAGCCCAAGGCCACCCGCGTTCTTTTCGAGTTCGGCTTCCAGCGTTTTCGGATCGAAACGCTGGATCGAGCCCAGCAGCGCCGCGCGCATGGCGGCGAACAGGGCCACCTCGTGCGCGCGCAGGTCCTCGAAAGCGTCGCCAACGGCCTGCACCGGATCGAGGAAGCCATCGGCGCGGTCCTTGGTGTCGAACAGGAAGGCCAGCGCCTCCTGCGGGTCGGACATCAGCTTGAGTGGGTTGTTGTCCTTGGACGCCACCATGGTCCGGTCTTCGGCGCGCAATTCCTTCTTCGCCGTGGCGCGCGCCGCCAGCAGCGCCATGGCTCCTTCGATCGAGGCGCGCATGATCTTGCCCGCCTGGCGCAGGAATTCCTCTATCTCGGCATCCTTGATCTCTTTGCCGGCAAGCCCGGCACCCTCGAGGAACACGGTCACCGCATCGCGCATCCCGGATCCCCCGCCGGGCCGTGCAGCGGCGAGAGCTGCCGCGGGGATCGCGCCCGCCTGCGGCGGCCGGCCGCCAACGTAGGTCGCCTCGTCGAAAACGTTTGGCGCAGGAGTGGAAGTTCCCACGTAGGTCGCTTCCGCAAACACATCGGCTTCGGCCGCAGCGGAGGCCGCCGCCTCGGCTGTCGCAGCCGGCGCGCTCTCCACGACCACGGGATCGTCAAACAGGCCCGGCTCGACCGGCGGCAATTCCTGGCCTTCGAGCGGATCAAGCTCGATGTCAGGCGCCTTCTGGCCCATGAATGTCGCTTCCTCGAAAACCGGATTCGGTGGCGGCGGCGGCGCGGCAACCGGAGCGGGCGCCGCAATCGGCTTCACGGGCACTGTATTTCCCTGCGCCGGCTTCGGGGCGACACGAAGCTGCGGATTGTCGGGCCGCGTTGTTTCCTCGACGGCGGACACATGCGCGTCCGCTTTCGGCGCCGCGCTGGGCGGCGGCAGGATCTCGAGCTCGTACTCCCCGAGCTCGAAACGATCGCCCGCGGTCAGGTCGAGCCGGCTGCCGGGGGCTTGCTTCTTGCCGTTGACGACAACCGGGTTTACTTTCGACACGATCGTCAGGTGAAACGTGCCCTCGTCCTTCTCCTCGAGTTCGACATGCACGCGGGAGATATGCTTTCTCGGATCTTCGAGCACCAGCGTGCATTCCTCGCCCCGACCGACCGTGATGCGGTTCTGCGGCCAGGACCGGCTGGCGATCATGTCGGAACGGTCACCGACTTTCTTCGAGATCTTGAGCGAAAGGGACATGGCGTGCGCCTAGGCGCTCTGGCGCTCGCCAGGACGCGAACCCCACTCGCCGTTCAGCATCGCGCAGAACTGCTCCACTCCGGGCAATTTCTCGCACAGCATCAGGCTACGACCGAAAATCTCCGATTCTTCGGCGAGCCAGGCGGAATAGGGCTCGGCAAGCGGCTTGGCCAGGCCGCGCAATCCGGCTTCTCCCTGGAATTCGCTCCCCAACGGAATCCACAAGGCCCGCTGGCCGCGCCCCCGCGGCGGCACGGTCTCCTCCGTGCTTTCGGGCACGGCGACCAGTTCTGACGGAAAGCGCCGGTTCCGCAATTGCGCGTCGAAGGTTTCCATTTCCGCATCTGGCTGGAGCGCGGCATGAATAACCGGCTCAACCTCACCGTACCAGTTGTGCGCACGCACCACTGTCGTGACCGGGTCGAGGCTCTTCGACGGCAGCGCGCTCGCCACGGTGAGCGGAAAGTAGCGTCCGACAGAATCCACGCTGGGCATGACCACTCCGACCCAGCCCTGCTCGCCGACAACTCCGGGAGCGAGCACGAAACGCCAGGCGGGGGCCGAAAGAAATGCATCCCGCCAATGGGTCCCGAGGCGCTGACGGCTGCCCATCAGCATCGCGTTCAGCCACGCATCCCAGGGCTCGATGAACGATGGCGGCAGGCGCCGCGTGACGAAGTCCCCGTTCGCGGGAAGTTTTCCATACCAGCCGGTTTCGAAAGATTCGCTCATGACGCCTTTGCCGGCGCCGTTTTCCGGCGCGTATTTGTAATTATGGCCTCGTCCTCGATTGCGCGCACGTGTCCGGCAAGGTCGGCGCGCTCGGCTTCCGACAGTTGCCACTTCGAGTAGTCGCTCCGCGAGGCTGCCAGGCGAGGTTCAAGCGCTTCGTTCAACGCGTTCCGGTAGGCGCGCAGCGCCTGCGAGCCCAGCTTCTCCCCTTGAGAGAGGCCGAAACCGAACGGCCCGGCGCCGCTTTCGCGTGCCCGGTAGCCTCCCGGAAGATCGCGAAGCGCGTTCAGCGCGCGAACGAGTTGCGCCTCGTTCCCGCTGCGCGAAGCGCCGATCTTCTCGAGCTCGACTTTCGCCACCATGGCCATGTCCTGCGCCAATGCGATGAAATTGCGATTTGCGACATAACTCGTCGTCCACAATGCGGCCAAGGCGATGCTCAAGGCCGCGATTGCGGAAAATGCCAGCATCCTTGAGCGCCGTTCCCGGCGCTCAAGGCCCTCGTCGCTGCTGGCCATGCCAGATTCCGGAAAGATCACCTCCCGCACCAGCCGCGTGAGGAAAAAACTCTTGCCGCTCCCGGCAGTAACGGCAGGTCCCGCGGAACGCTCCAGCTTGAAGCTGCGTGCCAGCGTTCCCAGCACACGGTCTATCGGATTGCCTTCCTGCGTGCCGCTGGTGAAATACACGCCTCGCAGCAAAGGCTCAGGCGCGCCTTGCACTCCGATGAAGGCGGAATCGAGAAACTGCTCGATCAGCGGTCCGACGCCGTGGAATTCCTGCGGAAACCGGTAGGCGGCGGCGCGCCGCTGCAGGTCGCGCTCACCCTGAAGGCGCAGCAGCATTTCGACGTGCAGCCGGCGTTCGAGTTCTCCCAACTCGTCCGCGAAGCGCTGTCCCGGCGTACCCGCATTGGGACTGCCGCCGGAATTGAACGTCATGCCCCAGACGCGCTTTCTCGCCTCCGCGTCCAGTTCGCCGAAAAACTCCATGAAACCGGCCAGCAGATCTGCCTTGGTCACCAGCAGGTAAATGGGGAAACGCACGCCCAGGCGTTCATAGAGCTCCGACACCCGCGCGCGCACGTGCCATGCGTAGCGTTTGCGCTCATCCTCGCTCCAGAGCATCAGGTCAGACACGCTGAGCGTCACCAGCGCCCCGTTCAGGGGACGATGCGGGCGAAAACGCTTGATCAGGCCGAGGAATCCCTGCCAGGCTGCGGCATCCGCCTCGAGATCGCTTTCCTGCGTGGTATAGCGGCCCGCGGTATCCAGCAGTACCGCTTCATCGGTGAACCACCAGTCGCAATTGCGGGTGCCGCCCACACCTGCCAGCGCCGGATCGCCGCCAACGCCGCCCGCTTCGCGCAGCGGAAAGCGCAATCCTGAATTCACCAGCGCGGTGGTCTTGCCAGAACCAGGCGCGCCTATGAAGACGTACCACGGCAGCTCGTGCACGTAGCGGTCTTCTCCGCCCGGACCCTTGAAGCGCGTCTTCTTGAGTATCGCGGCCGCTTCCTCGAAGCGCTTCCGAAGGACCGCAACCTCATGCGCTGCCCGGGCCGCCGAGCCGGTCTCGCCGCCGCCGGCCAGTACTTCCAGCAGGCGCTCGGTCTCGCTCCTGGCACGGCGCGCGCGCCACAATTCCAATCCGATCCAGGCAGCCGCGGCCATGGCGATCAATGCCGCGCGGCCTGCCTGCGTTTCGAACGGCCGCCAGTCGCCAAAAGCGACCAGGTCTCCAACGGACCACGCTACGAGCGAAAACGCAAAAAACGCGAGTCCGCCCAGCAGCCACCGGTTCTTCAGCCACCCCAGGGGATTCATGGCGCACCCCGCAGAATGATGGTCACCCGGCGGTTGCGGGCCCGGTTCGCGGCCGAGTCGTTCGGCGCCACCGGCGCCGAGTCGGCCAGGCCTTCGGCGCGCAGGCGCGCCGGCTCCTTCAATCTTCCCGCAATCAAATTCACGACCGATGCCGCGCGCGCCGTGGACAATTCCCAGTTGGACGGGAAGCGCGCGGTGCGGATAGGCACGTCATCCGTGTGGCCTGTCACCAGGATCGTGCCAGGCACCTGGTCAAGCGCTTCGGCCACTCGCTGGATCACTGCTTCCACACCGGTTTCCAGGCGCGCGCTCCCGGATGCGAACAGTCGGTCGCTGCGGACCACGATCGTGCTCTGTCCGGTGGAGTCCGTCACCGCGACTTCGCCGCGCGCGATTTCCGCGGTCAACTGCTCGCTGATGCGCGCGGTCGCCGAACCGGCAGTGCCGGCGGCACTTGCGACCGCGAGTTCGGGCGCCTTCAGCTGCGCCAGGTCCCGGGCGACTGGATCGGACGACGAACCCAGCGAAAAACTGAATGCCATGTACAGCACCGAGAGAACCAGCGCCGCGCCCGAGCCGGCGGCCCACAACGCCAAGCCGCCTGATGGGCGCGTTGCCGGAAGCGTCATGCCCTGCCAACGGGCCGATAGTTCGCCGTCGTGCGGCGCATGTTGCGCCCGGATCTGGTCGAACAACCTGCCGCGCAGCGCAACGATATCCCCGTTCCCATTCGCGGCGTCCCGAAAACGGCCCTCGAAACCGAGCGCAAGGCAGACATAGAGGAATTCGAGCAGCGTCAGGTTGGCCGCCGGATCTGCGGATTTCTTCTCCAGCAGTCCGAAAAAATGCTCCGCACCGCCGGCGCCGGCGTGGCGTTCAGCCAGCAGCCCCTGCTTCGCCCAGCCAGCACCCCAGGGCGTGGAAGCTGCGGATTCATCGAGGAGCGCGCAAAGCGCGTAGCTGGAAGCGGAGACAACGTCTTCGTCATGGCCTGAGGCGCGCGCATCGCGCTCGAAGGCGTCCAGGCTTGCGCGCAGGTTTGCGCGCAGGCCTTCGGGATCGGGATGGCGAAGAGCGTGCCGGATCTGTGGCACAACGGCGAGCACCGAATTCGCTGCTGCAACCAGCGTATTGAGTCCACCGAGCGCGCCGAGATCCGCCGCGGCCGCTTCGCGGCCGGCAGGAGGGGCCGAGGGCAACTCCACCGGTTCGGTATCTCGCCGCCGCCCGGGCGTGGGAATCGCAATCGTGGCGTCCGGGTCGGGTTCCGCGGCCGCGCGCTGGCCGATCATGACGGTCGCGTCGGCGTCCGCTTCGGCGCCGGGGCCGCCGGCGGGGATCATCACCGTGGCGTCGTCTTCAACATGCTGCGCGCGCACCATCACCGTCGCGTCATCGTCCACGGGCGTCGAAGGCATGAATACCGTGGCGTCGTCATCCTGGCGCTGCGCGGGGACCATCACCGTCGCATCGGGATCCGGTGCCGGTTCGGGATTGTCGCGCGACAACATGACGGTCGCGTCGGGGTCAACGCCGTCTTTCGGGCGTTCACTCATCGCAGGTCCTCGTTAATCCGCTCGTTTTGCATCCAGCCTCGCGGAACCGCAGACTGGCTTGTTTCGGGCGTCAGCGCTTGCCGGAAAGCTCGACCGTCTCGCCCAGGTCGCGCGCCGTCTGGTACCACTGCAGCGATTCGGCATAGTCGCGGGAAACGCCGGGCACGCCCCGGTCAAAAATGTCGCCCAGCCGCTTTGCGGACTTGCCGTGACCGGCTCGCGCGGCACGACGATAGATTCGCACGGCATCCGCGGCTTTTCCGCTGTTCTCCATCGCCAGCGCCTGCTGGTACATGGCCTCCGTCTCTGAGGCCCCTTTGGCCGCCGGAGCGGTTGAGGCGGCCGCAGCCGGCGCGGCGCTGGAAGTCGCTCCCGGCGCCGCCGCAGTGGCGGAAGGCGACAATGCCGCGACTTGTTCGGCGGGCTTGCCGATCGCCTTGGCCGCGGCCTCGGCATCCCTCTGCGCTTCGCGCTCAGAGCGCGTCATGGCGCGCGGCGCCTTGGACGCATCCGGCGCGGCGGCAGCGGTCTTGGCGGGCGTCTCGCCCGCGGACGTCTGCGCCGCGGGCTTGACCGGATCCGGCGCCTTCGGCGCCACCGCGACGTCCGCCGCCTTCTGCTGCGGGTTCTTGTCCGCCGTGGCCTGCTTGGCGGCGTCTTCCTTCGCCTTCTTCGCGGCGTCCTGCTTCGCTTTCACGTCCGCTTCACGCTGCTGCACCAGCTTGTTCTGCGCCGCCGCTTCGGCCTCGGCTTTCAACCTTGCGTCGGTCGCCGCTTTCAAAGCCGCGGTATCGCCGGACTTTCTCGCGGCATCTTCCGCCGCCCTGGCTTCAGTGGCGCGCTTCTGCGCCTCCACCTCGGCCTCCTTGGCCTTGTTCAAATCCTCGGTCGCCTTGGTCGCAGCCTCGAGCGCCGCGGTCAGCGCGGCAACGCGAGCCCTCTCGCCCGCGGTGTAGTAGTACCAGCCGCCACCTGCAACGCTCACGATCAGGATCATCGCGATGACAATCGGCACCACGGGCGCCTTGGCGCGCGGCGCCTCCGCCAGCTTTTTCTTCAGGTCCGCTTCGCGCTTGGCCGCCTCGGCTTCGCGCTTCGCGGCTTCGGCCTCGCGCTTGGCGCGTTCCTCGGCATCCTTTTTCGCCTTCGCCTCGGCTCCGGCCCGCGCCTCGGCGTCGGTCTTGGCGCGGATCTCGGCTTCCTTCCTGGCCTTCTCCTCCAGGTCCCGGCGCGCCTTCGCCTCCGCCTCGGCCTTGGATCTCGCTTCCGCCTCACGCTTCTGGTATTCCGCTTCCTTTTTCGCCAACTCGGCCTGGGCTTCCTGCTTGGCCTTCTCTATGGCCTCCAGCCTGGCCTTCTCCTCGAGTACGGCGCGCGCCTTCGCGTCCGCTTCGCGCTTCGCCATGTCGGCTTCACGCTTGGCATCGGCTTCCGCCCGCGCTTTGGTTTCTGCCAACCTCTTGGCTTCCTGCTCGGCTTCGCGCTTCTTGTATTCGGCTTCCTTCTGCGCCAGCTGCGCTTCGAGCTTCGCCTTCTCCTCGGCGAGCTTCTGCTTGACCTCCGCCTCGCGCTTGGCCGCATCTTCGGCCTCTTTCTTTTCCTGCTCGGCCGCCGCCTTGGCCTTGGCGCCTGTTTCCTCGGGTGCGACGCCGCGCAGCTTCGCGATCTTGCGTTTCGCGAGCGCCGCGTAAATGCCGTTGGGGAACTGCTGCACGTAAAGGTCGAAGTCGTCCGGGTCGTTGCCGTCCTTGATCGCGCGCCAGAACTCGAGCTCGACTTCCTGGCTGCCGGTGGCGGTGGTGCCTTTGGTGGCGTCGGCCTTCGCCCCCGCCATCTGCGCCGAAGGTTTCGCGATCGTACCGAGATCGGCCATCGAACCAACGACCGTCTTGTCGGAATCGTCCTCCTCGGACTTTCCTTCGAGCGCGCGCTTGAGCCCAGCACCAAACTCACGCGCCGACTGGTAGCGCCCTTCGACGCTCTTGGACAGCGCCTTGTTCACCACCGCGTCGAACAGCGGCGAGATCGTGTTGTTGATAGACGACGGCACCGGCGGGTGGTCCTGGATGATCTTCTTCGCGATCGTCCAGGCGCCCGAACCGGTGAAGGGCTTTTCGCCCACCAGGAACTGGTACAGGATGATCCCGGCGGAAAACACGTCGCTGCGCCGGTCGATGCTGCCGCCCGTTATCTGCTCGGGCGACATGTAGGCCGGCGTGCCCACCATGGTTCCGGCCTGGGTTTTTTCGGCATTGGAGCGGTCGTCGGTAACGCGCGCGACGCCGAAGTCCGCGAGCTTGACGCGCGCCTGGCTGTCCAGCATGACGTTGGCCGGCTTGATGTCGCGGTGGACGATGCCCGCCTCGTGCGCAAGCTCGAGCGCGTCGAGCAGCTCGCACATGATGCGCACGGACTCCTTCAGCTCGAAGCGCTCGTTCGCATCGAAGAAGTTCTTGAGTTCCTTGCCCTTGATGAACTCCATGACGATGTAGGCAATGTCGCCCTGCTCGCCAAAGTCGTACACCTGCACGATGTTCGGGTGGTTCAGCCGCGCGACGGATTGCGCTTCCCGCATGAAGCGCATCGAATATTCCTTCGATGCCGCTTCGTCATCGAGGTGGCCCTTGAGGATCGTCTTGATCGCGACCTTGCGGTTGAGGCGCGGGTCCAGGCCCTCGTAGACGATACCCATCGCGCCCTTGCCGAGCACGCGGGTAAGGTCGTAACGCCCTAGCTGCTTGAGCTCTTCAGCGGCGGCCATGGCTGAAACTAAGCATTGGATTTTGCACGCGTTTTACCACACCTTCTATTATCTCGGTGGGACCACGATTGCACAAGGGCAGAAGTCGCATCCATTCGCGCCCGTTGGCTCCTCAGTGAGGCGTCGTCCGTTGCAGGGGCTTGTCGAGGTCGACCCCTTGTTCGCGCGCCTTCTGGTACCACTTCAGGGCGGTCTGGTAGTCCCGGGACACTACCGTGTTGCCTTTGTCATAAATCTGGCCCAGCTTGCGTTGGGCCAGTCCGTTGCCTGCCTCGCCAGCCTCCAGGAACGCCGTCAATGCCCCCTGCTGGTCTCCTCGACGCTCCAGGGCCAGCCCTTCCCGGTAGCGCTTGGCGGCTGCCTCGGCCGCCAGGGAGACTGCCGCAGAGGGCTTCGCGGGCGCTCTCACGGCCGGCGCGGGTTTGATGGCCGCCACGGGCGGCTGGGCTGCAGCCGGTTTCATCCCCAGAAGTTCCCGCACCAGGCGGTCGGCTTCCGTCGATTCGAGTTTTGCGACCTCGTGGCGCGGCGGAATGGCGAGCACGGTGCCCACCTCCAGCATATTGATGTTGCCGCCCGGAAACGCGTTCGCGTTGGCGCGGTAGATCGCCACGATCATCTGGTTGCGGGTGACGCCTTCGTGCTTCGCCTTGCGCGCCACGGCGAACAACGTGTCGCCCTTGCGCACTTCGTGCGTCGGCACAACCTGCGCTCGCGCCGGCGACCACGGCAAGATGGCGAACGCCGCGCCTGCGAGCAGCACCGCGCCCAGCACCCGCGTGACGTTCATTCGCAGAAATATTCGAGGATATCGGAGGCAGTCGTCTTCGACTGCCCGAAGCAGATCCAGCCCTTTCCGCGCAGCGTGAATTCCTCGCGCCGCAGGACTATTTCCTTGTCCCCGTCGACCATCACGAAAGTGCCGTTGGCGCTGTGATCCGTCAGCACGAACTTGTCCAGGCGGCGCTCGATCTTGCCGTGCGAGCGCGAAGCCATGCGATCCTTGATCACCAGCTCGGCGGTGGCGTCGCGGCCCATCGACACGGCGGTAAGCTCGTCCGAAAGCAGGTGTTCCTGCCCCTGCAGCACCAGCCGCAGCGTGGTCTTCTTGGGCTTGTAGACGGAGCGCGCCGCCGCCATGGTGGTCGCGTCTTCGCTCTGCTGCCACATCAGCTCGTAGACCTCGACTTCGGCCGCCTTGCCCTTGATCTGGATGTTCGTGATCTTGCGCGTCGCCGATTTGAGCATGGGCGACATCAGCATCACGGTGTCGCGCGCGGTGATGATCTGCCCCTTCACGGCGACGTGCGACAGGCGCGATGCGACGTTCACCGCGTCGCCGAAGATGTCGCCATCCGCCTGCACCACGATCGGCCCCCAATTGAAGCCGATGCGGATCCCGATCTTGGAGTTGCCGACGGGCTTGAGCTCGCTGATGGCCGATTGCATCTCGATGGCCGCGTCGGCGGCCGCGTCCGCGGTCGGGAACGTGGACATGACTTCGTCGCCGATCGTCTTGATGACCCGGCCCTTCGCCGCATCGGTGCAATCGCGCATGATGCGGATGCACTGGTCGATCGCAGCCTTCGCGACCTGATCCCCGGCGGTCTCGTAGAGTTTCGTGCTGCCGCTGACGTCGGCAAACAGCACGGCGGCTTGGGCTTGCTCCTCGGCCATCTCGTTGTTTCCGTTCCCCTGGGTACGCCCGCTATACGTGCAATTTTACACGTACCAAAAAAAAGGGGCGCCGGAGCGCCCCCTTTGATCCACTGCCGTTGCCTTGAGCCGCCCCCTCCCCCGGGGGTCGGTTAACAGCCCTCGCCCTCGCGGCTCTCGTTGAAGCACTTCGGCACCGAGATGCCGACACCCTGCAGGCGGTGGTCCATCGGCGGCAGCGCCCCGACGTCGCCGGCAAAGCCGTATTCCACCTGTTCCGCCACGCTGTCCGTACCGAAGGTATTTGCCGCCTCGTCCGCGGCTGCCGCAGCGGCCGTCGACTGCGCTGCGGACTGCGCGAACGCCGCCTGGGTCTGAGCAATCGAGGCAACCAGCGCCGTCTGACCGAAAATCTGGACCGACGTGCCCCCCGGTGCGGTCAGCGGATTGATGGTCTGTGCGCCCGTACCCTGCGACGCCGCCGTGAACAGCCAGCTTGGCGCAGAGCCCGTCAGAATCAGGCTTGTGAAATTTTGTATCTGCAGGTCATTGGTAACCGGCGAGTTGCTGCCCAAGGTGCCGCTGCCGGCGCTGATCGAGCCCAGCAGGTCGTTGCCGGTGATGACGACACTGCCGGTCGCAACGGGGAATCCGCCGACTCCGCTGGCCGTAATATTGAGAGTTCCGGTGGCACTAACCCCGATACTGGTGTTCGCTATCGCGGTGACTGGGCCGCCAAATCCGCCGGACACATTTATCGAGCTTGTGCCGGCATTTAGCGTTGTCGTACCTGTCACCGTACCCACGTTGCCGCCAATCGCGGCATTGGTGGTTGTCGCACTGAAGTTTCCGCCTACCGTGGCAGCGCCGAAGTTCATTGCGCCGGCCGAAACGAGCGTCAAGTTGTTTGCATCCGACAAGCTGACCGTTCCGGTGGTGCCAATGGTCACGGTACCGGTGAAATCATTCCCAACGTTAGTGCCGGTGATCGCGCCGTTACCGGTGCTGGTCAGCGACAGCGTACCGCCGTTGGTCACGCCGTTATACGACTGTGCGCCCGTCGTGGTGACGCTGTTGTTGCCGAGATTAGTGGTTCCCGAACCCGTGCTCAGGCTCGAAAGCGCCCGACCCGTTCCCACACCGCCAGTGAACGTCGTCGTACCCGCACCGATGATGGTCAGCGAGTTGTTCTCCGCCGGGACGCTGTTCACGCTCGTCAGGTTTACCGTACCACCGCCGGCGTTGATCGTCGTG
>JANYII010000278.1 GCA_025358705.1 Betaproteobacteria bacterium | reverse complement strand
CGGCACGGGAATCTACGACTACGTAGCCAACAAGACTGCCGATGGCTATTCGATCTGGGACCAGGTCGTTGTCCAGGCAACCGGCTGCCTCACTACGCTCGTCTGGTCGGGTGTGGTCGCATTCATCGCCTTCAAACTGGTCGACCTGACCATCGGGCTGCGCGTCACTGAAGAAGAAGAGCGCGAAGGCCTGGACGTGACTTCGCATGGCGAGGCCGCATACAGAATGTAATCCGTAAAGAGTTCCTCCTGGCAATTCCGGGGCGCCCTAGGGCGCCCCATTTTTTTACTCTGAAATTTTTCCGAGCAGTTCGAGCAGCTGACGCCGCTCGGCCGGCGAGAGCCGTGACGCGACGCGCTGCTCATGGCGCGCGATGCCGCGCAGCGCGCTCGCGAGCAGCCGGCGTCCGCTGCGCGTCATCCAGAGCCCGTTGGTGCGCCGGTCGGCGCCGCGCCGGCGCTCGATCAGGCCTCGTGCCTCGAGTTGGTCGAGCACCGCGACCATGGTGGACCGGTCGCGATTGACGGCTTCGGCCAGGCGGCTTTGCGTGACGCCGGGATTGGCATCGATGGTTATCAGCAGCCCGACACGCCCGGGCGACAGGCCCTGCACGCTTGTGGCGTAATCCCGGAACACCGCCTGTTGCGCGAGGCGCAGCCGGTAGCCGAGCAGTTCGGGGAGGGCCCCGGGGTGGAGTTTTTGTTTGGAAGCCAAACAGTTTGACCTTCGAACAGCGGGAACGCTACGATCCTAGGCGAATCCCCAAACCCCGGCAAGGAGCGAGCCTGAACGCTGTCGAGCACTTCCTGGGCGCTGCGGCGCTGCAGCGCAACGGCGCGCGTACGGCGCTGATATGCGGCACGCAGGCGCTCAGCTACACGGCGCTCGCCGCAGAGGTAGCGCGCGCCGCGAACGCTCTGCGCGCACTTGGCGTGGCACCGGGCGAACGCGTGCTGCTGCTGATGCGCGATACGCCTGAGTTCATCGCGGCATGGCTGGGCGTGGTGCATGCGGGCGCCGTCGCGATAGCGCTCAATACCAAGCTTTCCGAGGCCGAGTACAGGCACATCCGCGACGACAGCGGCGCGCGCCTTGCGATCGTGGAGGATGTATTCGCGCGGGCGCGCCCCGACCTGACCACGGAGCACGCTGGCAGGAAAGCCGGCGAATGCCGCCTGGCAATCGCCGGCGGGCATGCCGGTCCGGCGGTTTCGTGGCGCGAAGCGCTTTCGCGCGCCTCGCCGCTGGCCACGCCTCATGCAGCAGGCGCGGATGATCCTGCCTTCTGGCTGTATTCCTCCGGCACGACGGGCAAGCCCAAGGGCATCATCCATGCGCACCGCAGCCTTTTACCCGCGGGACAGGCGCAGCGCGAAGTGATCGGCCTCGCAGCGGGGGAAAGGTCGTTCGCCACATCCAAGCTTTTTTTTGCCTACTCGCTGGAGCATGGTTTCCTCGGTCCACTGGCGACCGGCGCGACTGCAATTCTGGAACCCGACTGGCCCGATGCGGAAACAGTGCTCTCGCGCGTCAGTCAGCATCGGCCCTCTGCATTCTTCAGCGTGCCGACGTTCTATCGCAACCTGCTCACGCTCGGCGCGGCGCGCCTGGCGCCATTTCGCGAGGTGCGGCGCTTCGTCGCGGCTGGAGAAAAGCTGCCGGCGCGCCTGATCGAGCAATGGCGGGCCGCGACCGGCGGCGAGATCCTTTCCCTCTACGGCATGTCAGAAACGTTCTGTGCCTGCATCGTGACGCCTCCCGGCACGTCGAACGGATCGCGCACCGGCAAACCGCTCGCGGGCGTCGAAACGCAGCTCGTCGCGACGGAAGGGAAGAACGCGGTCGCCGGCGAGACTGCGGAACTCTGGGTACGGCACCCGGCACTTGCGCTCGGCTATGCCAACCGCCCCGAGCAGACGGCGGCGCAGTTCCGCGATGGCTGGTATCGCACTGGCGACCTGTTCGAGCAGGATACGGATGGATTCTTCTCCCACCGTGGGCGATCCGACGAGCTTGTGAAGATCGCGGGGCAGTGGGTGCAGCCGGGTGAACTGGAGGAGGCGGTTGCGGGCGACCCGGCGATCAGCGAGGTCGCCTGCGTACAGGTGACCGATGCGGAGGGTTTCGAGATGCTGGCGATGTTCGTCGCCGCCCGCGGAGAAGCCGCCGACGCACTTGCGGCAGCGGGGCGGGTTTGCGAGGAAAAGCTGCCGCGCTTCAAGCGACCGAAATGGATTCGCTCCGTGGCGGAATTGCCGCGCACAGCCACGGGCAAGATCCAGCGCTTCAAGCTGCGTGAAATGATCGAGCGCGAACTCGCCGCGAAGCGATAGCGGGCGACCTGGCCCGACTACTGCGCCGCGATCAGACTAGCCAGAAAATCCGGGTCGTTGCGAAGGCGTTCGGATTCGCCGTCAAACACGATCCTGCCCCTGTCCATCACGACGGTACGCGCGGAGAAATCCAGCGCCACGCGGCTGTTCTGCTCCACCAGCACGATGGACAAATCGCCCTCGCTGCGCAACCGGAGCAGTACCTGCGCAAGCGCCTGCACGATCACCGGCGCCAGGCCTTCGGTAGGCTCGTCCATCAACAGCACGGACGGGTTGGTCATCAGCGCGCGCGCGATGGCCAGCATCTGCTGCTCGCCGCCGGAGAGCTGGGTTCCGGCATTCGAGAGCCGCGCCTTGAGGTTGGGAAACAGCTCGAATACGCGTTCGGCGGTCCACGGGCCGGGCCTCGCGCACAGTTCCATGTTCTCGCGTACCGACAGCGACGGGAAAATCTCTCTTTCCTGCGGCACGTAGCCCAATCCGGCAATCGCACGCCTGTGCGGAGGCGATGCATCTATCCGGCTCTCGCGCAGCCGGATTTCCCCGGCATGCATCGTGGTGTGGCCCATGATTGTCTCCAGCAGGGTGGACTTGCCCACACCATTACGGCCGATGATGGACAGGCTCTCGCCGAGAGCGAGCGCGAGGTCGATACCCTCTAATACGTGCGTCTCGCCATAGCCGGCGGTGACGCTTTTCAGCCGAAGGGTTTCAGCCATCGAGCGCGGTCCCTAGGTATACGGACCTCACCTCGCGGTTGGCAGCAATCTCGGAAGGCGTACCCTCGGCAAAGATTGCACCGCTCACCAGTACGGTGATTCGCTCGGCGAAGCGGAACACGAGGTCCATGTCGTGCTCGATGATGAGGACTGCGATGTCCTTGGGCAGCGTTGCGATCGCATCGAGCAGGATGTGACTCTCGGCGCTTGGGATGCCCGCGGCGGGCTCATCTAGCAGAAGTGCTCGCGGGCTCAGGCCCAATGCGATGGCGATTTCCACCAGTCGCTGCCGCCCGTAAGGCAGCTCGATGATGCGCCGGCCGGCGTCACCGCCCAGCTTCAGCATTTCGATCAGGCGCGACGCTTCCTCGATCACGTCGGCGCGCTTTCCCGCGGGCCGCAGCATCGAGCCACCGACACCCAGGCGCTCGGCCACCGCGATGCACACGTTCTCCTGCACCGTGAGGCCGCGGAACAGCTGGTTGATCTGGAAAGTGCGGGCGATGCCGCGCTTGACGCGCGTCGCTTGCGCCAGCGAAGTCACGTCCTCGCCGTCCAGAAGGATATTGCCGCGCGAGGGCAGCAGCACGCCGGTAAGCAGGTTGATGAAGGTGGTCTTGCCGGCGCCATTCGGTCCTATCAGCGCGTGACGCGCGCCCCGCTCGAGTCGGAAATTCACTTCGCGCGCGACTTCCAGGGCGCCGAAATTCTTGCACAAGCCCCGGGTCTCGAGCGCCGGCGAGGAAGCCTCGGTCACGACGCGCTCCTTTGCCGGCGCTTGCCGCGCAGCGTTTCCGCCAAGCCGAGGATGCCGTTGCGCGCGTAAAGCGCCACGACTACCAACACGATGCCGATGCCAAGTTGCCAGGCGGTCGGATAGGCTTTCGCCAGGAAATGTTCCAGCACCATGTACGCGACGGCGCCGACGAAGGCACCGTAGAGCCGGCCATAGCCACCCAGGATCAACACGATCAGCACGCCCGCGGCGCGCTCCAGCCCGAGCACCGCGAGATTGACGAACCCAGTTGCCTGGGTAAACAGGCCTCCCGCCACGCCCGCCAGCGCCGCCGAGATGGCGTAGGCAATGACCAGGCGCGCGCGGACCGGCGCCCCCACCGCATGCATGCGCAGCAGGTTCTCGCGCACGCCGGTCAGGCTCTGGCCGAAGGAGGAGTAGATCAGCGTGCGCGCGATGAGAAAGCAGATCAGCAGCACCGTGAGCACGTACAGGTACTGCGAGCGGAAATACAGCACGTCGAAGGAAAACAACCCGAGGATCTTGCCGAAGCTCAGGCCAGGAATGCCATCGAAACCGCCGGTCCAGGCCGCGCCCATGTTCGCCGCCTGCTCGAGCAGCGTCATGGTGCAAAGCGTCAGCATCAGCAGCGTCAGGCCCGTCGTGCGCAGCAGTACCAGGCCGCTCACCAGACCTACAGCGCCCGCGACCAGCGCCGCGGCAAGCAGGCCCGAAAGAGGTTCCGTCCAGCCAAAGTGCGACGCGAGCATGCCGACCGTATAGGCGCCGGCGCCGAAGAAGGCGGCATGGCCAAGGGTCACGATGCCGGCGTAGCCCAGCACCAGGTCGACCGACAGCGCGAACAGGATCGTGATGAGTACCTGGGTGCCAAAGGCAAGATAGTTCGGGAAGGCGAAGAACGCGGCGAGCGCCGCAATCCACGGCAGCGTCTCCCACCACTGGAAACGGTGGCGGCGCGCGAGCTGCTCGGCAGCGGTGAAAGACGCCATTAGCTGCCCTTCTTTCCAAACAGCCCTTGCGGCCGCGCGAGCAGCAGCATCAGCGTGAGCGCGTAGATGAAGATCGTGCCGCCCTTGGGAAAGTAGATTTTCAGCACAAAATCGAGCACGCCGATCAGCAGCGCGGCGAAGAACACGCCCGTCACGCGCCCCAGACCGCCAACCGAGACCACAATCAGGAAGTAGACGAGGTAACGCAACGGGTAATTGGGATCGAGGCCGAGGATTTCCGCGCCCAAGCCGCCGCCGACCGCGGCCAGGCCGCTGCCGATCGCGAAGGTGACCGTGAACAGGCGCCCTACATCCACGCCCAATGAGGATGCCATGCGCCGGTTGTCGACCGCGGCGCGGATCCTGGCGCCGAAGCGCGTGCGCTCAAAGCCAAGCCACAGCGCGAGCACGAGCAGCGAGCCGGCGGCGATGAGTGCGAGGCTATAGGTCCGGTACTGGATGAAACCGAGGTCGGTCTGGCCCTTGAGCCAGTCGGGCAGCACCACCGATTGCGAGGTGGGGCCGATGCCCAGCGTCACGGAAGCGGTCATCACGAACACGAGCCCGATCGTGAATAGCACCTGGTCCAACTCGCCAGCGCGGTACAGGCGCGAATAGAACAGGCGTTCCAGCACCACCGACAACGCCGCGATCGCGATGAAGCCGAGCAGCAGCGCCCAACCGAAGGGCAGGCCCCAGTGCTGCATGCTGAGCGCGATCACGTAGCCGCCCAGCATCGCGAAACCGCCGTGGGCGAGGTTGACGAACCCCATCAGGCCCATGGTCACGGACAGGCCCACCGACACGATGAACAACACCATGCCGGAAGCCAGCCCGCCGAGGAGAATCGTGATCAGGTCCATAAAAAAGAACCGCCGCCCCTCAGGCTACCGCGGGCGGCGGTTGTTTGCTTCTGGAAACACGGCCTCTACTGCTTGCAACGCCCTTCCTGGAGCTCTTTGCACATGTCTTTCACGGCAGGCAGCATGCCGATGTTCTTCTGCACCAGCCGCCCGTCTTTCTTGACCAGCTCGCTGATGTACTCGTTCATCACGATGTCGCGGGTCCTCGGGTCGATCGAGATCGGTCCACGCGGGCTGTCGTATTTCCAGCCCCTGAGCGCGTTGATGGCGCCATCGGCATCGATCTTGCCTTTGAGTGTAGTGACCATGTGGGCGATCGCCGCCATGCCATCGTAGCCCTGCACGCCCATGAAATCAGGCGTCGTGGTCGGGCCGAAGCTCTTCTTCCAGGATTCCACGAAACGCTTGTTCAGCGGGTTATCCAGGTCGGCGTTGTAGTGATGCGTGGTGATCAGCCCTACCGCATCGTCGCCCATCGCCTGCAGCTTGATGTCCTGGGTGATGTCGCCCGGACCGACCAGCTTGATGCCGGCCGCGCGCATGCCGAGCGCGCCGTAGGTCTTCATCACCGCCAAGGTGTGATCACCGGCGGGCACGAAGACGAAGAACACGTCCGGCTTCTTGTCCTTCGCGCGCTGGAAGAACGGCGTGAAGTCCGGCACCTGGCCGGGGCCGCCCATCGGGATTTCATCGACGATCTTGCCTCCCGCACCCTCGAACGCGCGCTTGAACGCATCTAGGCTGTCCTTGCCGGGCGGGTAGTCCGTGTAGCCGATCACGGCGGTCTTCGCCTTCATCTGCTTCACCGCCGCTTCGCCCATCGCGTAACCGGCGTGCCACATCGAGAACGACACGCGCGAAATCATCGGCGAAAGGTTGGTGATCCACGCGGTGCCGGCGTTCATGATCACCATCGGCTTCTTGGCTTCGGTCACCAGCTGCGCCGAAGCGATCGCGTCCGGTGAGTAGATGAAGCCGGTGAGGATGTCCACTTTCTCCTGGGTGATCAGCTCCTGCACCGCGGTCTTGGCCTCCGCGCCGCTCGGGTTCTTGGAATCGCGCTTGACGATCTCGACCTTGACGCCGCCGAACGCGTTCGGATTGAGCGTCATGAAGGTCTGGATGCCGCGATCCACCTGCTGTGCAAGTTCGGCGCCGACGCCGGTGTAGGGCAGGACCACCCCGACCTTGACGGTCTGGGCCCCTGCGCCAGCCGCGAAAGCGGCCAGAATTGCCGCGGCGAACACTCGCGTCAGTTTGATATTCATGGTTCCCCTCCTTTGGGATTAGCTGCGAGGCCATCCTAGCACTAGAATTCCGTTTCTTCTAGGAGAGCACTGAATGGCACATGTCATATCGACGTGGGATATCCCGTCGCTTGCGATCAAGGATTCGAAGGATCTGTTTCCGGTGCGGCGCATCTTCTGCGTCGGCCGCAATTACGTCGAGCACCAGAAGGAAATGGGCGGCGACGGGCGCGAGACGCCGTTTTTCTTCATCAAGTCGGAATTCTCGCTGGTGCCGGGAGGCGGCGAGCTGCACTACCCGCCCAAGACCGGCAATTTCCACTATGAAACCGAGATGGTGGTGGCGATCGCCAAGGGCGGCCGGCGCATCGACGCCAAGAAGGCGAACGACCATATCTTCGGCTACGGCGTCGGCCTCGATATGACGCGCCGCGACCTGCAGCAGCTCGGCAAGGACCATGGCCGGCCGTGGGATTTCGGCAAGAATTTCGACGAGTCGGCGCCCTGCAGCGCGTTGGTGCCGGCCACGAAAATCGGCCATCCCGCGAAAGGCGCGATCTGGCTCAAGGTCAACGGCAAGGAACGCCAAAAGGCCGACCTGTCCGACATGATCTGGTCGGTGCCGGAACAGATCGCGTTCCTGTCGGAGTACTACACGCTCGAGCCCGGCGACATCATCTTCTCCGGCACACCCGCGGGCGTCGGCCCGGTGAAGCCGGGCGACGACATGCACGCCGGCATCGACGGCGTGGGTGAACTCAAGGTCAAGGTAGTCCCGGCCCTGTAGTCCGCCAAATGAAATTCGAATCGCTGCAGTTCAAACGGCAGGGCGCCATCGGCGTCCTGCTGCTGGACCGTCCCCAAAAACGCAACGCGCTAAGCGACAGCATGGTGGAGGAAATCGACGCCTGCCTCGGCGCGATTCCCGAAGGCGTCAGAGCTCTGGTACTGCACGGCGCCGGCAAGCATTTCTGCGCCGGCCTCGACCTGGCCGAACTCTCGAACCGCTCTGCGGCGCAGGGCATGCTTCATTCACGCGGCTGGCACCGCGTATTCGATCGCATTCAGTTCGGCCGCGTGCCGGTGGTCGCGGTGCTGCACGGCGCGGTGGTCGGCGGCGGACTGGAACTCGCCAGCACCGCGCACCTGCGAGTCGCCGAAGCGGGCACCTTCTATGCGCTGCCGGAAGGGCAGCGCGGCATTTTCGTAGGCGGCGGGGCCTCGGTGCGCGTGCCGCGCCTGATCGGCGCCGCGCGCATGGCCGACATGATGTTCACCGGGCGCGTCTACTCCGCCGAAGAAGGCCAGGCCGCCGGCCTCTCCACCTACCTGGTGCCGGCCGGCAAGGGCCTCGCCAAGGGTATCGAGCTCGCGAAGCGCATCGCCGGCAACGCGCCGGCGACCAATTTCGCGCTGATGCATGCGCTGCCGCGCATCGCCGAGCTGGGCCAGGACGCGGGCCTGCTGATGGAGTCGCTGATGGCAGGGATCGCGCAAAGCGAGCCTGAAGCGAAACGGCGCATGAAAGATTTTCTCGAGAAGCGCGCCGCTAAAGTGAAGCGACGGGGATGAATGCGGCAGCACTGAGCCCGGCGCGGGCGCGCTCGGTCGCTCTTGGCACCGCCGACGTCGGGATCGATCGCCGCGCAGACGGTTCGATCCTGCTGCGTTCGCCGCATCCACTGTCCGCGTATCCGGACAAACTCACCGAACGCCTGGCGCACTGGGCGCGCGAAGCCCCTGAACGCACTTTCATTGCGCAGCGCGACACCGCGGGCGAGTGGCGCCGCCTGTCGTATGGCGACGCCCTTCGGCGCGTACGCAGCATCGGCCAGGCATTACTCGATCGCGGGCTATCGCAGGAACGCCCGCTGGCCATCCTTTCGGACAACGACATCGAGCACGCGCTGCTCGCGCTCGCCTGCATGCACGTCGGCATTGCCTACGTGCCCGTGTCCTCCGCCTACTCGCTGGTTTCCACCGATCACGCGAAGTTGAAGCACGTCCTCGGGCTGCTGACGCCAGGCCTTGTCTACGCAAGCGACGGCGCGCGCTTCGCCAAAGCCGTCGCCGCCGCAGTCCCAGCGGGCACCGAAGTCTTGTTTGGGGATCGGTTCGGCGTGCTGGAATCGGCGCCGGCCAGTGCCGCCGTGGACGTCGCGCATGCAGCGGTCGGCCCCGACACCATCGCCAAGTTTCTGCTGACCTCCGGTTCCACCGGCCAGCCCAAGGCGGTGATCAACACGCAGCGCATGCTGTGCAGCAACCAGCAGATGCTGACGCATTCTCTGCCTTCGCTGCGCACCGAACCGCCGGTGCTGGTGGACTGGCTGCCGTGGAACCACACCGCGGGCAGCAACCACAACCTCGGCCTCGTGCTGAATCACGGCGGCACTCTGTATATCGACGAAGGCAAGCCGGTGCCCGGCCTGATCGAGAAAACGGTGCGCAACCTGCGCGAGGTCGCACCGACGATCTATTTCAACGTGCCGCGCGGCTACGAAGCGCTGCTGCCGTTCCTGCGCGACGACGCGCTGCTGCGCAAGACGTTTTTCAGCCGGCTGGGGCTGCTGCAATACGCGGCGGCCGTGCTGCCGCAGCCGATCTGGCAGGCGTACGAAGAACTGGCGATCCAGACCTGCGGCGAGCGCATCCTCTGGATCACCGGCTACGGCGCCACCGAAACCGCGCCGGCGGCGATGTTCACTAACCGTGGCGCCGCGCGCGCTGGAACCGTCGGCCTGCCGGTGGACGGCGTGGAGATGAAGCTGGTTCCGGTAGCCGACAAACTGGAGGTACGCTTCCGCGGCCCGAGCATTACGCCCGGCTACTGGCGCCAGCCGGAGCTGACCAAAGCCGCCTTCGACGAGGAAGGCTTCTACCGCACCGGCGACGCGATGCGCTTCGCCGATCCATCCGATCCGCACCAGGGATTCGAGTTCGACGGCCGCACCACAGAGGATTTCAAGCTCACCACGGGCACCTGGGTAAGCGTCGGCCCGCTGCGCGCGAAGATAAACGCCGCCTGCTCGCCGCTGGTGCAGGACGTGGTAATCACCGGCCACGACCGCGACCGGCTTGGCGCGCTGGTATTCCCGAACCTGGTGGTCTGCCGCGACCTGGGCGCCGAAGCGCTGCGCGCGCACCTGCAACCGGTCTTCGAGCGCCTGGCGCGCGAAAGCACCGGCAGCTCGACGCGGATCGCGCGCGCCATGATCATGGAGCAGCCGGCATCGATCGACACCAGCGAAGTCACCGACAAGGGTTCCATCAACCAGCGCGCGGTTCTGAAAAATCGGGCCGCACTGGTGGAGAAGCTTTACTGCGAACCGCCCGGACCGAACATAATTCTGTCTTCAACATGAATATCAAAGATCTCATCGCGATCGACATCCACACGCATGCGGAGACATCGACCCGCATGCTCCCTGATGCTGCGGAAAAGGAAGCGCTGGAAGCGCGCGGCCGCTATTTCCGCTACCAGGTGAAGCATCCGACCATCGCGCAGATGGCCGCCTACTACCGCGAGCGGAAAATGGCGTTCGTAGTGTTCACCGTGGACCACGAGCGTGGCATGGGCGTCCAACGCATCTCCAACGAAGAGGTGGCGGAGTCCGCGCACGAGCACGCCGACGTGGCGATTCCGTTCGCCAGCATCGATCCCGCGCGCGGCAAGATGGGCGTGCGCGAAGCAAGACGCCTGATCAAGGATTTCGGCGTGCGCGGCTTCAAATTCCATCCCATCATCCAGGGGTTTTTCCCGAACGACCACGACGTCTATCCGCTCTACGAGGCGATCGCCGAAGCGAAGTTGCCGGCGATCTTCCACACCGGGCAGACCGGCATCGGCGCCGGCATGCGCGGCGGCGGCGGGCTGCGCCTCAAGTACGCCAATCCAATCCACCTGGACGACGTCGCCGCCGATTTCCCGGACATGCCGATCATCATGGCGCACCCCTCCGTACCGTGGCAGGACGAGGCGTTATCGGTGGCGCTGCACAAGCCGAACACCTACATCGACCTCTCGGGCTGGTCGCCGAAGTATTTCGAGCCGAAGTTGGTGCAGTACGCCAACACGCTTCTGAAAGACCGCGTGCTCTTCGGCAGCGACAACCCGGTAATCCTGCCCGACCGTTGGATTGCAGAGTTCGACAAGCTGCCGATCAAGCCCGAGGTGCGGCCGCTGATCCTGAAGGACAACGCGGCGAAACTGCTGGGACTGAAATGAAGCTGTATACGTATTTCCGCAGCTCGGCCGCGTTCCGCATACGCATCGCGCTGAACCTGAAGGGCCTCGCCTACGAGCCGGCGTTCGTGCACCTCGCCAAGGGCGAGCACCGCGCGCCGGCCTACGGCACGGTCAATCCGCAAGCGCTGTTGCCGACGCTCGACGACGGCGGCGAGCTGCTGACGCAATCGCTCGCGATCATCGAGTACCTGGACGAAACGCGTCCCGCGGTTCCGCTGCTGCCGAAGGACGCGCTGGGTCGCGCGCGTGTGCGGTCCCTCTCCATGCTGATCGCCTGCGAGATCCACCCGGTCAACAACCTCCGGGTGCTGCAGCACCTGAAGCGCGTGCTCGGCCAGAACGAGGAGCAGGTCAACGCCTGGTACCGCCACTGGATCGCCGATGGCCTGGCGAAGTTCGAGGCGGACCTCGGCAAAGCGAAAGCACCCGGAAAGTTCTGCCACGGTGACGCGCCGACGCTGGCCGACTGCTGCTTGGTGCCGCAGATCTTCAATGCCCAGCGTTACCAGTGCGACACGGCCGCATACCCGGCGACGATGCGCGTGTTCGCCGAATGCATGAAACTGGATGCGTTCGACCGTGCGCAGCCGTCCAGGCAACCCGACGCCGAATAGGAAGAAGAGGAGACCATGCCACGCATCACCGAATACCGGCGCCCCGCCGCCGGCACCCAGCCCGACTACCTGTTCCCGCGCTACGCCTCCACGGTCAAGCGCGCGCCGACCCAGCCGCTGGTGCTGCTGCCGCATACGCAGACCGAACTGACCGGGCCGGTATTCGGCTACGGCGAGGTGAAGCGTAGCGATCACGACCTCACGAAGCAGCACGCCGGCGACCCGATCGGCGAGCGCATCATCGTCAGCGGACGCGTGCTGGACGAGAACGGCCGGCCGGTGCCGAACACGCTGGTGGAAATCTGGCAGGCGAATTCCGCCGGCCGCTACCCGCATCGCATCGACCAGCACGATGCACCGACCGATCCGAACTTCACCGGCGCGGGGCGCTGCCTCACCGACAAGCGCGGCAACTACCGCTTCGTCACCATCCGGCCGGGCGCGTACCCCTGGCGCAACCACTACAACGCCTGGCGTCCGGCGCATATCCATTTCTCGCTGTTCGGGCAGGCCATGGTGCAGCGGCTGGTGACGCAAATGTATTTCCCGGGCGATCCGCTGCTCGCGGAGGACCCGATGTTCAATTGCGTGCCGGACGAGCGGGCGCGCCAGCGGCTGATTTCCACGCTTGACTGGGAGACAACGATCCCGGAGATCGCGCTTGGCTACCGCTTCGACGTGGTGCTGCGCGGGCCCGAGGAAACCCCGATGGAAAACAGGAAAGGGGACAAGAGATGAGCCTTCATGCCACCACCTCGCAAACGGTCGGGCCCTACCTGCACATCGGCCTGACCTGGCTGAGCATCGAGAAACTCGCGCTGGCCGGCGTCCCCGGCGAACGCATATCCATCGAGGGCCGGATTCTTGACGGCGACGGCGAGCCGGTGAACGACGCGCTGGTCGAGATCTGGCAGGCCGACAGCCGCGGCATCTACGGCGGCAAGCGCTTCCGCGGCTTCGGCCGCTCCGCCACCGACGGCGACGGCCGTTTCCGCTTCCAGACGATCAAGCCAGGTCGCGTTCCGGGGACTGACGGCAAAATGCAGGCGCCGCACATTGGCGTGATCGTATTCATGCGCGGACAGCTGAAACATCTCGTCTCGCGCGTCTACTTTCCGGGCGAGCCGGCAAACGCGAATGATCCCGTGCTTGCACTGGTACCCGCAAAGCGGCGCGGCACGCTGATCGCCAAGAAGCGCGGCAAGGCCGGGGCGCTCGAGTGGAACGTGATCCTCCAGGGCAAGGACGAGACAGTCTTTTTCGACAGCTAGGAGCCACCCATGTTCATGAAGAACTGCTGGCAGGTGGCGGCATTCGGCAGGGAAGTCGTGGCGGGACAGTTGTTCCCGCGCAGGATCTGCGGCGACGCAGTGGTGTTTTACCGCGCCAGGGACGGCCGCGTGGTCGCTCTCGAGGACCGTTGCGCGCACCGCTATGCACCACTTTCCATGGGTGCGCTGATTGGCGACACTCTGCGCTGCATGTATCACGGCTTGTGTTACGACACCAATGGCAAGTGCATCCAGATTCCCGGCCAGGATCACGTTCCGGCCAAGGCGCGGGTGCGTGCCTTCCCGGTGCTCGAGCGCTATAACTTCGTCTGGATCTGGATGGGCGACGCCGACAAGGCCGATGCGACGCAGGTGCCGGATGTGCATTGGATGTCAGACCCGGCCTGGGTTGCGAGCGAGGGCTATCACCACGTCAAGGCCAACTACAGGCTGCTGAACGACAACCTGCTCGACCTTTCGCACGAAACCTACGTGCACGGCAAGACCATCGGCCACGACTCGGTCGCGGAATCCCCGATCGCGATCCGCAATGAAGGCAATGCCGTGTACGTAGACAAGGAAATGAAGAATTGCAATCCGCCGCCGTTCTACCAGTACCTCGCCCGCGTTTCCGCTACCGACCGCGTGGACCGGTGGCAGCACACGGTGTTCCAACCGCCGGGCTATATCGTGATCGACGTCGGCGTGCAGCCGCTCGATGCCGTGCCGGGGTCAAACCGGGTCGACGGCCGTGTGATCGACCTGATCACGCCAGAAACTGCATCTTCGTCGCACTATTTCTGGGCCTTCGCGCGCAACTTCCGCCTGGGCGAGCCGGCGGTGACCGAGTTCCTGCGCGAGAACGTGCGGCGGACGTTCGACGAGGACAAGGACATGCTGGAAGCCCAGCAGCGCAACATTGGCGAGCGCGAGTCCGAACGAGGTTTCGACGTCGCTATCCGCGCGGATGCCGGCCCCACCCAAGGCCACCGCCTGCTTGCCTCGATGCTCGAGGCCGAAGCCCGGGGCAGCATTTCTTGATAGCCGGCAAACCAACCGACGAACGCCTGCTGGTCTCGGACATCTTCGAGGGCGAGCGTACGCGCACCGACCGGCCCGCGCTCGGCACGCTGCGCGAAGCGGCGCGGGATATTCCCGTTTACCGCCACTGCGACGTGCTGGTCGTCGGCGGCGGACCTTCCGGCACCGCCGCGGCTGTCGCCGCAGCGCGCGCCGGCGCCGATGTCGTGCTGCTCGAGCGCTACAACCACCTCGGCGGCCTTTCGACCGGCGGCCTGGTGATCTGGATCGACCGCATGACCGATTGGCAGGGACGACAGGTGATCCGCGGATTTGGCGAGGAGATCCTCGATCGCTTGCCCGCAGATGCGATTGCGGGCCCGGGGCGTGAGGAGTGGGGTTCGCGCGACGGCGCGCGCGCCGCGCACTGGTCGCAGCGCACCGCCGCCTTCCACGGCATCGTCACCTGGTCCCCGACGGTGGATCCGGAGCGCCTCAAACTCGCCTCGCAGGAAATGGTCATCGAGCAGAACGTGCGCCTGGTATTCCATTCCTGGGCGGCGATGCCGCTGATGGAGGACGGCAAGGTGCGCGGCGCCATCTTCGAGAGCAAAGCCGGGCGCCAGGCGGTCCGCGCCAAAGTGGTGGTAGATGCGACCGGCGACGGCGATTTGTTCGCGCGCGCCGGCGCCGCCTATGAATCCGACATCGAGGCGGCTGACATCCACCATTGCATGAACACTGCCTGGCTGCTGGGCGGCGTCGACATGGACCGCTGGATCGAATTCAGGGCCGGCAGCCCAGAGCAGTTCGCGCAGTTCATGGCGCGCGGTCGGGAGCAGCTGCGCGCCTTCGAGCGGCCATTTGTTTCCTGGCGCAACGATATCGCGCTTTTCATGGGGCCGCGTCAGTCCGGGTTTTCCGCGCTCGACGTAGACGACCAGACCGAGGTCGAAATCCGCTCGCACCGCCTGATGGCGCGGCACCTGGACTACTACCGTGCCCATGCCCCCGGATTCGAGAACGCTTTCCTGTTTCTGAGCGCACCGCAACTTGGCGTGCGCCATGCCCGCCGCCTGGCCGGCGTCGCGAAGATGACGCGCGCGCAATGGCCGACCGGGCAGGTGCTGGACGACGAAATCGGCGTCACGCCCAGCGTATCGCCGAAGTTTCCGAATATCTCCATCCCCTATGGAAGCCTGGTACCCACGGCTCTGGACGGACTGCTTGCGTGCGGCAGGCACATTGCCTGCGACCCGAATTCGCACGGCTTCATGCGCGAGATCCCGCAATGCTGGATCACGGGGCAGGCCGCTGGCGCCGGCGCGGCGCTGGCTGCCAACCGCGGCATCGAGCCGCGCGCAGTGAACATCGACGAACTGCAGACCGCGCTCGCGGGCCAGGGCGCTTACCTGCGTCCCCGCGCGCACAAAGTGCCGGCAACGGCGTAAACCTGCGTCTTGTGAGGCGCGTCCCACGCCGGGTGCGCGAGTTTGTTCATTACAATCCGACTCTTTCGCCAGCCAAGGAATCGCCATGCCACAGCAGATTAAGCTTCCGTCCCGGGCCGACCACGTCGGCAGCTTCCTCCGGCCGCACTATCTGCTTGAGGCGCGTGACAAGAAGGCCAAGGGACAGATCGGCGCGGCCGAACTGCGCCAGGTCGAGGACAAGGCGATCGCCGAGATCGTCAGGTTCCAGGAGGACGTCGGCCTGCAGGCGATCACCGACGGCGAGTTCCGCCGCACTTATTTCCACATCGACTTCCTGGAGCAGGTCGGCGGCGTGAAGACCGACATTCCGGTCATGATCAAGCGCCCCGACGGCACCGAGGAATTGGCGCCGCCGGTGATGCGCGTGGTCGACAAGGTACGCCACGTGAAGGACATCCAGCTCGCCGACTTCCAGTACCTGAAGTCGCAGACCAAGCGCACGCCGAAAGTGACGATCCCTTCGCCGACGATGCTGCATTTCCGCGGCGGGCGGGCCGGCATCAGCAAGCAGCACTATCCGGAACTCGAACCGGATTTCTACGAGGACGTCGCCCAGGCCTACGGCGACGAACTCGCATCGCTTTCCAAGGCGGGCTGCAACTACGTGCAAATGGACGACACGAACCTCGCCTACCTCTGCGATCCCAAAATGCGCGAGGCGGCCAGGGCGCGTGGCGACGATCCGAACGAACTGCCGCATCGCTATGCGACGTTCATCAACCGCGTGGTGGCGAGGAAGCCCGCCGGAATGACGCTCGCCATGCACCTTTGCCGCGGCAATTTCCAGAGCACCTGGGCGGCCGAGGGCGGCTATGAGCCGGTTGCCGAGGCGCTGCTGTCAGAGATGAAGATCGACGCCTACTTCCTCGAGTACGACGACAAGCGCTCGGGCGACTTCAAGCCGCTGCGCTTCCTGCCCAAGGACAAGATCGTGGTGCTGGGGCTGGTCACCACCAAGCTCGACCAGCTGGAGAAGAAGGATGACCTCAAGCGCCGCATCGACGAGGCGGCAAAGTACGCGCCGCTCGAGCAGCTCGCGCTCAGCCCGCAGTGCGGCTTCTCCAGCACCGTGCACGGCAACAAGATCGCAGTGGACGCGCAGCGCACCAAGCTGCGCCTGGTGATCGAGACCGCGGATGAGGTCTGGGGCAAGGCTTAGCGCGCGGGATGTCGCTACAGCACGCGTTCTGGGACGAGGCTTGCGCGGAGGAGTTTTCCGACGCCAGGCTGCTTGCCGCAATGGCGCGCTTCGAGGGCGCACTCGCCAAGTCCTCCGTGGAGGCCGGCTTCGTACCTGCCGCCGCCGCGGAAGTCATCGACAGGGTCGCCGCGCAAGCGAAGTTCGATGTCGCAGCGATCGGCAAGGCGGCGCGCGGCTCAGCGACGCTCGCAATCCCGTTCGTCAAGAGCCTGACCGAGCAAGTCGCCGCAGCGTCGGATGACGCGGCGCGATACGTCCACTTCGGCGCCACCAGCCAGGACGTCGTCGACACCGGCGTGGCGCTTTGCCTCGCACCGGCGTGCGGGCGCGTTCTCTCCCTCTCCAGGCGCGTCGGCGACGCCGCTGCAGGGCTCGCCCGGCGGCATGCGAAAACCGCCATGGTCGCGCGCACGCTGCTGCAGCCCGCAGTGCCGGTCTCGTTCGGCTGGAAGGCGGCGGTGTGGCTGTCCGCGATCTCGCACGCGCATGCGGGCTTTTCCGCGGCCGCGTCGGACGCCCGCATACTGCAGTTCGGCGGCGCGGGCGGCACGCTCTCGTCCTACGGGACGCACGGCGACGCGGTCGCCGCGGCGCTGGCCACCGCGCTCGGACTCGCCCGTGCGCCGATCACCTGGCACAGCGCGCGCGGCCGGTTCGCGCGGCTCGGTTCGGAAGCCGCCATGCTTGTCGGCGCGGCAGGCAAGGTGGCTCGCGACGTTTCCCTTTTGATGCAGCCCGAGATCGGCGAAGTCGCCGAGCCTTCCAGCGCGGGGCGCGGTGGATCCTCCGCCATGCCGCACAAGCGCAACCCGGTCGGCTGCGTGGCCGCCCTCGAGGCCGCGCAACGCGCACCGCATCTCGCTGCGACCCTCCTCGCGCAGCTTTCCCCCGAACACGAGCGCGGCCTGGGGCATTGGCAGGGACAGTGGTTCACGCTGCGCGACCTGCTTTGCAGCGCGGCCAGCGCGCTCGCGGCGATGGCGGAAGTGCTAGAGGGACTGCAGGTCGATGAACAGGCGATGCGCGCCAATCTCGAGCGCTCGCGCGGACTTGTCTACTCGGAGAACGTCGCGCTGCACCTGGCGCGCACGCTCGGCAAGCAGGCCGCGCACGCGCTCACCGAGAAGCTCTGCGAGACGGCAGTGCGCGAGGGCAGGCCGCTGGCCGACGTCGTGCGCAGCAACCCCCAGGCCGGGAAGGCCGTCGACGAGAAAACGCTCGCGACCCTGTTCGACCCACAAAGCAGTTTCGGCGCCGCACCCACGATGATCGAGCGCGCGCTCGCCGACTGGTCGCATTCCCTCAGGAGCTAGTGAACCCATGCCCGCCATCAAGACTGAAAAACAGCGCTACGACCGTGGCCTCAAGCGCCGCAAGGCGGTGCTCGGCGTGAAGTACGTCGAAGCGCGCCTCAAGAACCGGCACCCGTTCACCGACGAATTCCAAGAGTTGATCACGCGCTACGCCTGGGGCGAGATGTGGACGCGCCCCAGATTCGACGACCGCACGCGCCGGCTGCTGGTGCTGGCGATGATGGTGGCGCTGAAGAGCTGGGAGGAGTTCGATCTGCACGTGCGCGCCGGCCTCGAGCATGAGCTCTCGCCGGCGGAACTGAAGGAAGTGCTGATGCTGGCGGCGATCTACTGCGGCGTGCCGGCGGCGAATACCGCCTTCGGCCACGCGAAAAAATTCATCGCGCCCTGAACAGAGCCTTGAGATCCTCGCCGATCGCTTGGCCTTTGAGCGGCGAGCCTGGGCCGTCGGTGTAGCGTCCCCAAACACGGGTTTCGGAACCCTGCGCGAGCAAAATGCCATCCTCGCGCACGACGTCGTGGCTGATGACGAAGGACTTGCCGCCCCAGCGCTGAATTCGTGAACGCACTTGCGCGCGGTCCTGCTGCTCGGCGGGATGCTTGAACTGGCAATCCGCGGCAACCAGCGGCATCGCCAGATGCTCTGCGCGCATGCGCTTCGCGTGATAGCCAACCTCGGCGAACATGTTCCATGCGGCGGCGTCGAACCAACGGAAATACGTCGGGTAGAAAATGATGCCGGCCGGATCGCATTCGCCCCACTGCAGCTGAACGGGAAATACTGCAACCGACGATTTGAATTCGTTTTCCGCCATGCGGCCGGATAATATCAGCACGATGCGCACACAAGTCGGAATCATCGGAGCGGGGCCTGCGGGACTGCTGCTCGCCCACCTGCTGCGGCTGCGCGGCATCGAATCGGTGGTGCTCGAGACGCGCAGCCGGGAAGAGATCGAGGCCACCATCCGCGCCGGCGTGCTGGAGCAGGGAACCGTCGACCTGCTGAACGAATCCGGCGTCGGTGAGCGCATGCGGCGCGAAGGTCAGCGGCATGAAGGCGTGATCCTGCGCTTCGGCGGGCAGAGCCATCGCCTGCATCTTGCGGAGCTCACCGGCGGACGCTCCATCATGGTGTACGCGCAACACGAAGTGATCCGCGACCTGGTCAAGGCAAGGCTGGACGCCGGCGGGCAGCTTCTCTTCGGCGTGAAGGACGTAAGCCTGCTCGACCTGGACACCAAGCTGCCGAAATTGCGCTTCCACGATTCGGATGGCGCGGTCCGGGAAATCACCTGCGACTACATCGCCGGCTGCGACGGCTTTCACGGTGTATCGCGCCCGTCGATTCCCTCGCGCGTGCGCAAGGAGTTCGAGCGCGTCTATCCGTTCGGCTGGTTTGGCATCCTCGTCGAGGGGCCGCCAGCGACCGAGGAACTGATCTATGCGTACCACGAGCGCGGATTCGCACTGGTCAGTACGCGCTCGCCGCAGATCCAGCGGCTCTACCTGCAGTGCAATCCCAACAACCGCGTGGAAGACTGGCCCGACGCGCGCATCTGGGAGGAGTTGCACACGCGGCTCGCCGGCAGCGACGGTTGGCGATTGGCGGATGGGCGCATCTTCCAGAAAGGCGTGGTCGCGATGCGCAGTTTCGTGGTCGAGCCGATGCAGTACGGACGTCTGTTCCTCGCCGGCGACGCGGCGCACATCGTGCCGCCGACTGGCGCCAAGGGCCTGAACCTGGCAGTCGCCGACGTGCGTGTGCTCGCGCGAGCGCTGGCTGCGTTCTACGGCACCGGCCAAACGGCTTTGCTCGAGCGCTATTCGGAGGATGCGCTGCGCCGGGTGTGGCGCGCCGAACATTTCTCCTGGTGGATGACATCGATGCTGCATCGTTTCCACGATGAAAGCCCGTTTCACCACCGCCTGCAGCTTTCACAGCTCCAATATGTGACGGGCTCCCGTTCCGCGGCGACCATGCTGGCGGAAAACTACGTCGGCCTGCCTTTCGACAAGGACTGAGCATGCCCGAACCCGGCAGCTGGGCCTTTCCAGCGACCCTGCAACCAAGCCCGGACGAGGCGGGATTCGATCTCGCATCGGCGCTCGATTCGGTGGTACTGCTGCGCGCGGAGATTCCGGAAGACGCGTTCACTGCGTCTATCCTTGGGACCGAACGCGCCGGCAACGGCGTGGTGATCCGCGACGATGGCCTCGTCGTCACGATCGGCTACCTGATTACCGAGGCGGAGTCGATCTGGCTCACCACCAATCGCGGCACTGTCGTTCAGGGTCACGCGCTCGCCTACGACCAGTGTACGGGACTTGGCCTGGTGCTACCGCTAGGCTCCCTCGGCGTACGACCGATACAGCGCGCAGCGGCGTCCTGCGTCGATGTGAACGCCGACGTCATTGTCATCGGTCACGGCGGCCGCCCTCATTCGCTCAAGGCGAAAGTCATCGCCAAGCGTGAATTTGCCGGTTACTGGGAGTACGTGCTCGACGAAGCCCTGTTCACTGCACCCGCGCACCCGCAATGGGGTGGTGCAGCGCTCGTTGGACCGGACGGCCGATTGCTTGGCATCGGTTCGCTGCTGGTACAGGAATCCACCGGCGGCAAGGCGGTCGACGGCAACATGTTCGTGCCGATCGACCTCCTGGATCCCATTCTTGGTGAGTTGCTGACGCTTGGACGCGCCGCGGGTTCACCGCGCGCCTGGCTAGGCATCTACACCGCGGAAATGGACGGTCACCTGGTCATTGGCGGCCTTGCGCCGGGCGGGCCGGCCGAACGCGCCGGCGTGAAGCTGGGCGACCTAGTGCTGGAGGTTGCCGGCGAGCCGGTTACCGGGCTCGCAGCGATGTTTCGCCGGATCTGGAGCAGCGGCCCCGCAGGCAGCGATGTCACGCTCACGCTATCGCGCCGTGGCGTATCGTCGAAAGTGCAGGTACGCTCGGCGGACAGGAACGACTTCCTGAAAAAGCCACGCCTGCACTGATGGTAGACGTGAGGTAAAATGCAGTTCGCGCCGATTTGAAGTTCAGCTTGCGGGCGCCGCACCGCCGAGAGACGGGGAAAAACAAGTACCGCTAAAGAGGCGCGCCCCGAACCAAATCCCATACGGCCCGTTTCTGCGAAAGCTGAACGGACGTTTTGCTTTTTCAGGGCCGGATGAACGATCGCAATTCCCTGCTGCAGTCGCTGCTCGCCGAGAGGATCCTGGTCCTGGACGGCGCCATGGGC
>JANYII010000268.1 GCA_025358705.1 Betaproteobacteria bacterium | reverse complement strand
GCCTGAACATCGATTTTCTGCTGGGCTACATGAAGCAGTTGCTCGGCAAGAGAAGCGACCTGAAGGTCGTCATCACTTCGGCCACCATCGACGCGGAGAAATTCTCGAAGCACTTCAACGGCGCGCCGGTGATCGAGGTGTCCGGCCGCCTCTATCCGGTCGAGGTGCGCTACCGCCCGGTCGAGGGCGACAAGGAAGACACCACGCGCGACGAGGAGGAGCAGGCGCTTGCCGCGGCCGTCAGCGACCTGTGCCGCGGCGGGCAGGGCGACGTACTGGTCTTCCTGCCGGGTGAACGTGAAATCCGCAAGGCGGCGGAAGTTCTCGGGAAAGCGATCAAGGGCGTTGAGATCCTGCCGCTGTACTCGCGCCTGAGCAACGCCGACCAGGACAAAGTCTTTCGCCCGAGCGGCGCGCAGCGCGTCGTGCTCGCGACCAACGTCGCCGAGACCTCGCTCACCGTGCCGCGCATCCGCTACGTGGTGGATACGGGCCTCGCGCGCGTGAAGCGCTACAGCTACCGCAATAAGGTCGAGATGCTGCAGGTGGAGAACATTTCGCAGGCGGCGGCGAAGCAGCGTTCCGGGCGCTGCGGGCGGGTCGCGGACGGCATTTCGGTCCGGCTTTATTCGGAGGAGGACTACAACGCGCGGCCGCCGTTCACCGATCCGGAGGTACTACGCTCGTCGCTCGCGGCGGTGATCCTGCGCGCGCTCAGCCTGAACCTGGGCAAGGTCGAGGATTTTCCGTTCCTCGATCCGCCGAGCCCGCGCGCGATCACGGATGGCTATGCCTTGTTGAACGAACTGGGCGCAGTGGACGAAGAAAATGTACTCACCGACACCGGGCGCGAGCTCGCGCGGTTGCCGCTGGATCCTCGAGTCGGCCGCATGCTGGTTGCGGCGCGGGAGGAAGGCTGCCTGGAGCAGATGCTGGTGATCGCCTCCGCGCTTTCGGTGCGCGACCCGCGCGACCGGCCGCTCGACAAGGCGGGAGCGGCCGATGAACGCCACGCGAAGTTCGCCGACGAGCGCTCGGATTTCCTCGGTTACCTGAAGCTCTGGAAAGCCTTCGGACAGGGTGCTTCTCCCTCGCGCAAGCAGTGCCGCGAGAATTTCATTTCCTACGTGCGGCTGCGCGAGTGGCGCGATATTCATTCCCAGCTGCGGCAGTCGGTGGAGGAACTCGAATGGAAGCTGTCGAGCGCCAACCTCGAGAAGCCTGAAGGCGTTCGCGCGGTCCACCGGGCGCTGCTGTGCGGCCTGCTGGGCAATATCGGAATGAAAGACGAGCAGGACAACAACTACACGGGAGCGCGCGGCATCAAGTTCTGGGTGCATCCCGGATCGAACACGAAAAAGCCCGGCAAGTGGATCATGGCCGCGGAGCTGGTGGAAACCACGCGGCTCTTCGCGCGCAACGTGGCGGGCGTGGATCCGCGCTGGATGGAGGAACTGGGCGCCCACTTGCTCAAGCGCCACCGCGAGCGGCCGCATTGGGAAAAGACGCGAGCCCAGGTGGTCGCGATCGAGCGCGGCACGCTCTATGGCCTGCCCGTATACGCCGACCGGCGCGTCCACTACGGGCCGATCGACCCGAAGCTGTCGCGCGAAATCTTCCTGCGCTCGGCGCTGGTCGAGGGCGAGTACGAGACGCACGCGCCGTCCGGGAGGGAAAACAGGGCCCCTCCCCCGTTTTTGGCCCACAACCGGCGCCTGCTGAAGGAGATCGAGCGCCTCGAGCACAAGTCGCGCCGTCCGGACATCCTGGTAGATGACGAGCTGATCCATGCCTTCTACGACGCGCGGGTGCCCGAAGGCATCACCAACGGCGCGGACTTCGAGAAATGGCGCAAGGAGGCGGAGCGCGCGCAGCCGAAGCTGCTCGAACTTCGGCGCGAGGACCTGATGCGCCACGAAGCCGCGGGCATCACCACGGAGAATTTTCCGCACGAGCTGCAGGTCGGCCCGAATCGCTTCACGCTCGAGTATCACTTCGAGCCGCGCTCGCCGAAGGATGGCGTGACCATGACGGTGCCGGTCGCGCTGCTGAACCAGGTGCCGGCCGCCCGCTGCGAATGGCTGGTGCCGGGCCTGCTTAGGGAGAAAGTGCAGTCCTACGCCAAGGGCATGCCGCAGCGCCTGCGCCACAAGCTCGGTGCGCTGGCGGAATTCGCCGAGACATTCTGCGACACCGTGCCGCCATCCGATACGCCGCTCTCCTCGGCGCTCGCGCGCCACATCCGCGCGGAGCTGGGCCTGGAAGTGCCCGCCGATGCCTTCCGCCCGGATTCGGCGCCGCCGCACCTGCAGATGAACTTCCGCGTGCTGGACGAACACGGCCGGCAGCTGGCGATGGGCAGGAATGTCGCGGAACTGAAAGAGGAGTTCGGTTCCCGCATCCAGGAAAGCCTTTCGGAGGAAATACCGGAAGGCGAGAAATTCATCGCCTGGAATTTTGGCGACCTGGAGGAAGTCATGGAGATGCAGCGCGGCGGGCAGACCCTGGTCGGGTATCCGGCGCTGCAAGACGTGTCGGACAAAGGCACGGACGGCGTCGTGCTGGAGGTGTTCGATTCGCCTGAGCGCGCGCGGGAAGTCCATCGCGCCGGCGTGCTGCGCCTGCTTGCCATCGCGTTTCGCGAACGCCTGCGCGAGATAGAGAAGGGGCTTTCGAAGGATATGACGCTGGCCGCGGTAAAGGACGACGTCGTCTCGGCGGCGCTCGACCGGACATTCCTTGCCGATTCGCTGCCGATGCGGCAGGCCGAGTTCGCCAAGCGCGTGCAGGAAGGCCGCAACCGGCTGAACCTCATCGCCCAGGAAATGCAGCGGCTGGCGGCGGCGATACTTGCCGAGCATGCGCAGGTGCAGAAGCGGATCGCGGCAATGCAGAAGGCCTATCCGCAGGCGGCTGCGGACGTGAAGCAGCAAGGCGAGCGCCTGTTGCAGGCGGGATTTCTCGCGCGCACCCCGTGGCCGCGCCTGCAGCATTTCCCCCGTTACCTGAAAGCTGCGGCGCTCAGGCTGGACAAGCTGCGCTCGGACCCGCTGCGCGATGCGCAGCGCGCCGCCGAACTGGCTCCGCTGGAGCAGGCCTGGCAGCGCGAGCGGATTTCACGCGCGAAGCTGGGCGGCACGGTGCGCACCGGCGCCGAGTTGGAACAGTTCGGCTGGCTGCTGGAAGAACTGCGGGTTTCGCTCTTCGCCCAGGAACTGAAGACGCCGGTGCCGGTCTCATCCAAGCGCCTGACGAAGCTGTGGCACAGTATCCGCAAATGAATCCGCTGGTGAACCCTATTTCCCGTTCCCTCTTTTTTGCGCTCGCGAGCTTGCTGCACCCACGCATGCTGTGGCTGATGATCTGGCCGATGCTGGTCTCCCTGTTTGCCTGGGGCGCAGCTGCCTTCCTGCTGTGGAGCACCACGGCGGTCTGGATGGCGGCGAAGCTCAAGCACTGGATCGAGTCCGGGATGTTCTTCCTGAGTTTCGACACGGGCGACGCGATGCTGGTGGCGGCGCACGTGATCATGGTGCTGCTGTTCGTGCCGCTCGTGTATCTCACCGCGCTCTTCATCCTCAGCATTTTCGGCATGCAGGCGATGGTCGAGCACATCGCCTCGCGACGCTTTCCGCAACTGGCGCGCAGGCGGGGCGGCGGCATCGCGGGCAGCCTGTGGAACAGCGTGGTCGCGCTTGCCGGCCTCGCGCTGCTCGGCGCGGTTTCGATTCCGTTCTGGCTGATTCCCCCGCTGTGGCCCGCGATCCCGGTGGCGATCATGGGCTGGGTGAACCAGCGGGTGCTGCGCTACGACGCGCTCGCCGAGCACGCCACCGCGGACGAGATGCGTGCCATCTTCGCCTCCAGGCGCGGGGCGCTCTACCTGCTTGGCGTCGTGCTCGCGCTTCTTGCCTACGTGCCGTTGGTCGGTTTCCTCGCGCCTGTGCTGTTCGGGCTCGCCTTCATCCATTTCCTGCTTGGCGAGCTGGAAGTGCTGCGGCAGGCGCCGATCGAGGGCGAGGCGGTTCGCCTATAGCCGTTTTACAGGCAGCTGCAGTCCCCGGATCGCGCCGACGAGTTTTTCCAGCGCCGCGGGCCGGTGGAAGCCGCGGCGCGAGGCGAGCGCAACGCGCCGCACAGGGCAGGGACTGGAAAATTCAACCGTTTTTACCAGCGCATTGGCGTGGCGCGGCGTGAGTGCCGTCGCGGGCAGCACGCTGATCCCGAGGCCGGAGGCCACCATGCTGCGCAGGGTTTCCAGCGAATTGCCCTGGCGCCCGGCTTCCGGCGGCCGGGAGAATTCGTGGCAGGCGTCCAGCACCTGGTCGCGGAAGCAGTGGCCCACAGGCAGCAGCAGCAGTTCGCCCGCGTCCAGTTCCTCCACGGCAACCGTTTTCCTGCGCGCCAGCGCGTGCTTGGCGGGCGCCACGACGCGGAAGATCTCTTCGTATAGCGGCACCGTCTCGATGCCCGGGCCTTCATAGGGCAGCGCGAGGATGATGGCGTCGAGTTCGCCCGACTTCAGCATCCGGTCGAGCGTCGCCGTGGTGTTTTCCTCCACGTCGAGCGGCATTTCCGGCGCGCTGCGGCGCAGGGCGCCGACCAGGTCCGGCAGCAGGTACGGCGCGATGGTGTGGATGATGCCCAGGCGCAGGACGCCCTTGAGCGGGTCGCGGCCCTGGCGCGCCACGGTTTTCACGCGCTCGGCCTCTTCCAGCGTGCGGCGCGCCTGCGCCACGATCTGCTCGCCCGCCTCGGTTAGGAACACGCCGCGCTTGCCGCGCTCGAACAGCGTCACGCCCAGTTCTTCCTCGAGGTTCTTCACCGAGGCGGAAAGGCTGGGCTGGCTGACGAAGCAGCGCTCGGCGGCCTGGCCGAAATGGCGCGTTTCGGCGACGGCCACCACGTACCTGAGTTCCGTGAGGGTCATAGGAGAGGACTATTATAGCGATGCGGACAAAGTATTGGTACAGAGGGAGGCGCATCCCTATATTGGTCGCATACATCGTTTTAACCAATATAAAGGATGCACATGAACCGCGAAGGCCAGAACGTCCCGAAGGTCGTATTCCGCACCCGTAGCGGCAACGACTGGAAGAATGTGACCAGCGACGAGATTTTCAAGGGCAGGACGGTGGCGGTGTTCTCGCTGCCCGGGGCGTTCACGCCCACCTGTTCCTCGACCCACCTGCCGCGCTACAACGAGCTGGCTCCGGCGTTCTTCGCCAACGGCGTGGATGCCATCGTCTGCATTTCCGTGAACGACGCCTTTGTCATGAACGAGTGGGCAGCGGGCCAGGAATGCGCCAACCTCGTGATGCTGCCCGACGGCAACGGCGAATTCACCGACGGCATGGGCATGCTGGTGGATAAGTCCGACCTCGGCTTCGGCAAGCGCTCCTGGCGCTATTCGATGCTGGTCAAGGACGGCGTGGCGCAGAAGATGTTCGTCGAGCCGAACAAGCCGGGCGACCCGTTCGAAGTTTCTGACGCCGACACCATGCTGGCCTACATCGCGCCGAAGGCGAAAAAGCCGGACCAGGTGGCGATCCTGACGCGCGAGGGCTGCGGTTACTGCACCCGGGCGAAGAAGTTGCTGAAGGATCTCGGCTACGACTACGCTGAAGTGTCGCTGGGCAACGCCAATCGCAGCCGTATCGTCGGCGCCATCACCGGTGCGGGCACCGTGCCGCAGGTGTTCGTCAACGGCAACCGCATCGGCGGCCTCGAAGAACTCGAGCGCTGGGCGAAAAAAGCGGCCTGACGCGCCGCGCGCGTCGACAGCACGGCGCGCTTAGAATGCCGGCATGGCATTCGGCGCGCTGGTCATCGGCGATGAAATCCTGGTCGGCAAGCGCCAGGACAAGCATTTCTCCTTCATCATCCAGGCGCTCGCCCAGCGCGGCCTGCGCCTTGCCTGGTGCGAGTACCACGGCGACGATCCGGAGCGGCTGACCGCGGCGCTCAAGCGCACCTTCGCATCGGGCGACGTCGTGTTTTCCTTTGGCGGCATCGGCGCGACGCCGGACGATCACACGCGGCAGTGCACCGCGACCGCATTGGGCGTCAGTCTCGCGCTGCACCCGGAGGCCGAGCGCGAAATCCGCGGCCGCTTCGCGGGCGAAACCACGCCGCAGCGCCTGAAAATGGGCGAATTTCCCGTCGGCGCGGAGATCATTCCAAACCCGTTCAACCGCATCCCGGGCTTCGTGGTGCGGGAGCACTGGTTCGTGCCCGGCTTCCCGCAGATGGCCTGGCCGATGGTCGAATGGGTGCTCGACGAACGCTATCGCCACCTGCACAACACGCACGCGCTCAAGGAAGAGTCGATCTTCGTATTCGAAGCGGGCGAGTGCATGCTCTCCGACCTCATGTACGCGATCGAGGCGAAGTGGAAGAAGCTCAAGCTGTTCTCTTTGCCGACGATGGGCAAGGACGGCAGCCGCGGCCATATCGAGCTCGGCGTGCGCGGCGATCCGGCGGAAGTTGCCGAGGCGATGAAGGAGATTCGTGCCGAGATCGAGCGGCGCGGCCATCCGTTCAAGGAATCCTTGGCGTAGTTTGTCCCCTGAAAAAGCAAAACCCCGCCGAAGCGGGGTTTTG
>JANYII010000226.1 GCA_025358705.1 Betaproteobacteria bacterium | reverse complement strand
ATTGCGGTTCTGGAATCACAGCCACCCGGTGTGTTCGACCAGGCGGCGCTCGAGGCCGTGCGCAAGATTCAGTTCCGGCCCGCGAAGCGCAACGGCGTCGCGGTCGGCAGCCTCAAGTCGATCCAGATTCCGTTCTACCCGGACTGCAAGCGCAGCAATTCCTGCGTCGAGCGATAGGTTCCGGCGTATAATCCGCGCCGTCGCAGAGCGGCGCGCTGGTGTAGCTCAGTTGGTAGAGCAACTGATTCGTAATCAGTAGGTCCCCCGTTCGAGTCGGGGCACCAGCACCAACTTCCGGATTTACTTGCTTCCCGAGGTTCCCGACGGCACGCCGTAGGGCCCGGGAGGCTTGCTGTTGTCAGGCAGGCCCGCTTTGGCCGGGTCGTAGACGCCCGGCTTCTCCGGCACGTTCGACTTCAGGCCGCTGGTGTCGTACGGTCCGGGCCGCCCCGCGGCAGGCTTCACCGGTTCGGCTTGCGGCGGCGGCTCGAATCCGGCGGGCGCCGCGGGCGCCGCCTGAGCTCGCGCCGGCGCCGAGCCGGTCTTCGGATAGCCGGCGGAATCAAGCAAGCCGTCGTAGCGCGCCTCGTCGAAGCCGCTCGCTACGGTGCGGCCGACCACGATGGCCGGGATGTTCTCGCTGCCCGTCGCCGTCTTCAACTTCGCGACGGCCTCCGGGTCCCACACCTGCAGCTCGGTGAACGGCACGCCGCGGCGGTTGAGCACCAGGCGCGCGCTTTCGCAGTACTGCTTGCAGATCAGCGCAGGCGCGGTGTAGAGCGTGACCGGAAAATCCTTGCTCGCCTGCAGCACTTCGAACGGCAGCGGCGCCTCCGCGGTCGCCGCCGGCTTCGCCGGGGTGGCGGTTTTCGTGATGTTTTTCGCGGTCGGCGGTGGCGGCGTGTCGGTGAAGCGCACCCGGCCCATCTCGTCAGTCCAGCGATACTGCTGCGCCAGGGCCGTCGTGGCGCAGCAAAGCAGCGCTGCGAGGGCGGGAATGACGCAAAATCTCATGCAGGCATAATAGGGACAGTCCGGGCCGGTGTCCACCGCTGGGGGATAGAATGCGTTATTCGGCTGGGACACAAACACAGGAGGCGCCCGTGAACGCGACCGTAAAGTGGATCTGCATCATGCTGGCATGGCTGCTCGTCGCCGCCCCGGCGGCAGCGCAGATGTACAAGTGGGTCGACAAGGACGGCAAGGTGCGCTACGGCGACACTCCGCCTCTAGGCACGAAGGCAACCCTGATGCGGGGCGCGGCATCCGCCGCCTCTGCGCCGGCGCCCGCGGGCAAGGCTGCGGGCAAGGGGGCGCTCAGTCCTGCGGAGCAGGAGAAGGAATACCGCCAGCGGCAAGAGGAGGCGCGCAAGGCCTCCGACAAAGTGCAGCAGGACCAACAGGCGAAGAGCGAGCGCAACGAGGGCTGCGAGCGCAGCCAGGAATACCTGCGCACCCTGGAGAGCGGGCAGCGCATCGCACGTAGCAACCCCAACGGCGAGCGCTACTACCTCACCGAGGATCAGGTCGCCCAAGAGACCGCCAAGGCGCGCGCTGCCGTCGCCAAGGCCTGCGGAAAGTAGTCGGGCGGGCGCCGGTGGCGGCCAGGATCCTGGTGGTGGATGACGACGACAGCCTGCGCGAGTTACTGCGCATGCATCTCGCCTCGGCCGGCTACGAGGTCAGCACCGCAGCTGATGCGATCAGTGCCGGCTACCATGTATTGAAGCATCCGCCCGACCTGATCCTGTCGGACGTCAACATGCCGCACATGGATGGCTTCGAATTCATCGCGGCGCTGAAATCCGACTCGACGCTGCCGAACATTCCGGTGATTTTCCTTACCTCGATCGAGGACGGCGATGGTCGCGGCAAGGAACTGGGCGCGGTCGGCTACCTGACCAAACCCGTGCGCGCCGACCGCTTGCTCGAATTGGTCGCCAAGCACGTGCCCGGCGGCGCCATCCCGATAGGTTAACTGCACGGCTGGAAAATCGCCTCGGGGGATTTTGGCAAAATCCCCCGAGGCGATTTTCCTTGTTATCCTTGCGGGC